>DATINO010000041.1:0-35165 GCA_035474195.1 Gaiellaceae bacterium
CTGGTCGAGAGACGGCTGCCGCGTGGTGAGGCGCTGCAGCCAGAGGCCGGGCGCGAGCACGGTCATGAGGATGCGGTTCTCGGAGTGGCGGCCGGCGAAGCGGATCAGCTCGTACGCGATCCCGGCGATCACCGGCAGCAACACGATGCGGCTGACGATCAGCCAGTACCAGACGGGGCGACCGAGCAGCGCGTAGACGAACACGCTGACGACCATCACCCAGAGCAGGAACGCGGTCCCGCAGCGCGGGTGGATCAGCGAGTAGCGCTGGGCGATCTCCGGCTTGAGCTCCTCCCCCGCTTCGTAGGCGTTGATCGCCTTGTGCTCGGCGGCGTGGTACTGGAAGACGCGGCGGAGCGACGGGATGAACGAGAGGATCGTCAGGTAGAGCACGAACACCGTCACGCGGATCGCGCCTTCGACGAGCACGAACCAGCCGCCGCTCGAGATCGGCAGCAGGTCGGTGAGCAGCGCCGGGCCGACCTTGAAGATCATGACCGCGAATCCGATCGCGACGAGAAACGCGAACGCGAGCGCCCAGCGCCCGAGCTCCACGGGCTCGCCGTCGCCGTCCGTCTCCTCCTGCGCGGCGTAGTTCGCGGAGACGCTGAGGGCGCGGAACCCGATCGAGAGGCTCTCGCCGAGCGCGACGACACCGCGGACGATCGGCAGGCGCAGCGTCCAGTGGCGCGCCATCAACGGGTCGATCGGCTTGGCGACGTGCGCGATCTCGCCGTCGGGCTTGCGGACAGCGACCGCCCAGTTGCGGGGGCCGCGCATCATCACGCCTTCGAGGACGGCCTGACCCCCGATGTTCGAGGCCATGGTGCGCTACGCCGACGCGCGCTGCGCGCGCTCGGCCTTCTCGAGCCGGCGCTGGAAGCGCTCCACCCGACCGCCCGTGTCGACGAGCTTCTGCTTGCCCGTGTAGAACGGGTGACAGTTCGAGCAGATCTCGACGTGCAGCTCATCCTTCGTGGAACGCGTCGTGAACGTGTTCCCGCAGCCGCAGTGCACGGTCGTGAGCTTGTACTCGGGATGAATGTCGGCCTTCATGGCCGGGCCAGGATAGCAGCGGCCGTTTGCCCGGCGACGTTGCCGCCGGACACGAGAATCACAGGGTTTGTCGCCTCGATCTTGCCCGCGAGCCACGCCGCGGCCGCGACAGCGCCGGCCGGCTCGCACGCGAGTTTCGCCCGCTCGTAGAGGAAGCGGAACGCATGCTCGATCTCTTCTTCGGTGACGAGATGGCGTTCGAGGTCCTTGCACGTCTCGGTCGCGATGCGCCCGGCGAACGGGGCGCTGAGCCCGTCGGCGATGCTCTTCGGCGTGACCGTGACCGGTTCGCCGGCGGCGATCGCGCTGTGCAACGCGGTGCTCTGATCGGGCTCGACGGCGATCACGCGCGTCCGGTCGCCGATCGCGGCCTGGATGCCGCCGATCAGCCCGCCCCCGCCGACGGGGACGATGACGGCGTCGACGTCGGGCGCGTCCTCCTCGATCTCGAGGCCGACGGTGCCCTGGCCGGCGAGCACGAGCGGGTCGTCGAACGGATGCACGAGCGTGCGGCCGGTTTCCTCGATCAGTGCGTCGAGCCGCTTGAACGCCTCACCCGGATCGTTTGCCTCGAGGTCGACGGCGGCGCCGTAGCCTCGGGTGGCGGCGATCTTCTGCGCGGATGCTCCCTGCCACATCACGACGAGGGCGTCGAGCCCTTCGGCGGCGGCGCCGAACGCGACGGCCTGCGCGTGGTTGCCGGCGCTGATCGCGATCACGCCGTGCGCCTTCTCGTCGTCGCTCAGGCTGCTGATCTTGTTGAGCGCGCCGCGCACCTTGAACGAGCCGGTTCGCTGGAAGAGCTCGCACTTGAGGCGAGCCCCCATCGTGCGGTTGTCGAGCAGCGGCGTGCGCGGCAGGCGGCCGCCGATCGTCTCGCGTGCGGCGAGGACATCGTCGCGGGTCGGGATGTCGGCCATGTGCGAACCGTAATGGGACGTGAGGCGAATGAGCGGCGTCAACCGATCTGGGGGCTACATGAAGAACCTGAAAACATCGCTCGCTCTACTCTCGATTCTCGCGCTCGCCGTCGTGGCGGCCGCGTCTGGTGCGCTGGCTCCGAAAGGGAGCGGCCATGGGTCGATGAGCGGCATGGACATGACGATGACCCATTCGAACGCGGCGGCTACTCCGAAGGCCGTTCAGCTCCGCATCGCTCTCAACCAGCTGCTCGGTGAGCATGCGATCCTCGCGATCCAGGCGACGCAGCGCGGGCTCGTCGGCGGCAAGGACTTCAACGCGGTCGCGAAGCAGCTCGACCGGAACTCTGTGGCGATCTCCAACGCGATCGGCTCGGTGTACGGGCCCGCAGCCGCGAACCAGTTCCTGAACGGCAAGAACCTGTGGCGTGCCCACATCAAGTACTTCGTCGACTACACGGTCGCGACGGCGAAGCACGATAAGGCCGGCCAGAAGAAGGCCGTCGCGAACCTGATGGTCTACATCCAGACCCAGGCGGCGTTCTTTGCAAAGGCGACCGGACTGCCCAGGCAGGCGTTGGTCAACGACTTGACCGCGCACGTCCTGCAGCTCAAGGGTCAGCTCGATGCCTTTGCGAACGGCAACTATGCGCAGGCGTACACGCTGACGAACGGCGCATACGAGCACATGGGCATGACCGCCGACCTGCTCGCGAGCGCGATCGCGAAGCAGAAGCACCTCGGCTCGACGACGTCACCGGCAGCGAATCTCGAGGTGGCGCTCGACCGGCTGCTCGGTGAGCATGCGCTGCTCGCGACGTGGGCGACGCAGGCGGGCTTGAACGGCGACAAGAACTTCCCGGCGCTTGCGAAGCAGCTCGACCGGAACTCGGTCGCGATCTCGAAGGCGATCGGGTCGCTCTACGGCTCGGCTGCCGCCAAGCAGTTCCTGAACGGCAAGAACCTCTGGCGTGCGCACATCAACGACTTCGTCGCGTACACCGTGGCCACGGCGAAGCACAACAAGGCTGGCCAGAAGAAGGCGGTTGCCGATCTGATGGCGTACATCCAGACGCAGGCGGGGTTCTTCGCCAAGGCCACCGGGCTCCCGAAGCAGGCGCTCGTCAACGACCTGACGGCACATGTCCTGCAGCTCAAGGGTGCGCTCGACGACTACTCGGGCAAGCGCTACGGCGCGACGTTCGCGCTCGTCAACGGTTCCTACGACCACATGTTCATGACGGGGAACGTGCTGGCCGGCGGCATCTCCAAGCAGAAGGGCCTCAAGTAGCCGAACGCTGCCTGACGGCCTCGTACAGCAGGAGCGCGGCGGCGGTGCTCGCATTCAGCGAGTCCGCCGCCGCTTCCGGCTTCATGGGGATCACGACGTGCGTGTCTGCGAGCAACTGCCACGCGTCGTCGAGCCCTTCGTCCTCCGCGCCGACGATGAACGCCGTCGGGCCGGAGTAGTCGGGCGCGGTGAAGGTCGTCGTTCCGCCCACGGTGGCGGCGACTTTCGTGTGTGGAAGCGCAGAGACATCCGCGGTGGTCGCTTCGACGATCGGCAGCGAGAACACGGACCCGGTCGACGCCCGGATCGCGTTCGGGTTCCACGGGTCGCACTCTGCATCGGCGACGAGGAGCGCGTCGGCTCCGGCGGCGTCTGCCGTCCGCGCCATGGCGCCGAGATTGCCGGGCTTCTCGATCCCGACGGCGACGAGAAGCAGCGTGCTGTGGTCGGGGATCGGCCGCTGCGGGATCTCGACCACGGCGAGCACGCCTTCGGGATCGGCGCGGTAGCTCATCTTCCGCAGCACGCGTTCGTCGACCTCTTCGCCGTCGCCCCAGTCGATCAGCGCGGGCGCAAAGTAGGTCGCGGTGATCGTCAACCCTGCAGCCCGTGCGCGCGCGACCTCGCGCGGCCCTTCGGCCACGAACAATCCCGCCACCCGCCGAGCCCGACCCTTCCGCAGCCGAACAACGTCCTTGACGCGCGGATTGTCGACCGAGGTGATCACGGACACGCCGAATCTAGCCACGGCTGGTGCCAGGCACCGTGACGAGGGTGCAACAACTTTGCGCCGATACCGCGCCGGCCCGGATTCACGGCTCGCCGTCGCCTACCTTCAGAGCATGAGTCGGGCTCCGCGCAATGAGAACCCCGGGTTCCATCACGTCGTCACACGAGGAAACAACAAGCGACCCATCTACCTCGACGAACGAGACCGGATGCTGTTCTGCTTGACCGCCGAACGCGTCAGAAAACGATACGGCTGGGACGTCCTCGCATACGTCCTCATGAGCAACCACTACCACCTACTCCTCCGCGTCGGAGAGCGCGGACTGTCGGACGGGATGCACGACCTGAACCACTCTTACGCGGTTACGTTCAACGCTCGGCACGGTCGGATCAACCACGTCTTCGGCAAGCGGTTCTGGAATCGAGAACTGACCACGGATGCTTCGCTGCAGGCAGCGGCCCGCTACATCGTGCAGAACCCGCGCCGCGCCGGCCTTGTCGCGGATCTCGACGACTATCCGTGGTCGAGCTATCGAGCGACAGTCGGGCTCGATTTTCCTCACGTCACGCTTGACCGAGACTCGCTTCTCGGGTTCTTCGGGCCGGCGCCGTCCGCATCGGTGGCGGCGTACACCCGCTTCTGCGAGAACCTGCCGCTCGGGGCCGAGCTAGAAGGGCCACGTCTGGTGCCAGGCACCGTGACGTGAGCGACCCATCCGAGTCACGTAACTGTGTACTCGGGGCCGCTGCCGCCCTCCGGTGGGGTCAGCCGGCCGCCTTTGGCTGTGATTGCACCGCACTGGACGCAGTTCGACGGGGCCAGTTTTACCCTCACCGTGCCGTCTCCGTCGTCTTCGCCGACCTCATACACCTGCGCCGGACACATGTGCGCCCACAGCTCCGCCAGCTCGCGCGGCACCCTCTCCTCGATGCGGATGTGATTCGGCTGGTCGTCGCGCGTTCGGTTGCCCGACGCGAACACACTCGACAGCTTGTCGAACACCAGCTTCCCGTCCGCAACCGGATACGACGCCGCGCGATCGGTGCTGATCAGCGACTGGTCGGCGTCGCGTTCCGTCGGCGCATCGCCCGGCGGGAAGCTGCCCTTCGACGCGGTCATCGCGCCGGCGAGCGCGCCGCCGACATAGAAGCCGCGACCGAACGCCTGGCGCATGTTCCGCACCTCGCGCAGGTCGCTCCAGATGAACGACTTGCGCAGCGACTCGTCGTAGGACGCGAGCGCCGAGCGCATCGACGCGCCACGGGCCAGGGTGCGCCACGCCGCCTCCGCTGCGAGCCGGCCCGACTCGACCGCATAGTGAATCCCCTTGAGCGCCGGAACGTTCACGAGCCCCACACCGTCACCGCACAACAGCAACCCCGGCGCATGGAACCGCGACGGCAGCGCGACGAAGCCGCCCTCCGGAATCGTCTTGGCGCCCCACTGCACACGCTCTCCGCCGTCGAGGATCCGCTTGATGCGCGGATGCGTCTTCAGCTCCTGCAGCAGGTCGTGCACCGACAGCTCCGTGTCGCGGTAGTCGAGACCGACGACCATCCCGATCGTCACCATGTCGTCGCCCATCGGGTAGACGAAGGACCCGCCGAACTCGCGGTAGCGCTTCGCCGGACGGAGCGGCCAGCCCATCGTGTGGATCACCCGGTCGAGCGGCTTCGCGACCTTCCACACTTCCTTGACGCCCAGCGCCCACACCTGCGGGTTCTCGCCGCGCAGACCAAACCGCTCGAACGCCGCACCGGTCAGGTGCCCCTGCGTCCCCTCGGCAAGAATCGTGACGCGCGCGGCGACGTCCGAGCCCGGCTCGAAGTTCCCGAGCTCCTCACCGTTCCGCCCGCGGCCGCGATCGCCGGTGCGCACACCGATCACCCGGCCGCCGTCGACGAGCAGCCGCTCGGCCGACGTCTCGGGCAGGATCGTGACCCCGAGGTCCTCCGCCTCCTCGGCGAGCCAGCGGCCGAGCTGCGACACGGACGCCACGTAGTTGCGGTGGTTGATCATCGTCGGTGGGGTCGGGATGCGAACCGCGCGACTCTTGGTCATGAACAGGACCGACTCGCCGTGCACCTCGCCGTAGAACGGCATCTCGTCGATGCGCTTCCGGCCCTTGAACAGCCGCTGCAGTCCGCGCGGATTCACGACCGCGCCGGAGAGCAGGTGCGCGCCGGGTGCCTTCCCTTTCTCGAGCACCGCGACCGGCACCTCGCCGAGCCGCTCGGCCGTCGCCGGATCCTCCTCGACCAGCTGCCCGAGCCTGATCGCCGCGGCGAGGCCGGCGGGCCCCGCCCCGACGATCAGGAAGCCGACGTCGATGCGCTCGTCGACCGGGTCGGTCGGCGGCGCGATCGCGTCGGACGTCGACCACGGCGGCGGAAACTCCGACGGGCGAATGCTCACGACTTACGGCTGCGAACGAGCTCGGTCAGCTTGGGGACGATCTCGTGCAAGTCACCGACGACCCCCAGGTCCGAGTACTCGAAGATCGGCGCGTTCGGATCCTTGTTGATCGCAACGATCACGTTCGACCCCTGCATGCCGACCTTGTGCTGGATCGCGCCCGAGATGCCAAGCGCCACGTACAGCTTCGGCGAGACGGTCTTTCCCGTCTGACCCACCTGCGCCGAGTACGGGTACCACCCCGCGTCGACGACGGCACGCGTCGCTGCGACCGCGCCGCCGAGCGCACGCGCGAGCTCCTCGGCCAACGCAAACTTTTCAGGCTCGCCGAGGCCGCGGCCGCCGGCCACGATGATCTCCGCGTCTTCGATCGACGGCCCCTGCTGCTCGGCGTGCGCCTGCTCGACCATCTCTGCCGCCGTCGAGAAGTCCTCGAGCTCGACCGTAGCGGCACGAACGTCGGCGGTACCGGCCAGCGCCTCCGCGTCGAGCGCGCCCGCCCGGAAGATGCCGATCCGCACCTGCGTCGACCAGCCCACATCGACGACGACCGTGTCCTGGAGCGCCGGCGCCGTTCCCGTCTCGCCGTCGAAGTCGACGAGGCCCCAGTTCAGGCCCGCGCCGAGCCGGGCCGCGAGGCCCGCGGCGACGTCGGCGGCCAGAACCGACTGCGCGAACAGGACGGTGTCGAAGCCCTCGTCGCGCACGAGCTTCGCGAGCACGTCGACCCGCGGTTGCGGCAGCGGTGCGCCCAGGCGCGCGTCGTCGGCGACCCACACCGTCGCCCCGATGCTCTCGGCGATCGCGCGCACGTCAGAGCCGACGACCGCACCCGCGAACTCGCCGCCGACCTGCGACGCCTTCGCGAGCACGCCGAGGGAGCCCTTCTGCACCGCACCTTCGTGGTGCTCGAGGAACACGAGCGTCTTCGCCATCAGACGAGCCTCTTCTCAGCGAGGAACTCGACGATGCGGTCGGCGGCGCTGCCGTCGTCCTCGAACTTCTGTGCCTCGCCGCGTGGCGGCGGCGGGTTGAGCGCGACGACGGTCGTCCCCGGGCCTGCAGCCTCGGACGCACCGAGTGTTTCCTGCGGCTTCTTCTTCGCGCCCATGATCCCCTTGAGAGACGGATACCGCGGCGTGTTGATCGCGTCGGACACCGCGACGATCGCCGGCAGCGAGGCCCGGATCGTGTCGTAACCGAACTCGGTCTGGCGCTTGCCCGTGAGCGAGCCGTCGCCGACCGTCAGCTCCGAGACCTGCGACACGACCGGATACCGCAGCTTCTCGGCGACCGCAGCCCAGAGGCAGGCACCCCCGCCGTCGGCCGATTGCTGGCCGAACAGCACGAGATCGGCGCCTTCGTTCTCGAGCGCGCCGGCGAGCGCGACGGCTGTCTCCAGCACATCCGCGTTCTCCAGTGCAGAATCCGTGATCAACACCGCGCGATCCGCGCCCATCGCGAGCGCCTTCCGTAGCGCGTCCATCGCCTTCTCAGGCCCCATGGAGACGACGACAACCTCACCCTCGCCCGACGCCTCCTTCAGCTTGAGGCCCTCTTCGACCGCGTACGTGTCGAAGTCGGAGATCGCGAGCTCGCCCGAACGGTCGAGCCGCTTTGTCGCCGGGTCGATGCGCCGGCCGGAGGCGGCGTCGGGAACAGCTTTCACGCACACAGCGATCTTCATGCGGGCCGGACTCTATCTAGCGCTCCTCGCCGGAGCGCTCGTTGCGGTCGCCACGTGCGCCGCGTCGGGGGCGGCCAAACCGGTACCGAAGTTCCTGTTCCCGGTCGTCGGCGCGGCCCAGTACTACGACGACTTCGGCGAGCCGCGCGGCGGTTTGAAGCACCAGGGGATCGACCTGATCGCCGCCAGGCGCGCGCCGGCCGTCGCCGTCGAGGACGGGCACGTCGAGTACTGGACGGCCTCGAAGAGCGCCGGCTGCATGCTCTACCTCTTCGGCGACAGCGGGACGATGTACGAGTACATCCACCTGAACAACGACCTGACCGCGAAGAACGACAACGGCGGGAAATGCGTCCTCGGAACTGCCTATGCGGTGCCCGACCGCGCCACGGTCGCCGCAGGTCAGCAGATCGGCTACGTCGGCGACTCCGGCGACGCGAACGGCATCCATCCGCATCTCCACTTCGAGGTGCATCCGAGCGGCAAGAGCGCGGTCGATCCGTTCCGCTACCTGAACCGGGCGCCACACCTGCTCGCGCCGGCACCTTCGGCCGGGCAGATGTTCACGCTCAAGCTGACGGGGACCGTCGCGAGCGCGACCGCGACGAGCATGACGTTGACCGCCGACTCGGTCGCCGCATGGCCCTCGCACGTGCGCCAGTCGAAGATCGGTGTCGCGGTGTCGCTGGCACTCGCTGCCGGCGAGTCGTTCTCGACCGGCGAGCGCATCGTCGCGTGGACTCGGCCGGCGCTCGGATCGGTCGCAGCCCTGACGGGCGCTCCGGGCGCGCTGATGCTCGACCGGTTCTCGGATGCCTAGGCGGCCGCGAGCGCGGATTGCAGAAACTCGACGATCGCTCCCGTCGGCGCCCCGGGACCGAACACCTCGGCGACGCCGCGCTCCTTGAGCGCAGCCGCGTCCTCGGCCGGGACGGTCCCGCCGACGACGACCAGGACATCGTCGGCACCTTCGGCGCGAAGCAGCTCGACGATGCGCGGCACGAGGGTCATGTGCGCACCCGAGAGGATCGAGATGCCGACCGCGTCCGCGTCCTCCTGGATCACCGTCTCGACGATCTGCTCCGGCGTTTGATGAAGGCCGGTGTAGATGACCTCCATCCCCGCGTCTCGAAGAGCTCGCGCGATGATCTTCGCCCCGCGGTCGTGGCCGTCGAGCCCCGGCTTCGCGACGACAACCCTGATCTTCCCTACCACGGTTCGCCAGTATAGGAACGTGAAGCTCACGGTCGTCGGCTGCTCGCCCGCCTGGCCCAATCCCGGGCGCGCGCATTCGGGCTACCTGCTCGCGCACAACGGAGGACGCCTCCTCGTCGACTGCGGGCCCGGCGTCCTCTCGCGCCTCCGTGAGGCAGAGGACTGGCCACACGTCGACGCGATCGCGATCACCCACATGCACGTCGACCACTACGGCGACCTCGCGGCGTGGCTGTGGGGCCAGTTGCACGTGCCTGCGCCCGGCGCGCCGGCGCCGAAGCTCTGGCTTCCGCCGGGCGGCCGCGACGATCTCTATCACCTCGCGTCGCGTTTCCACGAGGTCTTCGAGATCGAGGAGTATGCGGACGACGGGACGCCGTTCGAGACCGCCGGCTTCACGGTCTCGCCCGTGCGCGTCGCGCATTACACGCAGCCGACGTGGGGCTTTCGCATCGAAGCCGGCGGCAAGATCGCAGCCTTCTCAGCGGACACAGGGCCGACGCCGGCCCTCGAAGAGCTCGCATCCGGAGCGGACGTCTTCCTCTGCGAAGCGACGCTCGGCGACGCCGAGGTGGGACCGCGAGGCCATCTGACCGCCGCCGAGGCGAAGGACGCGGCGGCCGGCGCGCGCCGCCTGCTGCTCGTCCACCGCCCGGCCGAGCTCGCGACGCCCGACGGGCTCGAGCTGGCGTATGACGGGCTCGAGCTACAGCTCTAGAAGACCGGCGTCTCCCGCCAGGTGCCCCACACTTCGCGGAGCGCGTCACACATCTCGCCCATCGTCACGTACGCGCGCGAGGCGTCGACGATCGGCTGCATCAGGTTGCGGTCGTCGCGCGCTGCGTCCTCCTTCAAGCGTGCGAGCGCGGCTTCGACCGCCCGGGAATCGCGGCGCGTGCGGAGCCTCCGCACGCGCTCGATCTGCTTCGTCTCGAGCGCGGGGTCGATCTTGAGGATCTCGAGCGGCTGCTCCGTCTCGAGCTCGTAGCGGTTGACACCCACGACGATCCGCTGGTGGGCCTCCACCTCGGCCTGGTACTGGAACGACGACTCGGCGATCTCCTTCTGGAAGAAGTTCTCCTTGATCGCGGCGACGACGCCGCCCAGCCGCTCGATCTGCTCGAAGTAGTCGTACGCCTGCCGCTCCAGCTCGTTGGTGAGCGCCTCGACGTGATAACTGCCGCCGAGTGGATCGATCGACGCGACGACGCCGGTCTCGTGCGCGATCACCTGCTGCGTGCGCAGCGCGATGCGAACCGCGTCCTCGGTCGGCAGAGCGAGAGCCTCGTCGTAGCTGTTCGTGTGCAGCGACTGCGTGCCGCCGAGAACGGCCGCGAGTGCTTCGATGGCGGTGCGAACGATGTTGACCTCCGGCTGCTGCGCAGTGAGCGAGACGCCGGCGGTCTGCGTGTGGAACCGCATCAGCCACGAGCGCGGACTCTTCGCGCCGAATCGCTCCTTCATCGTGCGCGCCCAGATGCGGCGTGCCGCGCGGTACTTCGCGATCTCCTCGAAGAAGTCGAGGTGCGCGTTGAAGAAGAACGACAGCCGCGGCGCAAACTCGTCGACGTCGAGACCTCGCTCGATCGCCCATTCGACGTAGGTGAAGCCGTCGGCGAGGGTGAACGCGAGCTCCTGGGCGGCGGTCGAGCCCGCCTCCCGGATGTGGTACCCGGAGATCGAGATCGGGTGCCAGAGCGGCATCTCACGCGTGCAGAACTCGACCATGTCGGTGACGAGCCGCATCGACGGCTCGGGCGGGAAGATGTACTCCTTCTGCGCGATGTACTCCTTGAGGATGTCCGTCTGGATCGTCCCGCGAAGCCGCTCGCGCGCAACGCCCTGCTCCTCGCCGACGCACGCGTAGAACGCCAGCAGGATCGCCGCCGGCGAGTTGATCGTCATCGACGTCGACACGTCGCCGAGCGGGATCCCCGCGAACAGCGTCTCCATGTCCTCGAGCGAGTCGATCGCGACACCTTCGCGCCCGACCTCGCCGAGCGAGCGCGGATGGTCCGAGTCGTAGCCCATCAACGTCGGCATGTCGAACGCCGTCGAGAGCCCGGTCTGACCGTGGTCGAGCAGGTAGTGGAACCGCGTGTTCGTCTCCTCGGCCGTGCCGAAGCCTGCGAACTGCCGCATCGTCCAGAGCCGGCCGCGGTACATCGACGGATAGACACCGCGCGTGAACGGATACGCACCCGGGTAGCCGAGGTCGCGCTCGTAGTCGACGTCCACCGTGTCGGGCGTCTGGAGCGGCTCGTTCTCGATCCCCGAGATCGTGCTGAAGAGCTCGCCCTCGCGCTCTGGGACGGCGTCATACAGCTCGTCGCGCCACTCGCCCGTCGGCGTGTGCTTCCGCGGCTCGGTGGTCGCCATGCGTGAAGTTTGCCGGATGCTGCTCAGAGTGCGACCGAGAACGCCCTCCTTCCCGTCGTGGGAACGGTCACGCGGACGACCACGCGCGCCCTCCCGCGGAGCCGTTTCGGCACGCGGTACTCGACGAGACCGCGTGCCCGAGGGAAGAGGTCGCGCGCCCGAGGCTGCAGCGTCGCGAGACGTCGCGACCCG
This sequence comes from Gaiellaceae bacterium, assembly GCA_035474195.1. Lineage (GTDB taxonomy): Bacteria > Actinomycetota > Thermoleophilia > Gaiellales > Gaiellaceae > PALSA-600. Next base: position 11,886 of record DATINO010000041.1, read on the forward strand.
CGCCAGACCTCGATCACGACGGAACCTCGGCCGAGCCGCTCGGCGACGTTGCCGCTGTTTCGGACGATCAGCTCGAGCCGCCGTCCGCGCATGTGAAGCGCGCCCAGCTCGAGGCGGCGCCGAACCGCCCCGGGGACCCGCACCTCGACCGGCACGCCGATCCGCACCCTCACGCCGATGCCGGCACCGCCGGCGCTGCGCGCCGTCAAGAGCACGAGCGCGGGCCGATCGCCCGGAGCGAGCCCGCGACCCGCCGAGACCCGCACCCCGATCGATCCGACCGCGCCCGGCCCGACGACGACCCGCATCGTCCGAGCCGAGACGAGCGGCGTACCGGCCGACGAGCGGACGAGACGCGGCGAGCCGCGCAGGTCGAGCGCCAGCCCCATGGAGCGAACCGCGACCGAGACGGAAGCCCGCGTGTGGTTCGCGACGTGGAGGGTCGTGGCGCTGCCGGCGACGAGCGTCGCGCGCGCCGGCCAGACGACGAGCCCGCTTCGGCGCGGCGCGCCGGCCGAAGCCGGCGCGACCGCTGCCAAGGCGAGGAGCGGGAGTAGCAGGACACGCACGGTCAGCGAGGGATCACCGTGTACGTGACGGTCGCGGTGTACTGCCCGGCCGGGACGCTCGGCAGCGGGCCGATGAAGCCGATCTTCGTCGCCCAGATGTCGCCGGCCGTCGGCGCCGCGGCAGAGGTCGAGCCGATCGTCAGGTCGGCGGCCGGTGCGATAGGCAGCGCCGCGAGGACCGTCGGCGAGATGCCGGCACCGAGCGACCCGCCCGACGGGGCGGTCGCGGACAGACCGAGCGGCAGGTCGCGAGGCGAGAACGCGCTGCGGTGCGCGGTGAGCGTGTAGCCCGCCGTGTCGTTGGACGTGACCGTGACGGTCTCGCTGACGGGCGGAGTGGTCGCTCCCGCAGCGAGCCCGCCGAAGTCGAGCGTCGGCTGGCCGAGCGCGATCGCGATCACGGACTGGATCTGGAGACGAACCGAGGCGCTAGCGAAGGTAGACGACGACCCGCCGCCGCCCGAGCACGGCGAAGCGGGCGCGGACGAGTTGATCGGCGCTGCGGCGATCGTCGAGAAGTCGGCCGTGTTCGAATCGGTGTCGGTGCAACCGCCGGCCGCGCGGGCGATCGCCGACGTGGCGTCGGGGGCGGGAGCTGCATCGGCGCCTTCGAAGTCCGCCGCCGTGCCGTACCCGACGAAGTCGGCGAGACCCGCCGAGCCTGCACACGAGCCTGCAGTCGCGCCGCACGAGAGTGGAGTCGCGCCGTTGACGATCGCGACCTTCCCACCGGTCGCCGCGAGATTCGACGTCCCGGTCGCGTCGGCCGCGGGCAATGACACACCGTTGGCGCCGCCCGAGGCGAGCTGCACGAGGTACGCGCGCCCCGGTGCGACGGTGCCGGACAACGCGGTCGCCGACCAGGACGTGCTCGCGGCCGATGCGTACTGCACCGTCCACCCGGCCAGGTCGACGGACGACGTGCCGCGGTTGAACAACTCGACATAGTCGTTCGCGTACGTCGCGCCGCTGTTTCCGCCCGAGGCGTACAGCTGCGCGACGACGAGCGACGTGGAGCCACTGCCTGCGTGCGCAGCGGATGACGCGCAGAGCATTGCGATGACGAGCGGGACGAGCAGCAGGTGCCGATGGCGCATAGAGGTCTCCGATCCGGTGGCTGAAGGTGTCGCCATCCGGTGTACCGGCGGCTCGCCGCGACCGAAATCCCCCTGAGCGAATCGGCACGCACTCGGCACGCCTGCGTGACTGTTTCGTTACCGGTCGCCGCCGGGGAGCCACACAGGCTCGTCCCCGCCCACGTTCGCAGCGCGCGCGAGGATGAAGAGCAAGTCCGACAACCGGTTCAGGTAGACCGGCACCAGAGGGTTCACCGGCCGCTCGGTCGCGGCCCAGATGACGACGCTCTCCGCGCGCCTGCACACGGCCCGCGCGACGTGCAGCCGCGCGGCACCTTCACTCCCGCCGGGCAGGACGAAGGAGCGAAGCTCCGGCAACGGCGCGTTCGCCTCGTCGCAGTCGCGCTCGAGCCGGTCGATCGCAGCCTGCGAGACACGCAGTCGACCGTCGTCGGCGACGAACGGCACCGAGAGATCGGCGCCGAGGTCGAACAGCTCGTTCTGCACCCGGACAAGCCGCTCGTCAGGAGCGGCAACCAGCACCCAGCCGATCAGGGAGTTCAGCTCGTCGACGGCGCCGTAGCCGCGAATCAGCGGATCGAGCTTCGACACGCGCGACCCGTCGCCGAGGGAGGTCTCCCCCGCGTCACCGCCGCGCGTGTAGATCCGCGTCAGGCGCACGGGCTCGTCACGACGGCGTGGCAATGAGCTCCTGGCGGCCTAAGATGGAGCGAGCGATCACGAGCCGCTGGATCTCGCTCGTCCCCTCGTAGATCTCCGTGATCTTGGCGTCGCGGTAGTAGCGCTCGACCGGGAACTCCTTCGTGTAGCCGTAGCCGCCGAGCACCTGGATCGCCTCGGCGGTCTGGCGGCGTGCCATCTCGGACGCATAGAGCTTCGCCTTCGCGCCCGCCTCCGTGTGCGGCCGCCCCACGTCCTTCAGCCAGGCCGCCCGCAGGACGAGCAGGCGCGCCGCGTCGATCTCCATCGACATGTCGGCGAGCTTGTGCTGGATCGCCTGGTAGTCGGCGATGCGATGCCCGAACGTCTCGCGCTCGAGCGCGTACTTTCGCGCGACGTCGAACGCGGCCTGCGCGATCCCGACCGCCTGCGCAGCGATGCCGATGCGGCCGCCGTCGAGCGTCGCCATCGCGATCCGAAAACCGTGGTTCCTCTCGCCGATCAACCGATCGCCGCCGATGACCGTATCGATGGCGATGTCGTTCGTCACCGACGAGTTCAGGCCGAGCTTCTCCTCGGTGCGCGTGATCTCGATCTGCGAGCCGTCGACGATGAAGGCCGACACACCGCGCGCCGATCGCGTCCCGGGATCGGTGCGCGCGAAGAGCAGGAGCGGCCCGCCGAACGCGGCGTTCGTGATCCATTGCTTCGCGCCGCGCACGTGCCAGCCGTCACCCGTCTCCTCTGCCGAGGTGATCAGCGACCCGGCATCGGATCCGGCGCCGGGCTCGGTGAGCGCGAAGCACCCGATCTGCGAGCCACGCGCGAGCGGCGGCACGAACTCTGCGATCTGCGCGTCGGTGCCGAACGCGAGAATCGGCAGCGTGCACGCACTCGTATGCACGGCGACGGTGACCCCGACGCCGGCGTCGGCGCGCGAGAGCTCTTCGAGCACGAGGATGTACGACATGAAGTCGGCCCCCGCTCCGCCGTGCTCCTCGGGCACGCAGACGCCGAGCAAGCCCGGCTCCGCGAGCTTGGCGAGCAGCTCGCGCGGGAAACCGTGCGCGCGATCCCAGTCTGCTGCGAACGGCTCGATCTCTGCGGCAGCCAGCTCGCGCGCGACCGACTGGATCTCGCGCTGCTCCGGCGTGAGCTCGAAGTCCACGCGCGGCAGACTACCCCGATGAGGCGCTTCGCGATCCTGGCGCTACCGCTCGTGCTCGCAGCCTGCGGCGGGCGCTCGGTGCGCTCCGCCGAGGGCGCTGCACGCGCGTGGAGCGCCGCGCTGAACAAATCGGACAACGAGGCGGCCGCGAGCCAGTTCGCGCCCAACGCGAGGATCATCCAGAACGGCGAGGTCGTCCTGCAGACCCATAGCGACGCCGTTCGCTGGAACGCCGGCTTGCCGTGCGGCGGCCGCATCACGCGCGTCATCGAGGAGCGCAAGGACCAGGTGCTCGTCGTCTTCCGCCTGATCGAGCGTCCCGGTCACCACTGCGACGCACCTGGCCTGAAAGCTGCGGCGGTGTTCCGCGTCGAGCACGGGAAGATCGTGGGCTGGCAGCAGACGAACCCGCCCGACGAGTCGCCGACCCCGGCCGGCGTAGGCCCGGCGATCTGACCTACTTCGCTTCCGGTTCCAGCTTGTAGCCGACGCCGAAGCGCGTCTGGATGAACGAGTGCCGTGACGCATTCCGGTCGATCTTCTGGCGCAGCCGGCGCACGAAGACGTCGACCGTGCGGTCGCGATGCGTCTCGCGTCTCCCCCACACCTTCTGCAGCAGCTCGTCGCGCGTGACGACGCGGCCGCGGTCGAGTGCGAGCGTGTACAGGAGCTTGAACTCGGTCGGCGTCAACTCGGCGCTGCGCCCGTCGACGAACGCCTGAACCTCGCGCGGGTCGATCCGCAACTCCTCGATCTCGATCGGGTCGCCGCGCCGCTCCTCGGCGGGACGGACACCGCGACGCGCTGCTGCGCCGACGCGCGCCACGAGCTCGCGCATCGAGAACGGCTTCACGAGGTAGTCGTCGGCTCCGATCTCCAGTGCGTGCACGCGGTCGTGCTCGGTGCCGCGTGCCGAGACCACGACGATCGGCGTGCCGATCCCTTCCGCCCGCGCCGTCTCGATCAGCTTCCAGCCGTCCAGCTCGGGAAGCATCAGGTCGAGCACGCAGACGTCCGGGTTCTCGAATCGCAGGCGCGCGAGCCCCAGTTCGCCGCGGCCGACGACGACCGGGTCGAACCCGGCCGCGACCAGGTGACGGGCCATCCCGTCGGCGATCACGTTGTCGTCCTCGATGATCAGGATCTTGGCCATGGCTCAAGCGTAGAACGGAACGCGGTAGGGTCCGGGTGTCGGAATGGTGACACTCTGGTGAATCGTCATGAGGACGACACGCCGAGTCGCGAGGATGTCACGGACATGGACACCGACCACGGTCGTTTCGACGAGCTCCGCACCGGCTTCACCGCGGTCGTCTCGCACGAGCTGCGAACGCCGCTCGCGCGGATCCTTGTGCTCCTGGACTCGGCCGACCTGCCCGGCGCCGACGTCCACGGGCTGATCGCCCAAGCGCGGATCGAGGTCGAGGCCGCGGGCGCGCTGATCGACGAGATCCTGTTCCTCTCCGAGCTCGAGAGCGGGCGCGAGGTGGTCGCGCTCGGCCATACGGCGGCGCTGCCGGTGCTCCGCGACGTGATTGCAGGGCTCGACGACGCTGCCGCCCGCGCGGGTGTCGAGCTTGCCGCCGACGGCGACCCGGATGCGGAGGTGCCTCTGCGCCCGCGCATGCTCCGGATCGTCGCCGAGAACCTCGCCGAGAACGCGATCCGGTACGCGGGGCATGGCGCACGCTTGACGTTCAACGTCGCACGCGCCGGCGACTTCGTCGTGATGACCGCCACCGACGACGGCGTCGGTGTCCCACCGGCTGCACTCGAGCGGCTCTTCGAGCGCTTCTACCGCTCCGACTCGGCGCGCACGACGCGCGGCACCGGTCTCGGTCTCGCGATCGTGAAGCACATCGTTGTCGCCGCGGGTGGAGACATAGACGCGGACGGAGGCCCCGGCCGGGGCCTCCGCATCCGCGCAACGTTTCCCGGCTAGTTGCCGGTCGCCTGGATCTGCTTGATCGTCTTCTCGGCTGCCACCAGGACTTTCTTGTTGGTCGACAGCTTCGCGAAGGTGAGCTTCGCTGCGAACTGCGAGCCCTGGCCCTGCGTCAACGTCCAGAAGATCATCCTCCGCAGCTCTGCCGCGTGCGCCGTCTTCTTGTGGACGATGACGTACGTGTACGTGCTGACCGGGTAGGCGAGCGCCGCCGACTTCGGCGGGTTCACGATGTGGAGCTCGTTGTTCGCCGGCACCGTCGGGAAGGCGGAGGCCGCCGCCTCGATGCGGCGGAGGCTCGGATAGAGGAACTTCCCAGCCCTGTTCCGCACGGCCGCGAACTCGATGTGGTTCTTGATCGCGTACGCGACGTCGACGTAGCCGATGGCGCCGTTCGTACGGGAGATGAGGCCCGCTACACCCGACGAGCCCTTGGCGCCCTGCCCCGCGGGGAACGCCGGCTGTGTCGAGATGCCGATCGTGGTCTTCCACCGTTGATTCACCGACGACAGGTAGTCGGTGAAGTTGTAGGACGTGCCCGAGCCGTCCGAACGGAAGACCGGGGTGATCTTCAGGTCGGGCAGGTTCGCGCTCTTGTTCAGCGCCTTGATCGCCGGGTCGTTCCAGGTGGTGATCGTGCCCAGGAAGATCTTCGAGATCGTGTTCCCGTCCAGGTTCAGGTGCGCGGGCGCACCGGAGACGTTGTAGGCGACCGCAGTTGCGGAGAGCGCCCACGGGATCTGGATGCAGTCCGGGCACGCCGACTGCTGCGCCTGGTTGAGCGGCGCATCGGACGCGCCGAAGTCGACCTGGTCGGCGGTGATCGCTGCGATGCCGGCACCTGAGCCGACGCCGCTGTACTGCACCGCGTACCCGAACGCCTTGCCGATCGCGGGCGTCCAAGCCGCAACGAGCGGCTGGACAAACGTGCTGCCCGCGCCGGTGAGAGTCGTGTCGGTGCTCCTTGCTGTCGCAGCGGTTGCGGCGACGAGGACGGCCGCGCCGGCCGCGATGAGAATCATGAGTCGCTTTGTCATGGCACCAGCGTCGCGCCTGCCCGTGGCGGCGTGGGCAGCGGACCGGTGACGCCGGAGTTACGAAGTGGTGACTAGCGCTGCAGCCCGAGCTTGCGACGCGAGCGCTCGAGCATCAGGCGCGCTGTAAGGCTCGTCACGAGCACGAAGAGGATCAGCACGAACGCAGCCGCCCATGCCTGCTGGTGCAGCGCCGGGTCCGCCGACTCGGAGTCGAGATAGATCGTGAGCGGGATCGACTGCACCGAGTGCGTCGGGTTCCAGTCGACGATCTGCCCGGCGATCGCACACGTGAAGAGAAGCGGCGCCGTCTCCCCGGCGGCGCGCGCGACTGCGAGCGTCGTGCCGGTGAGGATCCCGCCGAACGATGTCGGCAGCACGACGCGCATGACCGTTTGCCATTTCGAGACGCCGAGCGCGTAGCTCGCTTCGCGGAGGTTGTTCGGCACGAGGCGGAGCACTTCCATCGTCGAGCGCGCGACGAGCGGCAGCATGATCACCGCGAGCGCGAAGCCGCCGGCGACCGCGCTCTGGTGGTGGCCGATACCGAGTAGCGGCACCTTCGTCTTCACGGCGAGCGTGAACACGAAGATCCCGATCACGATCGACGGGAAGCCGTTCAGCACGTCGAGCCACAACCGGATCTGCTGTCCGATCGAAACGGGCGCGAACTCACTGACGAAGATCGCAGTCAGCACGCCCATCGGCAGGGCGATCAGCGTCGCGACGCCGACGAGGAGGAGCGATCCCGCGAGCGCCGGCGCAATGCCGCCCGTGCCGCCGAAGAAGTCGGAGCTCGGTCCTTTCAGGAAGAAGTCGGGGTTGATCGCGCCCACGCCGCGGCTGCCGACCGACCAGATGACCACCGCGAGCACGGCGATCGCGAGCACCGCGGCGAGCACCGCCGTGCTCTCCGCGACGCGGTTGACGAGCAGACGTCTCCGCCCGCGTCCCGTCGCCTTGAGCGTGATCGCACGCGGTTCCATCACACGCCGCCCGTCCGCTGGAGCTCGAACCGCTTGACCACACGTTGGGCCGCGTAGTTCGTAATGAACGTGATGACGAGCAGCACCAGCGCGAGATAAATGAGCGCCGCGATCTGCCGGTCGGTGCTCGCGCCCTGGTACTGGTTCGCGAGCCGGCTCGCCATCGTGTCGCCGGACCCGAACAGGCTCCGGCTCATCGGGATGAAGTTGCCGATCACCTGCGTGACCGCAATCGCCTCGCCGAGCGCGCGGCCCAGCCCGAGGATGATCGCCGCGACGACACCCCCGCGCACCGACGGCACGACGACCGTCTTCACCATCTCCCACCGTGTCGCACCGAGCCCGATCGCCCCTTCCTCGAGCTCCGACGGCACCCCGATGAAGAGCTCGCGGCAGATCGAGGACGTGATCGGGATCGTCATGATCGTCAGCACGATGATCGCGGTGAACACCGTCGACTCCGTGTGCGGGTCGCCGCCGAAGATCGGGATCCAGCCGAGTACCGCATGGATACCCGGTGCGAGGTGGTCGGCATCGAACGGCGCCAGCACGTAGATCCCCCAGAGTCCGATGACGACCGACGGGACTGCGGCGAGCATGTCGATCAGCGTCCCCACCGGCGCTCGCACCGCCGGCGGTGCGAGCTCGCTCAGGAAGAGGCCGATCGCGATCGAGATCGGGCCAGAGAGGAGCATCGCACCGAAGGACGTGACGACCGTGCCGATGATCAGATCGCGTGCGCCGAACGACCCGCCGTTCAGGTTGACGTTCCACACGTTGCGGTAGACGAATCCGAACTTGAAGAACTTGATCGCCGGCCACGCGCCGTCGGCAACACGCCAGACGATCGCGAAGACGACGAGGATCCCGACGATTGAGGCGAGCGCGGTCAGCCCGTAGAGCAGGCCGTCGCCGACCCGATCACCGACGTGACGCGTGCGCGGAAGTGACCCTGGCGGGATCGATGCGGCTTCCACGCGGCCAGCATTCCAGCGTCGGTGACCCGGCGGAGGCCTGGTCACCACTTCGACACACGACGTTCACACGCCGTGTACCCCGGCGACGAACAGTGCGGAGAGACTCCTCGAGTGAGCAGTGTGACGACGATCTCGATTGCACAGAAGGACGCGGGCGCGATCCCCCGCGAGACCGTGTTCGATATCACCGGCCTCTCGGTGCGCTACGGCACGGCGGTCGCGGTGAAGGACGTCTCGCTCGGGATCCACCGCAACTCGATCACGGCCTTGATCGGACCGTCCGGCTGCGGTAAGTCGACGGTGCTGCGCTGCCTCAATCGGATGAACGACCTGGTGCCGAGCGCCCGCGTCGAGGGTCAGGTGCTCTACCACGGCGTCGATCTCTATGGCCGCGATGTCGACCCGATCGAGGTGCGCCGCCGGATCGGAATGGTCTTCCAGCGGCCGAATCCCTTCCCCAAGTCGATCTACGACAACGTCGCCTACGGGCTCCGCATCCTCGGCATGAAGGACGACCTCGACGGCCGCGTCGAGCAGGCGCTCAAGGGCGCGGCGCTGTGGGACGAGGTGAAGAGCCGCCTGAAGCGCTCGGCGCTCGGTCTCTCGGGCGGCCAGCAGCAGCGCCTCTGTATTGCGCGCGCGATCGCCGTCCAGCCGGACGTGATCCTGCTCGACGAGCCGGCATCCGCACTCGATCCGATCTCTACCTCTGCGATCGAGGATCTGATGCACGAGCTGAAGCGGGACTACACGCTTGTGATCGTCACGCACAACATGCAGCAGGCCGCGCGCGTCGCCGAGATGACGGCGTTCTTCAGCCTCGACGTCAAGGACGACGGCTCGCGCCACGGCATCCTGGTCGAGTGCGACGCGACGGAGAAGATCTTCACGCAGCCGTCCGACGAGCGGACGGAGGGCTACGTCACGGGGCGCTTCGGATGAGGATCTCGTTCACTGAAGAGCTCGCCCAGCTCGAGGCGGCGCTGCAGGAGGAGGGCGACTTCGTCCTCCGCGCGCTGCGCTCGTCGCTGAACGCGCTCGCGCGCGGTGACGACGAGCTCGCCGACGAGGTGATCAGCTTCGACGACGAGGTCGACCGCCGCTACATGGCGATCGAGACCGGCGTCCAGTCGCTCCTGGCGCGGCAGACCCCCGTCGCCGCCGACCTCCGGCTCGTCCTCGCGGTGCTGCGCATCAACCTGCACCTCGAGCGGATGGCGGACTACTGCGTCACGGTCGCGAAGCTGACGAAGCTGATGGGCGACCTGGGCGTGTCGGACGAGGGCATCAACCGCTCGATCGAGGACATGGGCCAGCGGTGCGAGCAGATGATCCGCGTCGCGATGGACTCCTTCGCCGCCAGGGACGCGGACAAGGCGGAGACGCTCGTCGAGCTGGACGAGCTGATCGACCGCGCGAACCGGAACGCGACGGAGGACGTCCTGTCGCTCGGCCACTCCCCGGCGGAGCGGGAGTACGGCCTGCGGATGCTGGTCGTCTCGCGCTGCGTCGAGCGGATCGGCGATCACGCCGTGGATATCGGCGAGCAGGTCGCCTACCTCGTGACGGGCGAGTTCCGCGAGTTCAGCGACGCGTCGCATCCGGCCTGAACAGGTGTCAGACACCCTCGGTGTCTGACACCCTTTCGACGATGCGCGAGCCCGGCACCGAAGACGCAACGCACCGCACGCGGCTCGCGAACGAGCGCACCTACCTCGCCTGGTGGCGCACGGGCCTGACTTCGCTCGCCGTCTGCGTCGGGGTCGGGCGGCTCGTCCCGTCCGTCGCGAGCGGCACGCACTGGCCGTATGAGGCACTGGGGGTCGGCTACGGCCTGCTCGGAATCGCGTTCGTCGCCGCCGGGTACCTGCGCACACGAGATGTCGAACGCGCTCTCGACCGCGGCGGCTTCGCACCGCTCGCACGCCGTTTCACGTCCGCGCTCACAGCCGCTGGAGTCGCTCTCGGCGTGGCGACCGTCGTCGTGCTGCTCGTCTGGAGCTAGGCCGCCGTCACGCGTTCTTGACGAGAACGTTTCCGACGCGCGCGGCAGCCGCATCGCACGCGTCGATCGCATCCTCGAGCGCCTCGTAGATGTCCTTCCAGCGGATCACGATCACCGGATCGATGCGGTCGTCTTTGAACAGGCTCGCGCGCGCGGCGCGCGCCACGTCGTCGGCCTCGTCCTCGATCTCCTTGATCGCACGGATCCGCTCGGACGAGCCGTGCAACCCACGGAGCTCACCGAGGAGCGCCGCTAGCTCGTCTGCAGCCCGGACGAGGAGCGCGCACAGCTCGAACGACTGCTTCGTCGGCATCTCGATGCTGTAGAGGCCGAGCAGCTCGGCGGCGTTCTCCGCTTCGTCGGCGACATCGTCGACGGCGAACGCGAGCGTGACGATGTCGTCGCGGTCGTACGGCGTCACGAACATCGTGTTCGTCAACGAGAGCAGCGACGAGACGACCTGGTCGGCCTCGTGCTCGAGCCGCTTCACCTCCTCCTGCGACGGCCCCGACGGCCACTCGAGGAAACGACGCTCGACCAGCCGCGTCACTGCCGCAGCACGCTCACCCGCTTCGGCGAGCAGCTTGTGGATCTCGCCGCTCGATGGGCCGAGGCCCAGCCGCATCAGAAGATTCCCTCGACCACGAACCACATTCCGGCTGCGACGACCGCGGCCGCGGGAAGCGTCAGCACCCAGGCGAAGACGATGTTTCCGGCGACGCCCCACCGCACCGCGGAGAGCCGCTTCGTCGCACCGGCGCCCATGACGGCGCCCGACACGACATGCGTCGTCGATAGAGGATAGCCGTACTTCGTCGAGGCGTAGATGACGGCGCCGGCGCTCGCCTGCGCGGCGAAGCCCGACGGCGGTTCCATCTGGTAGACGCGCTGCCCCAGCGTCTTCATGATCCGCCAGCCGCCCGAGTACGTGCCGGCCGCGATCGCGAGCCCTGCGGCGACGATCACCCACTTGTCGATCACGAGATTGTCGGGATGCCCGCCGTGAATCGCGAGTGCGGCGGCGATGACGCCCATCGTCTTCTGTGCGTCATTCGCGCCGTGGGTGAACGCGACCCACGTCCCGGTCACGAGCTGGCCGAGCCGGAACGACCGGTTCGCGAGACCGGGCGTCATCCACTGGAACGCCCAGTAGATCGCAAGCAGGAGCAGGAACGCCGAGCCGAACGCGAGTGTCGGGGCCCACAGCGCCGGGATCGCCACCTTGTGCGCGATCCCGTGCCAGAGCACGCCTTTCTCGCCGGCCTGCGCGAGCGCGGCGCCGACGAGCCCGCCGACCAGCGCGTGTGACGAGGACGACGGCAGACCGAGCCACCACGTGATCAGGTTCCACGTGATCGCCCCGAGCAGCGCGGCGAGCAGGGTCTGGTTCGTGATGTGGCCGAGATCGATGATCCCTTTGCCGACGGTCTTCGCGACCGCGGTCGTGACGAACGCACCGGCGAGGTTTGCGACCGCGGCAATCAGGACCGCAAGCCGCGGCGAGAGCGCGCGCGTGGACACCGACGTGGCGACGGCGTTCGCGGTGTCGTGGAACCCGTTCGTGAAGTCGAACGCGAGCGCGACGACGATGACGACGACAAGAAGAGTCACCGGTTCTTGACGAGGATCGCCTCGAGGACGTCGGCGGCCGTCTCACAGGCGTCGACCGCCTCCTCGAGCTGCTCGTGGATGTCCTTCCAGCGGATGATCGTCAGCGGGTCGGCGCCGGTGCGGAAGAGCTCGGCGATCGCCTCGCGGTTCAACCGGTCCCCTTCGTCTTCGAGCTCGCGCACAGCGACAAGCTGCTTCTGCGAGTCGCGGAAGCCCTCGAGCAGCCCGACCGCCTCGTGCAGCCTCGCCGCGGCGCGGTGGATCACCTCTGCCTGGTCCTGCGCGCGGCGCGGAACGTCGCGCACCTCGTAGGCGTCGATGTTGTCGGCAGCCTCGTCGATGTAGTCGCAGATATCGTCGATCGCACTGGCGAGCCGGTACATGTCGTCGCGGTCTAGCGGGGTGACGAACGTGCGGTTCAGCAGGTTGATCACCTCGCGCGTCAACCGGTCGCCTTCGTTCTCGAGCTCGCGGATGTCCCGTAGCCGGTCGCGGCTCGTCGGCCACTCAGCCAGCAGGTCGACGAGTGCATGCGCCATCTCCCGGGCGTTCGCGGACGCCGCCGTGAACAGATCGAAGAACTCGCGTTTCTGTGGCGTGAGGCGCAGCGGCATCCGCCGTTGTATACCGGTTCACCAGATCGAATCGCGCAGGTGGCTAGAATCACGCGCCGTCGTCGCGGATGAAGGACGCATGCCGACCGACCGCTTCCGTGGGCTCGTCTACGGGTCGGCGGGCATTTGGCAGGCGCTCGCGCTCGGAACGACGCAGGGATTCAGGGAGCTCCTTCCCATCTCCTCGTCCGGGAACCTCATCCTCGTCCCGTGACTCGCGAACTGGACGTACCTCGAGCACCACGAGTCGTTCCATTCGCCGTTCGTCGTGTACCGCCTCGCCGTCGCCGTCTTCATCGTCGTGGTGATCGCGAGCGGCTGGCGCGACGTGACGTTCTAGAGCGGTCGCGACGGCGTTACGAGGAGTAGTCGTAGAACCCGCGGCCGCTCTTTCGGCCGAGCCGGCCGGCCTGGACGTACTGGCGAAGGAGCGGGCACGGCGCGTACTTCGGATTGCCGAGGCCGCGATGCAGCACCTCCATGATCGCGACGCACGTGTCGAGCCCGATCAGGTCGGCGAGCGCGAGCGGCCCCATCGGATGCGCGAAGCCGAGCTTCGCGATCGTGTCGATCGACTCCGGCTCCGCCACGCCCTCCATCAGCGCGTACGCCGCCTCGTTGATGAACGGCATCAGGATCCGGTTCGAGACGAAGCCGGGGAAGTCGTTCGCCTGCGCGGGCTCCTTGCCGAGGTCGCGTGCGAGCTCGACGATCGCCGCGGCGGTCTCGTCCGAGGTCTGAACCGCGCGGATCACCTCGACGAGCTTCAGCATCGGCACCGGGTTGAAGAAGTGCATGCCGACCACCTTGTCGGGGCGCTTCGTTACGGCCGCGAGCGACGTGATCGGGATCGAGCTCGTGTTCGAGGCGAGCACCGCGTCCGGCGGCAGCACGAGATCGGCGCGACGGAAGACGTCCTCCTTCGCCTCTGCGTCCTCGCTGATCGCCTCGATCATCAGATCGGCGGCGACCAGCTGATCGGTCGGCGTGACGCGCGCGAGCGTCTCGTCCGGATCGGCGCCACCCTTCTCCGCGAGGCGCTCGAGACTTCGCCGCATCGTGCCGAGACCGCGTTCGACCGCACCCGGGAACGGGTCGTGGAGGGAGACGCGCCGCCCCGACCCGGCGACGACCTGCGCGATGCCGCCGCCCATCTGCCCCGCACCGACGACGAGAACATGTTCGAACGCCACGGCGCGTGAGCCTACCCTTCGCTCATGCAGATCCGTCCCGCTTCTCCGGAGGACGCGCTCGCGATCGAGACGATCCGGGTGCGCGGGTGGCGATCCGCGTACCGGCACGTGTTCCCGGCCGCGGAGCTCGACGGGCTGCCGATCGATCCCGACCGCTGGCGCTCGCGGCTGGTCGTCCCACCACCCGGATGGACGACGATCGTCTGCGAGGACGACGGCACCGTCGTCGGCTTCGCCTCGACGGGCCCGAGCCGCGACGAAGACGACTTCGGCGAGCTCTACGCCATCTACGTCGACCCCGACGCGTGGTCGACGGGCGCGGGCCGCGCGCTGATGGATGCCGCGGAGGATGCGCTCGCAGCCGAATACGCTGCGGCGCTCCTGTGGGTGCTCGACGACAACCCGCGGGCCCGCCGCTTCTACGAACGCGCAGGCTGGGCACCGGACGGCGTGCGCAAGGCCGAGGACCGATTCGGCGTCCGAGCGGCGGAGGTTCGATACCGCAAGGACTTCGGGTGATCGTCCGCCCGGCGGGCCGCTCGGACGCGGAGGCGATGGCGCGCGTGCACTGGCTGTCGGCGAACAGCGCCTACGGCCGCAACGACCCGCTCGAGCGGCGGCTCGCCGCCGCCGAGCGCATCTTCGACGAGGGCGAGACGCGCCCGTTCCTCGCGGAGGACGACGACGGCGCGGTGATCGGCGTGCTCACCGTCGGCGACGACGAGCTCTACGCGATCTACGTCCATCCCGAGCACTGGGGCACCGGCGTCGGGCAGGCACTGCTCGAGCGAGCCGAGGCCGAGCTCGCCGAGACGTGCACGTCGGCGTCGCTGACCTGCATGGTCGTGAACAGCCGCGCCCGCCGCTTCTACGAGCGCAACGGCTGGCAGCTGGGCGAGACGCTCGTCGAGCCGCATTTCGGCGGGGAGCCGACGGAGGTCTGCCGCTACCACAAGACCTTCGACACGTAGGCTCTGGCACGTGGTCGGCTGGATCCTGATCGCGATCGGGTACGTGCTGATGATCGGCGGGTTCAGGCTGCTCGGCGGCGTGTCGTCTGCGATGGACGCGCTCCGGAGCTGGGGCAGCTCGAGCGCCGGTCGTCAGCCGAGCGTGTCGAGCAGCTGACGCTCGCCGTCGTACGAGAGCAGCTCACGCGCCTCGCCCGGCGTGGTCCACCGGACCGCGTCGACCTCGCTCGTCGGCTGGGCCTCGTCGTCGGACGTCATCACCCACCACCGCACTTCTTTCTCGATCCCGCCCGGTGCGTAGCGGGACGAGCCGAGGAACTCGCCGAGCGCGCAGCGGAGGCCTGTTTCCTCGCGCACCTCGCGGAGCGCGGCGTCCTCCCAGGTCTCCCCCGGCTCGAGCTTGCCCTTCGGCAGCGACCAGTCGTCGTACCGCGCGCGGTGCACGAGCAGCACGCGGCCGTCCCGGACGACGAGACCTCCGGCGGCCCTGATCAAGTCTCGATGAGCAGCGCGTCGCCCTGGCCGCCGCCCGAGCAGATCGCCGCGAGGCCGAGCCCGCCGCCGCTCCGGCGCAGCTCGTGCACCATCGTCCCGACGATGCGTCCGCCCGAGGCGCCGATCGGATGCCCGAGTGCGATGGCACCGCCGTTCACGTTCACGTTCTCCTCGTCGGCGCCGAGCAGCCTCGTCGAGTTCGATGCGACCGACGCGAATGCCTCGTTGATCTCGATGCGCTTCACGTCGCCGATCGACTTGCCGGCACGCTCCAGCGCCATCTGCCCCGCGTTCGCCGGCGTGCGGACGAGATACGCGAAGTCGTCTGCGACGTAACCCTGCGACAGGATCGTGGCGAGCGGCTCGAGCCCACGCTTCGCCGCCCACTCCGCCGAGCACACGATCACACAGCTCGCGCCGTCGTTCACCCCGGGTGCGTTGCCCGCAGTCGTCGTACCGTCGGGGTCGAAGACCGGCTTGAGCGCCGCCAGCGTCTCGACGGTGGTGCCGGGCCTGATCGCCTCGTCCGCGGTGACGTCGCCGACGGCGACGATCTCGTCGTCGAAGCGGCCCTCGTCCTGCGCGGCCGCGGCGCGCTGCTGCGAGCGCGCGGCCCACTCGTCCTGCAGCTCGCGTGAGATGCCGAGCTCGCGCGCGACCTGTGAGTTCTGCTGAACCATGTGCAGGCCGTCGAATGTCGATCTGAGCCCGTCCCAGATCATCGAGTCGATCAGCTCGCCATCGCCCAGGCGATAGCCGAAGCGCGCCTTCTTCAGGACGTAGGGGGCGTTCGACATCGACTCCATGCCGCCGGTCACGACGACGTCGACGTCGCCTGCGCGGATCATCGAGTCCGCGATCTCGATCGCGCGGATCGACGACGCGCAGACCTTGTTGATCGTGTCGGCCGGCGTATCCTTCGGCAGCCCGGCCTTGATCGCAGCCTGGCGGGCGGGCGCCTGGCCCGCCCCGCCCTGCAGGACCTGGCCCATGATCACGTATTGCGGCTCGTGCGCCTCGACGCCGATGCGCTCGAGCGCCGCCCTGATCACGATGCTGCCGAGGTCGGTCGCCTCGAGCCCGGCGAGACCGCCGCCGAGCTTGCCGAACGGCGTCCGTACGGCGCTGACGATGACGCTGCGATTCGCCATCAGCGGAGGAACGACACCTCGTTCGTGATGCGGCCGGCGAACGCGGTGATCAACGCGATGATCGCCTCGACGTCGGCGAGATCGCACATCTCGTTCGGCGAGTGCACGTAACGCGTCGGGACGGAGATCAAGCCGGTCGGGATGCCCTCTCGCGCAAGGTGGAACTCGTCGGCATCCGTGTTCGTCTGGCGCGAGTACACCTCGAACGCGTGGGCGATGCCCTCGGCCTCGGCGCTCTCGGAGAGCAGGTCGGTGAGCTTCTTGTTCAGCGTCGGGCCGCGCGCGATCATCGCGCCCATCCCGAGCTCGATCGCGCCTGCGCGCTGCGCGTTGCCGCCCGGGACGTCCGTCGCCGGCGATACGTCGACAACGATCGCGATGTCGGGGGCGAGCCCGAACGCGGCCGCACGCGCACCGTAGGTTCCGAGCTCTTCCTGCACCGCCGCGACGGCGACCGCATCGACGTGCGCGTCGCTCTCGCCGATGCGGCGCGCCGCCTCGAGCGCGATGTACGAGCCGAGCCGGTTGTCGAGCGCCTTCGACAGTAACCGCCCGTTCGGGAGCTCGGCCGGTGGGCCGCCCCACACGCCGGCGTCGCCGACGCGCACGAGCTGCTCGGCTTCTTCGCGGCTCTTCGCGCCGATGTCCAGGTGCAGGTCGGTGTGCTCGAGCCGCCCGCGATCGCGCATCTGCTCGGGATAGAGCCGCTTGCGCGATAGCGCGGCCGGGATACGGCCGTTCGCGGTCAGCAGCTCGAAGCGCTGGCCGTGCAGGGTCTCCGGCCCGATCCCGCCGACCGTGACGAACGAGAGCAGCCCGTTCGCTTCGATGTTCGTGATCGCGATCCCGATCTCGTCGATGTGGCCGACGATCGCGAGCGTCGGAGCGCCCTCGCCGGCGCGCACGCGCGCGTACGACGTGCCGAGCGTGTCGGAGGTCACGTCCGCGAACTTCGAAGCCGCCTCGCGCCAGACACGCGTCGCCTCTTCCTCGTGCCCCGACGGGCCGGAAGCGACGAGGAGCGCACGCAGAAGGTCGGGGACGGCCACAGCTTGCGCATTGAAGCAAGACTGGTACTACCCAAGGAGCCGATGACAGAGACCGTCGACACCACACTGATCACGCCGCTCGCGGCGTACCTCGACCTGCGCATGCGCGGCCGCGCGGCGTTTCTCCTGGAGTCGGTCGACCGCGGCCGGCTGGGACGCTATTCGCTCGTCGGCTGCGGCGACCGCCTCGTCTCGATCGACGAAGCGGAGCGCGCCGCAGAGCCGGTCGTCGGCTATCTCGCCTACGACCACATCGCGAAGCTCGAGCCGACGGTGCAGCTGCCGGACGACGGCCGCGGGCTCCCGGAGAGCCGCTTCGTCGTCGCGGATGTACTGCTCCGGTTCGACCACCTGCTCGGTGTGGCGGAGGTGCTCGCCGGCCCGAGCGACCTGCAGCTCGTGAACCGGGGTCTAACCCAGAACGGAGTCGGACCCCGGTCTGAGACGCAGCGGCTCCCCGACGCCGCGACGTACATGCGCGGCGTCGACCGCTGCAAGGAGCACATCCGCGAAGGCGATGCGTTCCAAATCGTGCTCTCGCAGCGCGCCGAGAAGCGTACGGACGTCGGGGCGGTCGAGCTCTACCGTGCGCTGCGGCGCGTCAACCCGTCGCCGTACCTCTTCCTGCTCGAGCTCGACGGGATCGCGCTCGTCGGTTCGTCGCCCGAGACGCTCGTCAAGCGTGAGGAGCAGCGCGCGTCGGTGAACCCGATCGCCGGCTCGACGAGCCCCGGGGCAGGGGATGCGGAGCGCCTCCTCGCCTCCGCGAAGGACCGCGCCGAGCACATCATGCTCGTCGACCTCGGCCGCAACGATCTCTCGCGCGTCTGCGTCGCGGGCACGGTGAAGGTCGAGCGATTCCTCGAGGCCGAGCGGTTCTCGCATGTCACGCACCTCGTCTCGGAGGTCGCGGGCGAGTTGCAGCCGAGTGTCTCCTCATTCGACCTGCTGCGCGCGACGTTTCCGGCCGGGACTGTCTCGGGCGCGCCGAAGGTGCGCGCGATGCAGATCATCTCCGAGCTCGAGGGCTACCGCCGCGGGCCGTACGCAGGCGCAGTCCTCTACTCGCTGCCGGGCGGCCCGCTCGACGCGTGCATCGCGATCCGGACGGTCGTGCTGCACGACGGCCTGGCGCTGCTGCAGGCGGGTGCGGGGATCGTCGCCGACAGCGACCCGCAGGCGGAGCACGAGGAGTGCCTGCGTAAGCTCGCTGCACTCGAGGCCGCGATCGAGCTCGCGGAAGGTTCTGCATGAGACTGCTGATGGTCGACAACTACGACTCGTTCACCTACAACCTCGTCCACCTGTTCGCGGAGCTCGGTGCCGACGTGATCGTCCGGCGGAACGACGCGATCACACCGGAGGAGGCGGACGAGCTCGAGCCCTCCCACCTCGTCGTCTCCCCCGGCCCCGGCCGTCCGGAGAACGCCGGGGCCTCGATCGCGATCCTCGAGCGGCTGAGCCCGCGTGTGCCGACGCTCGGGGTCTGCCTCGGCCATCAGGCACTCGTGCAGCTGCACGGCGGCACGGTCGGCCGGGCGCACGAGCTCGTGCACGGCAAGGCGACGACGGTGGCGCACGACGGCCGAGGCATCTTCGCCGGCCTGCCCGAGGACTTCCTCGCCGGGCGCTACCACTCGCTCGCGGCCACGTCGGTGCCGGACGTCTTCGAGGTGTCGGCGACCGCCCCGGACGGCGAGGTGATGGCCGTGCGGCATCGGTCGCTCCCCGTCGACGGCGTACAGTTTCATCCGGAATCCGTGCTGACCCCGCTCGGCCGCGACATCGCGAAGAACTTCCTCTCCTCCCAATGATCCAGGACGCGCTCTCACGGCTGCTCGACGGCGAGGACCTGAGCCGCGCCGAGTCGCGCGACGTGATGGGCTCGATCATGGCCGGCGAGGCGACGCCCGCGCAGATCGGCGGCTTCCTCGTCGCATTGCGGCTGAAGGGCGAGACCCCGGCCGAGATCGCCGGCGCCGCCGAGGCGATGCGCGCGCACGCGATCATGGTTCGACCGAAGCGGGACGATCTCGTCGACACCGCCGGGACCGGCGGCGACGGCGGCAAGACGTTCAACATCTCGACCGCGGCGGCGCTCGTCGCAGCGGCGGCGGGCGCGGGCGTGGCCAAGCACGGCAACCGGTCGGTCTCGTCGCAGTCGGGGAGCGCCGACGTGCTCGAGGCGCTCGGCTTCGAGCTCGACCTGACGCCGGAGCGGATCGCCGACTCGATCGACACGCTCGGCTTCGGGTTCATGTTCGCGCCCGTCCACCATCCGGCGATGAAGCACGCCGGGCCCGTGCGGCGCGAGCTCGCGGCGCGAACCGTGTTCAACGTGCTCGGGCCGCTGACGAACCCCGCGGGAGCGCGCGCACAGGTCGTCGGCGTCTACTCGCCGGACCTCGTGCCCGTGATCGCCGATGTGCTGGCGCAGCTCGACGCGCGGCGCGCATTCGTCGTGCACGGCGCCGGCGGGATCGACGAGCTCTCGCCTGCCGGCCCGAACCTCGTGTGCGAGGTGGTCGGCGGGAAGGTGACGCGGCGGGAGATCGACCCGCTCGATCTCGGCGTCCCGCGCTGCGACCCGGCGGAGCTGCGCGGCGGCGACGCGACCGCGAACGCAGCGAGAATCCGCGAGGTGTTCAGCGGCGGCAACGGCGGCACGCGCTCGGCGATCCTGCTCAACGCAGCAGGCGCGATCGCCGCGGGCGGCGGCGCGACAGACCTCCGCGAAGGCCTCGAGCTCGCGCGCGAAGCGCTCGACTCGGGCGCCGCGGCCGCGCGCCTCGACGAGCTGATCGCGTTCTCGCAAGGAGTCGCAGTATGAGGTTTCGCGAGGCGCTCGCAGCACCGGGGTTCGGCGCGATCGCCGAGTTCAAGCGCCGTTCTCCGTCCGCGGGGTCGCTTCGCGCGGATGGGGACGTGGCCGAGGTGGCGCGCGGCTACGCGGCGGGCGGTGCGCGCGCGATGTCGGTCCTCGTCGACGAGCGGTTCGACGGCTCGTGGGACGACCTGCGTGTGGCGCGCGCCGCCACCCAGGTACCGCTGCTTGCCAAGGGCTTCTTCTCGACGCCGGAGCACCTGCGCGAGGCACGCGAGGCCGGCGCCGACGCGGCGTTGCTCATCCTGCGCGACCTGGACGATCGCACCACACGTGAGCTGATTGAGGCGGCTGACACCCTCGGGCTCGACACGCTCGTCGAGGCGCACGACGCCGGCGAGCTGGCGCGCGCGGTGGCGCTGGACGCGCCGGTCGTCGGGATCAACGCGCGCGATCTCGGGACGTTCCACGTCGACCGAGCCGCGCAGCTCGAGCTCGTCGCCCGTGCGCCGCGTGATCGGATCGTGATCGCGGAGAGCGGGATCGAGACGCGCGCGCAGGCCGCGGCCGCGGAGCTCGCCGGCGCGAGCGCAGTCCTCGTCGGCTCGACGCTGATGCGCGCAGCCGATCCAGGCGCGAAGCTGCGCGAGCTCGTCGAGCGGCCGCTCGTCAAGGTGTGCGGGTTGACGCGGCAGGAAGACGTCGACGTCGCGGTCGACGCCGGCGCGGACCTCGTCGGGTTCATCCTCGCGGCCGAGAGCCCGCGCCGAACGGACGCACTGCTCGACGCGCCCGACACCGTGCTACGGGTCGCCGTGTTCGTCGGCGAGCAGGACGAGACGGATGCCGACCTCGTGCAGCTCTACGCGCGGGAGAGCGGGCACCGCGCGCGGGACGCTGCTCTGCTGCGGGGCGACGAGCGCGTGGGCTCGGTCGTCGACCTGCCGTGGGAGCAAGAGGACCCGTCGCACCTGGAGCGTGCCCGTGCGGCCGAGGGACGCGTCATGCTCGCCGGCGGGCTCGGAGCGGACAACGTGCGGGAAGCAGTCGCGGCGGTGAGCCCGTGGGCGGTCGACTCCGCCCGCTCCACCGAGTCGTCGCCGGGAATCAAGGACCACGAGGCGGTGCGGCGCTGGGTCGAGGCGGCTCGCGGATGACCACTACACGCACGTTCGGCGACTACGGCGGGCGGTACGTCCCGGAAACGCTGATTCCGGCGCTCGACGAGCTGGAGCGGGCGTGGGAGTCGCTGCGCGACGACGCGTCGTTCCAGGCGGAGCTCGACGGGCTGCGAAAGTCGTACGCCGGCCGCCCCACGCCGATCACGCTCGCCTCGCGCTTTGCGCCGGACCAACGGGTCTACCTGAAGCGCGAGGACCTGATGCACACGGGCGCGCACAAGTTGAACAACGCGCTCGGTCAGGTGCTGATCGCGCAGCGGCTCGGCAAGACGCGGATCATCGCCGAGACCGGCGCGGGCCAGCACGGCGTCGCGACCGCCACGGTCTGCGCGCGCTTCGGGCTCGAATGCATCGTCTACATGGGCAGCGAAGACATCCGCCGTCAGGCGCCGAACGTCGAGCGGATGGGCCTGCTCGGCGCCGAGGTGCGCCCGGTCGACTTCGGGACGCGCACGCTGAAGGAGGCGACGAGCGAGGCGATCCGCGACTGGATCGCGAACGTCGAGACGACGCACTACGTGATCGGATCGTGTGTCGGCCCCGCGCCGTACCCCGAGCTCGTGCGCGAGCTGCAGCGCGTGATCGGCCGCGAGGCGCGCGAGCAGTTCCTCGCCGTCGAGGACCGGCTGCCCGAGGCCGTCATCGCGTGCGTCGGCGGCGGTTCCAACGCGATCGGCATGTTCTACGACTTCATCGAGGACGACGGCGTGCGCCTGATCGGCGTCGAGGCCGCCGGCGCCGCATCGCTCGGCTCCGGGCGCGGCGGCGTCCTGCACGGCGCGCGCTCGTCGCTGCTCGCGGACGAGGACGGCCAGATCATGGACGCCCACTCGATCTCCGCCGGCCTCGACTACCCAGGCGTCGGCCCGGAGCACGCCTGGCTCCGCGATACCGGTCGCGCGGAGTACGTCGCGTGCACCGACGACGAAGCCGTCGCGGCGTTCCACCGTCTCTGCGAGACCGAGGGCATCGTCCCCGCACTCGAGTCGTCGCACGCACTCGCACGCGCGCTCGACTGCGGCAACGAGCTCGTGCTCGTATGCCTGTCCGGCCGCGGCGACAAGGATCTCGCCGAAGTCTTGCGGCGGGGACCAGAGTGAAATACGACGCCGCTGCGGCGGCAGCCTTCTACGACGAGTACGGCGAACAGGAGTGGACGCGGTTCGAGGACGGCCGCACGTCTGCAATCTCGCTCATGACGCACCTCCACTACCTCCGCCACTTCGTCCAAGCGGGCGACCGAGTGCTCGACATCGGCTGCGGCCCCGGGAGGTTCACGCTGGAGCTGGCGGCGTTGGGCGCGCGCACGGTCGCGGCGGACATCTCACCGCGGCAGCTCGAACTGCACCGCAGGAACGTGCCGGACGACGCCGTCGAGTCACGGCTGCTCACGGACGTCGTCGACCTCTCGCAATTCGAGCGCGGCGAGTTCGACGCGGTCGTCTGCTACGGCGGCCCCATCTCGTACGCACTCGACCGGGCGCCCGATGCCGTTGCGGAGCTCGCGTGTGTGACCCGGCCCGGCGGACACGTGCTCGTGAGCGTCATGTCCCTGATCGGCTCGACTCTCGGCGCGATCGGCGGCGTCACCTCGATTGTCGAGCGCTACGGCGCCGACACGGTCAGACGCGTGACGCAGACCGGGCATCTGCTGCCCGAGCACAGCGGCGGCCATCTCGAGATGAAGCTCTTCCGTTCCCGCGAGCTCGCCGCTCTCCTGGAGCCGCACGGCACCGTGGTTGCAACGGCC
>DATINO010000042.1:0-29649 GCA_035474195.1 Gaiellaceae bacterium
GATGGAGCTAGCCGGACTCGAACCGGCGACCTTCTGGGTGCGATCCAGACGCTCTCCCAACTGAGCTATAGCCCCGAGGCGCACGCAGTGTAGCGCTGCGACTGGCGGTTCTGGCTTTACCGCACCCTCACGAGGTCCTAACGCGTTCACCTTCGGACGCGGGAATCAACCTGCGGTACGCCCAGTGTCCGAACACGATTGCTTAGGGGGATACCCACATGCATCAATCCAGGAAGCCGCTAGTTCGCACTGCCACGGCGCTGCTCATCGCAGTCTCCGCCGTGGTCATCGGTGCGGTCTTCGGCACGGCGGGCCTCGGCCAGGCGGCATCGACTGCCGCTCCGAAGAGCACGACGCCGCCGACGATCAGCGGGACGGCCCAGGATGGCTCCACCCTGACCGCCGACCACGGCCAGTGGACAGGCAGCCCGACCGCCTACTCCTACCAGTACCAGCGCTGCGACAAGAACGGCGGCAGCTGCGCCGGGATCAGCGGCGCGGACCGGCGTCTGTACGACCTTCGCAGCGCCGACGTCGGTCACACCCTTCGCGTGCGTGTCACGGCGAAGAACGCCGACGGCTCGGGTTCCGACACGTCGGTTCCGACCGCGGTCGTCTCGGAGAAGCCCGCCGCGCCGGCCCCGACCGGCTGCCCGTCGGGCACCGGCACGATCCAGATCAGCCAGCTCACCCCGCCTGCGAACCTGGCGATCACCACGTTCAGCTCGAACCCGCAGGTGCTCGGCAGGCAGGTCGGCACGTTGAGCATCACCGCGAAGGTCACGGCGTGCGGCAACCGGCCCGTCCAGGGCGCGCTCGTGTACGCGGCGGCGGTTCCGTTCAACCAGTTCACCGTTGCTCCGGAAGCCCAGACGGATGCGAACGGCTCGGTGACGGTGAGCGAGCCGCAGCTCAGCGGCTACCCGGCCTCGGGACGGCAGCAGCTGCTCGCCGTGTTCCTCCGGGCCCGCAAGACCGGTGAGCCGCAGGGGCAGGGCGTCTCCACGAGCCGCCTCGTCTCGTTCAAGGTGAACCTGCACCAGTAGGCCTCACGGCTTCCGCGCGCACGCGACCTAGGATGGTCGCGTGCGCGCGGTCGTCCTCGACGCGGACGGGTTGCCCGGGCTCGCCGAGGTTCCCGACCCAGCCGGTCCCGGCGACCTCGTCCGCGTACTCGCCTGCGGACTCTGCGGCTCCGATGTGGAGAAGCTCGGACGCGGGCCGGCCGGCGCCGTGCTCGGCCACGAGATCGTCGGGGAGCTCGCTGCCGGCGAGTGCGTCACCGTCATGCACCGCGTCGCGTGCGGCACGTGCGAGCGATGTCTCGCCGGGCACGAGTCGACGTGCGACGAGTTCCAGCAGCTGCGCATCGACCCCGGCGGTTTTGCCGAGCGGCTGCGCGCGACGCACACGCTCTCGGTCGGCGCCATCGGCCTCGACGGGATCTGGGTCGAGCCACTCGGCTGCGTCCTCCGGGCGGCGGAGCGCGTGCCGCGGGGCCGCGTGCTGGTGGTCGGCTGCGGCGCGGTCGGACAGCTGTGGGTGCAGGTCCTGCTCCGGCGCGGCGACGAGGTCGTCGCTGCAGACACGCGTCCCGACCGCCTGGCGCAGGCGTTGCGGCTCGGTGCTGTCGGGGAAGGTTCGGTCACCGCCGCCGTCGTCACCGCCCCCGCCGCGCTGAACGATGCGCTCGCGTGCGTCGAGCCCGGTGGGACGGTGCTCGTCTTCGCCGCTCCCGCCGAGCCTGTGCCGTTCGCGCTCGACACCGTGTATCGCCGGGAGCTGTGCGTCGTCGGTTCGCGGTCGGCGACCCGCGAGTCCTTCGAGGCGGCGATCGAGCTTCTTCCACAGCTCGAACGTCCCGAGGTCGAAGTGCTGCCGCTCGAGCGGTTCGCCGAAGGCGTCGAGCTCTACCGTCGCGGCGACGCGCTCAAGGTCGTCTTCACGCCATGAAGGCGGCGCTGCTCTACGCGCCCGGCGACCTGCGCATCGAGGAGCTGCCGCGCCCGGAGCCCGGCCCGGGCGACGTGCTCGTCCAGGTCGAGATCGCGCTGACCGACGGCACCGACCTGAAGACCTACCGGCGCGGTCATCCTCTGCTGCTCACCGAGTCTCCGGCGCGCTTCGGTCACGAGTTCTGCGGCTTGGTCGACGGTCGCCGTGTCGTCGCGGCGAACTCGGCGCCGTGCGGGGCGTGTGAAGGTTGTGCGCGCGGCGAGCAGTGCCGTGATCTCGCGTTTCTCGCCGGCGCGTACGCGGAGTGGCTCGTCGTGCCCGAGCGAATCGCGGCGGTGAACCTGCACGACGTGCCGCGCGGCGTCGCACCCGAGGTGGCGGCCATGGTCGAGCCGCTCGCGTGCTGCCTGCGCGGGATCGAGCGCGCGCGCATCACGGCGGGCGACACGGTTGCGATCCTCGGCGCCGGGCCGATCGGCCTGATGCTCGCGGCGTGTGTCGCGGATGCCGGCGGCTGGCCGGTGGTCGTCGGCGGCCGCGAGGAGCGGCGCGCACTGGCGGAGGAGTTCGGTGCGGAAGCGGGGGACGGCCGCGGCGCCGACGTCGTGATCGAGGCGGCAGGCACCGGGCAGGCGTGGTCGGATGCCGTGGAGCTCGTGCGCCCCGGCGGCACGGTCGTCATGTTCGGCGGGCTGCCGCGCGACGCGCGGCCGCCGGTCGACGCGTACCGCGTGCACTACGAGGAACTGACGGTGCGCGGGTCGTTCCACCACACGCCGCAGACCGTGCGCGCCGCGCTCGTGTTCCTCGCGAGCGGCGCCTATCCGTGGGCGCGCCTCGTCACGCACCGCGTTGGGCTCGAGGGCCTGCCGGCGCTGTTCGCCGCGCCCCCGAGCGACCTGCTGAAGGCTGCGGTCGTCCTCTAGCTCTTGACGAGCTCGCGCACGCGCGGGATCACGTGCTGCGCGAAGAGCTCCTGCGCCTTGATCGCCTTCCAGTGCTCGACGCCGCCGGGGTTGGTCGTGATCGCGATCTCGGTGAGCCCTTCGCAGACGTCGATCGTTTCTCGGATGCGCTCGACGACGTCGTCGGGTGTGCCGACCCACACGATGTCGCCGGCGATCATGTCGTCGTACGGCGTCGCAGCGAGCTGCTCCATGATCCCGGACGCGTAGAAGCCGTAGCCCGCTGCGTTCAGCTTGTCGGCCGGCGGCGGCGCGAAGTCGGTCAGCGGCGACGCGTTCCCTTCGAGGAAGCCGCGCATGTGCTTCTCCGCCTCGCGCTTCGCGAGCTCGGCGTCGTCGTCGATGTAGCACGCGTGGATCCAGACGATGTCCGGCGTCGTGCCGTACTCGGCGCACTTCGCGCGGTAGAAGTCGAGCTGGTCCTTGAGCGCCGCGTAGGGGAGAAGAGGCGGCACCGCGACGCCCCAGCCGTGCTGGGCGGCGAGGTCGTACGTCTTGTCGGACGTGCCGCCGAGGATGACGCGGAACGTGTGGCCGCTGAACGGGATGATGTGGCTGTCCTCGACCTCCCAGTACTCCCCTTTGTGTGAGACCACGTCGTTGTGGAGGCCGGCTACGAAGAGATCGAGCGCCTCCTCGTAGCGGTCGCGTGACGTCTCGTCCATCGGCAGCCCGGCGGCGAGCGGGATCCAGCCGTGCCCGCGGCCGACGCCGAACTCGTAGCGGCCGTTCGTCAGCAGCGAGAACTCGTGGATCATCGCGGCCAGGACGAGCGGGTTGTGGTACGGGAGGATGTGCAGCATCGTCCGGAAGTTGATCGAGCGCGTGCGCTGCGCCGCCATGCCGAACAAGCCGAAGACGTTGGCCGACGCGGAGAACTTCGGGAAGAACAGGTGCTCGATGACGGCGTACGCGTCGTAGCCGAGACGGTCGGCGTTCTCGATCTGCTCCAGGACCTCGCCGTACAGCCGGTCGTACGGCTTCCCGGGCCAGCTCTGAACCTCGGAGTAGATGCTGAACTTCACTGGCGCGAGCCTAACGGCTCGCGCTAGACGGCGAAAAGAGTCAGCTCCGGTTCTCGCTCGCCCCGCAGCACTGCCAGGTCGAGCTCTGCCGTTCCGATTCCCCGCTGCTCCGCGAGTGCGATCGCCTGCGGCTTCAGCTGCTGCGCCGCCAGGATGCCGCGGCACGCGGCGCGTGACGGGTCGGCGCGGATGCAGTCCAGGTAGCGGGTCAGCTGCTCGACCGCGTCGATCGTGCCGACGCGCTTGATCTCGACGGCCACCCAGCCGTCCTCGGCATCGCGGCACATCAGGTCAACCGGTCCGACGTCGGTCGGCCACTCGCGCTTGACGAGACGGAGCCCGGGCTCGATCGCCTCGGGATCGGACGCGAGCAGCAGCTGCAGGTCACGCTCGACACCGTCCTTCTCGAGCGCGGCGGCCTCGCCCATGTCGTGCGTGACGTCGGAGAGCACCTCGGCGAGGCGGATCTCGAGCCGGTCCTCGCTGCGGCCCGCGCGCTTGCGGACGACGACGAGGTCGTCGCCGGTCTCGATCACCGTCGGCGGCGTCATCCAGTTGAGCGGCTTGTACCCTCCGGAGTCGGCGTGAATCAGCACCGAGCCGTCCTCTTTGAGCATGAGTAGGCGCGTCGACTCGGGCAGGAATGCCGAGAGGCGTCCTGTGTAGGTCACTTCGCAGCGGGCGACGATGAGGCGCACGGGACGGCACCCTACTGTCCGTTTCGGACAGTCCTCGCGTGGCTCAGGAAGGCGCTTCGGACACCCAGAAGACCGACTGAACGGGCCAAAGAGTCGGTGACTCGTCGAATCGGCATTCGAAGACGAGCCCAGCGTCCTCACCCTCGCCCGAGACAACATGGCGCCACGCCTGTGGCAAGCCATTCGGGCCGGCCACGCGGAAGAAGTGGCTGCGCGCGGGCCTTCCAAGTCCGTCGAGATGCTCGTGCGTTCCGAGGAACCTCGGTTCACGCTCCAGGTGAACGCCGGTTTCCTCTCGTACCTCCCGGATCGCTGCTTCGATCAGTGCCTCGCCCTGGTGAACGCCACCGGCGGGAACCTGAACTCCCGCGTCGGGATGACCTCGCTGTTCGAAGACGAGGAGCGCATCCCCTCGCTCGACGTAGACGACAACTCGCTCTCTTCGGGACACGTGCGAATCGTAGGCGTGACCCGAAGAGGTGTCTGACACCCGTAGGTGTCAGACACCTGTGCGTCAGGTGGGCCGTGGTACGTCGCGCACAACCTACTGGGCTCGCTATCCGGTCGACGAGATGCCGCAGTGGGAGTTGCCCCACGCGGAGAGGTGCTGTTCCGCCTTCTGCAACGCCGCCGTGTTGAACGACTTCGACGCCTCGGCCAGCTTCGCGAGCTGCGCGGCGGACGGCACCTCGCCGGGCTTGATCTTCACGTCGCCGTAGGCCTTCGCGAACTGCTTGAACGCGTCGGCGAAGGTCTTGAAGTCGCCCTTGATCTCGTTCGGAGCCGCGCTTGCGAGCGCGTCGAGCGCGTCCGCTTCCTTGCTCAGGTCGATCTCGCCGTTCGCGTTCCGTTGGAACGACTGCGAGACCTTCGCGGCCAGTCCCTCGAGCTCCTTGCAGTTCTTGGTCGACGCGAACGACGGCGCACCAGAGCCTGATCCGGACCCGGACCCGGACCCGGATCCCGAACCCGAACCGGACCCCGAACCGGACCCCGAACCCGAGCCCTGGCCCGACGCCGCGTTCGTCGTCGTGCCGGTCGATGACTTCTTGCTTCCGCACGCGGCGACGAGTGCGATGAACAGCACTCCGAGCACCACCGTGACAACTGCCCTGCTACGCATTTCTTTCGCCTCCTGCCCGGGTCTTTGGGAAGAACCTACGACGCCGAAGGCGCCCGAAACAAGTGGCTACGCACGACGGATGACGGTCATCCCGTCCCGCACGGACAGAATGACCTGCACGGAGCGTGGATCGGCGGCGACGTGCTCGTTGAAGTCCGCGATGTCGGGGCGGCCGCCCTCGACGACCCGGCCGCCCGCGAGCGTGTTGTCGGCGACGATCAGGCCGCGCTCCGTGAGGCGGGGGAGGACCGCCTCGTAGTAGCCGACGTACCCTTCCTTCTCGGCGTCGATGAACGCCAGGTCGAACCCGCCCTCGAGCCTGTTCACCGTCTCGAGCGCGGGTCCGACGTGGAGGGTGATCTTCGAGCCGTGCGGCGAGCGGTCGAAGTAGCGCTGCGCGAACGCGGCGCGCTCTGGGTCGAGCTCGCAGGCGTCGATCCGGCCGCCCTCGGGTAGTGCGGCGGCCATCGCGAGCGCCGAGTGGCCGCTGAACGTGCCGATCTCGAGCACGCGCTGCGGCCGCCCGAACCACACGAGCAGCTCGAGGAACCTGCCGGCCACGGGGCCGGTCAACATCTGCGTCATCCCGAGCGCGTCGGCGGTCTCTGCGGACAGCTCGGCGAGCAGATCCTCGTGGGGCGACGAGAGCCGTTCGACGTACTGCTCGATGCGGGGATCGATCACGTCCACCCGGCTAACCTACCGACATCCGACCTGAGGAGATCCCGTTATGCCCGGCCTGTGGTCCCGCTTCATGCTCATCTTCAAATCGAAGGCGTCCAAGGCTCTCGACCGCGCCGAGAACCCGAACGAGACGCTCGACTACTCGTACGAGAAGCAGCTCGAGCAGCTTCAGAACGTCAAGCGCGGCATCGCCGACGTGACGACGGCGAAGAAGCGCCTCGAGCTCCAGTACACGAGCATGCAGCAGCAGGTCGACAAGCTCGACGGCCAGGCGCGCGACGCGCTGACGGCGAACCGCGAGGATCTCGCGCGCGAGGCGCTCACCCGGAAGGCAGCCGTCCAGGGTCAGCTGCAGGACATCATGGCCCAGGGGCAGCAGCTCGAGGCGCAGCAGCAGAAGCTGATCGAAGGCGAGCGCACCCTGCAGGCGAAGGTCGAGTCCTTCCGCACGCAGAAGGAAGTCATCAAGGCGCAGTACTCGGCGGCCGAGGCGCAGGTGCGCATCAGCGAGGCGGCGAGCGGGATCGGCGACGACATGGCCGACGTCGGCCGGGCAGTCGATCGCGCGAAGGACAAGACGCAGCAGATGCAGGCGCGCGCGAGCGCGGTCGAGGAGCTCACCGCGGCGGGAGCGCTCACCGACATCTCGGGCACGAGCGACGACATCGACCGCCAGCTGCAGCAGATCTCGCAGAGCGGCCAGGTCGACGACGAGCTCGCGAAGATGAAGGCCGAGCTCGGCAGCGGGGGCGATCCGGCGAAGCAGATCGAAGGCGAATCGACACCGGCGTCATGACCCGCGAGGTCGTGCTCGCTGCACGGCCGCAGGGGGCTCCACAGGAGTCGGACTTCGCGTTCCGCGAGGTCGACGAGCGCGACCCGGGCGCCGGCGAGGTTCTCGTCCGCAACGTCTTCGTCTCGGTCGACCCGTACATGCGCAGCCGCATGAGCGGCATCCGCACCTACGTCGGCCCGTACGAGGTCGGCGATCCGATCGACGGCGGCGCGGTCGGCCGCGTCGTCGCCTCGAATGACCCGGGTTTCGCCGAAGGTGACTGGGTGCTGTCGGGGCTCGGCTGGTGCGAGGGAGGGACTACCGACGCGAAGCATCTGCGCAAGCTCGACCCCGAGCTCGCGCCGCCGTCGACGGCGCTCGGCGTGCTCGGGATGCCGGGACTGACGGCGTGGGTGGGGCTGGTCGACATCGGCGCCGTGAAGGAAGCCGACGTGATGTACGTCTCCGGCGCCGCGGGCGCGGTCGGGAGCACTGCCGCGCAGATCGGGAAGCTGAAAGGGCTACGCGTGATCGGGAGCGCCGGCTCGTCCGACAAGGTCGAGTGGCTGCGCTCGCTCGGGATCGAGGCGTTCGACTACCGCGAGACGCCCGCGAAGGAGGCGCTCGCGGACGGGATCGACGTGTACTTCGACAACGTCGGCGGGTCGCAACTCGAGTCGGCGCTTTATGCGTTGCGGCCGTTCGGCCGTGTGGTCGCCTGCGGTGCGATCTCGCGTTACAACGACGAGCGCCCCGAGCCCGGGCCGCGGAACCTCGGTCTGATCGTCACGAAGCGGCTGCGCGTCCAGGGCTTCATCGTCGTCGACCACGGCGACCGCTACCGGCCGTTCCTCGCCGAGGTCGGCCCATGGGTCAGCGACGGGAAGATCGCCTACCGTGAGACGATCGTCGACGGTCTCGAGCAGCTCCCGACGGCGTTCGCCGGTCTCTTCCGCGGCGACAACGTCGGCAAGATGCTCGTCCGTGTCGGGCCGGACAACTAGGCAGCGCGCACGAACCTGATCACGGTCGATCCGAGCAGGCCATCGGGCAGGATCGAGAACGTGCACGGAGCCGGGCCGTGCGAGGCCGGGACGCGGATCTCGCCGTGCCAGACCGACCGGCCTGCGATGTGCTCGACGGTCGCGACCCGCCCGTCGAGGTCGATCTCGAGCCGGTTCGTCGCCTTGGGCAGCAGCGTCAGCTGAAGCGTGCCGCCTGCGCAGTTGAACGCGTTCACCACGGCGTGTCCGTCGATGTCGCCGTTCGGGATCGTGCCCTGGATCAGGTACGAAAGCCGAGCGGGTCGCTGCAGCTGCCAGAGCGTCAAGCCGTACTGGTCCGGGCCGCGGTCTTGATGTGCGACCGGCGTGCCCTCGAACTGCACCTGATCGTTGGCGACGGCATAGCGCTCGTCGATCGGGAGGCGGCCGTCGCGCGGCAGTGCGATCACTCGCTGCGAGATCGGCCCGGGCACGAAGTGGGGGAGGATCGAGACGACGCGATCGATCCGGGGGTTCCAGAACCGCTGCTCCCACACGACCGTCCACGCGGCGAGATCGCCGTTGTAGAGATACGCGACGTCGGACGTCGCGTATCCATCGATCCAGTCGCGCGGCGTTCCGACGAGCGCAACCTGCGCGCCGTCCGTCGCAGTGTCGACGCGTGCCGACCCAGCCACGGTCCCCCAGCCGAGCAGCAGCACGACCACGACGGCGAGCAGGTCGAGTCGCGGTGCGAGCACGAAGAGGAGGAGCAGGATCGCGCCGAGGATCGCGACGACGGTTGCGGGCCTCCAGCCGAGCGGGTCGTCGAGCAGGATCGCGATCCCGAGCGAGTCAGGCAGCGCGTCCGGGACGACGAGGTCGTTCCACGGGACCGTGGTGAGCACGGCGAGCAGCCCGACCGCGGTGAGCGACGTGACGAGTCGTGGACGAGCCCCGCCGCGGCCGAGCCACACGGCGAACACCGCGAAGACGACGGGCGGCAGCGCCGCGAGATCGCGTCCGAGCAGATGCGGAGAGAACCGTGAGCTGAACGTTCCGACCTGGAGCGTGACGAGAACGACCGCGCTCGCGGTGATCGCCACGAGCCCCCGCATTCCGGCATCGACGGTGCGTGAGCGCGCCGCCTCAACGAGGCAGAGGACGAGCGCGCCCGCAGGGACGACGCCGACCGTGAGGATCAGGAAGGCAAAGTGGTCGTACGTCAGACGCGCCGCCGGGCCTGCGCGATAGCTGCCGTTGACCGCCGTCTCGTACGCGCCGAAGGCGCCGGGCAGAATCGCAGCGACGAGCGCTCCCGCGGCCGTGAGCGACCAGACGGGCCAGAACCGGCGCACGTCCGGCCGGCGCCGCGCGAGCAACGCGTCGACGAGCAGCGCGACGACGAGCACGGCCAGGAGCACGATGCCCTGCACCCGCGTCGCGACCGCGGCTGCGATCAGCACGAGGGCGATCGCCTGGTCCCTGAGCCTTGCCGTCGCGATCGCGCGCGCCGATGCGAGCAGCGCCGCCGCGGCGAGCGGGTAGTACAGGACCTCCGTCATCACGAAGCCGGAGAAGAGGACGAGCGGGCACGCGAGCGTGAGCGCCGCGGCGAGCAGCGCGTAGCCCTCGGGCACGAGCCGTCGCGTGTAGGCGTACACCGGCCAGGCTGCGAGCGACATGACGAGCGCCTGGACGACCTTGAGGATCGCGTAACCCGTCGCCTGGCTGCCGATCGACAACGGGCCGCCGGCGAACACCGGGTAGAGCGCGCTGTAGCCGGCTCCGGAAGAGCCGAACAGCGGCAGCGAGCCGTGCTGCCACAACCCGAGGGCGCGCACGCCGTAGATCGCCTCGTCCGGCATGATCCAGAGCCCGGCGACGCGCCTGCCGGTCAGCCAGTGGACGAGCGTCGAGACGGCGACGAGCGCCGCGAGCGACGCGGAAGCCGCTACAGAGGGGCGTCGAAGAGCGCGAGCCAACGAGTGAGGTCGGGTTCGATCGGGAGCTCGTTTTCGAGCTTCGCCTTCAGCTCGAGCTCGGTGGCATTGTCCCGCGCGTCCTTACTTGAGGGCACGAACGGCCAAAACGACCCGCGCTTGAACCCGTAGATCCAGTACACGGGATTCGTCCCGCCGTTGAACTTGAAGATCGCAGCGAGCAACTGCTCGCCGAAGCCCTGCGCGGTCAACTCGGACGCAAGCGTGTGCGCCGTGCCGACGAGGTCCTCGAGCTGCGGGTCGTGGACGACGATCCAGTCGTAGCCGTAATCGTCGGAGGATCGCTCGATCGTCGACCCGGACTGCTGCGCGACCGCATCGAGCAACTTGTCGACATCGTCGAACGCACTGCGGAACTCACCGGACGATTGCGGCTTGAACGTGATCGCGGCTGACCCGGCACACGTCAGGCCAAGCTCGACCTGCAGCGTCACCGCCGCCGTCGTCAGCGCGAAGAGGCGGTCGTCCTTCGGGCCGGGGAGCTTCTTGCGGCCGGAGAGGATGTCGCGAAGCCCCACCCCGGGAGGCTAGCTTGGAGGCCTAAGCGACGGGGCGGCCCATCTCGCGAGCGATCTCGGCGAGCGCGGCCAGGCGCTTCTCGATCGGCGGATGATCCATGAACAGCTCGGACGAGAAGCTCTTGACCTTCGCCGGGATGATGAAGAACGCGTTCATGCCCTCGACCTGGCGCAGATCCCGGTTCGGGATCAGCGTCATCTGCGACGAGATCTTCTGCAGGGCGCTCATCAGGTACTCCGGCGCGCCGGTGATCAGCGCCGAGCCGCGGTCTGCGGCGTACTCGCGGTAACGCGAGATCGTGCGGATCAGGACGAAGCTGATCGCGTACACGAGGATCGAAACGGCGAAGACGATGAGCCAGACCGGCGGCCCGTTGTTGTCCCGGCGGCCGCCGCCGCCCCACATGCCGGCGTAGAGGCCGAAGCGCGTGAGCATGGCGGCGAGCATCGCGAAGAAGCTTGCGACGGTCATCACGAGCACGTCGCGGTTCGCGATGTGCGAGAGCTCGTGTGCGAGGACGCCTTCGACTTCCTTCGGCTCGAGGCGCTCCCAGAGCCCGGTCGTCACGCAGACGGCTGCGTGCTTGGGGGAGCGACCGGTCGCGAACGCGTTCGGGACCGGTGTGTTCATGATCGCGATCTTCGGTTTCGGCAGGTCGGCCATGCCGCACAGCCGCTCGACCATGTCGTGCAGTTGCGGCGCGTCTTCACGCGAGACGACCTTCGCTCCGGCAGCCGCGAGCGCGAGCTTGTCGGACGTGTAGAACTGGAAGAGGGCGATCCCGATCACGATCACGAGCATCGGGGCCAGCCCGACGTTCAGGACCTGGAACAGGACAATCGCGAAGACGACGTACAGCAGGCCGAGCAGCCCGCTCGTCAGGAGCATCCGGATCGTCAGGCCGGCGTCACGTCCATATGACCTGCGCTTCACGGCCTGGATTGTAGGGATGGTGCCGTGCCTGCAGTCGGCTGCTTAACCAGGCGTGAACAGCCCGGGCCGTGTATAGACTCGCGCTCGTGCGCCGCCTCCTCCCGCTCGTGCTGGTGCTGGTCATCGCGGTCGGCTGCTCGACGTCGAAGCCGGGCGAGAAGACGGCTGCGCCGCTGCCGACGAAGGTCGTCGGCACGGTGCCGAAGGAGCAGACGGCGACGGTTCCGTCGCAGTACAAGGGCGGCGACCCGGTGGCAGGGAAGAAGGTCTTCCAGAGCGCCGGCTGCGCGGGCTGCCACACCCTGAAGGACGCCGGCTCGACCGGCAACGTCGGCCCGAACCTCGACCAGGCGAAGCCGCCGCTGTCACTGGCGGTCCAGCGCGTCACGCACGGTGCCGGTGCGATGCCCAACTTCACCGGCCAGCTGAGCGCGAAGCAGATCGCGGACGTCACGGCGTACGTCGTGTCGAAGTCCGGCGGCAACCTGAACGGCTGAGCCCGGCGCTCCGGCTTCCCGACGACTTCCCGCGCGACGTTCGCGTTGTCGCGTCCGACTTCGATCGCACGCTCGTCTGGACCGACGTCACCCTTCGCCCTCGGACGATCGCCGCGATGCAGCGCGCGCACGCCGCCGGCGTGCCGGTGATCGTCGTCACCGGGCGGATGGTGAAGTCGGTGCGGCAGGCGCTCGCGCCGGCGGGCATCGCGGCACCTGTGATCGCGTATCAGGGCGCGGTCGTCGCCGACGAGGACGGTCGCTGGCTGCGGCACGAGCCGATCCCGGTCGAGCTTGCGCGCGAGATCATCGCCTCGCTCGCCGAGGAGGGTCATTCGCCCAACGTGTATGTCGACGACGAGCTGTACGTGGCGACCGACACGCCCGAGGCGCGCGCGTACGCCGACCTGAACCGGATCGACTTCCACGTCGTCGGGCCGCTGCTCGACTGGCTCGACCAGCCGCCGACGAAGCTCGTGTGCGTGGGCGAGCCGGCCGTGCTCGATGCGCTCGAGCCGAGGATGAAGGCCCGCTTCGGCGAGCGTGCGCACATCGCGAAGTCGCTGCCGCACTTCCTCGAGTTCGCGAAGGCGGGCGTGACGAAGGGCGCCGGAATGGATTTCCTGGCGACGCAATTGGGCTTTACGAAGGCCGAGACGATCGCATTCGGCGACGGTGAGAACGACCTGGAGCTCGTCGAGTGGCCGGGCTACGGGATCGCCGTCGCGAACGCCCAGGAGCGGGTGAAGACGCTCGCTCGCTGGGTCTGCCCGTCGGCCGAGGATGAAGGCGTGGCGCAGGTTCTGGAAGCGCTTCTAGACTCGAAGCCGTGATCGATCTCCGCGCAGCCCGCAATGACCCCGACGGTTACCGCGCCGCGCTTGCGCGCAAGGGCGCCGCCGAGCTGTTCGACGAGCTGCTGGCGGTCGACGTCCGTAAGCGCGAGCTGCAGACGCAGGTCGAGGAGCTGCGCGCGAAGACGAAGGCGAAGGGGAAGCCGACGCCGGAGCAGCTCGAAGAGCTGCGCGCGGTGAAGGATCGGCTGCAGCCGCTCGAGGCGGAGCTCGCGCAGTCGGAGGAGGCGCTGCAGGCGCTGCTCGACCGCGTGCCGAACCCACCCGCCGAAGACACGCCGGACGGCGACACCGAGGACGACGCGGTCACGGTCAAGCTCATCGGCGATCCGCCGTCGTTCGACTTCGAGCCGCGCGACCACCTCGACCTCGCGGCGGCGCACGGCTGGATCGACGTCGAGCGTGGGGGGAAGGTGTCCGGGTCGCGCTTCGTGTATCGCGTCGGTGACATCGCGCTGCTCGAGCTCGCGCTCCATCGCTGGGCGCTCGACCGCATCGCAGCGAAGGGCCACACGCCCGTGCTGCCGCCGGTCCTCGTCCGCGAGGAGGCGATGTACGGCACCGGGTTCTTCCCGTCGGACAAGGGCGACTTCTATTCGGTTCCTGAGGACGGCCTCTACCTCGTCGGCACGTCCGAGGTGCCGATGGCTGCGTTCCATGCGAAGGAGGAGCTCGACGAGCTCCCGCGTCGCTACGTCGCGTTCTCGACGTGCTTCCGGCGTGAGGCGGGAGCTGCCGGCAAGGACACGCGCGGGATGTTCCGCGTGCACCAGTTCGACAAGGTCGAGATGTTCGTGTTCTGCCCGCCCGAGGCGTCACGCGACGAGCACGAACGGCTGCTCGCGATCGAGGAGGAGCTCGTGCAGGAGCTCGAGCTTCCCTATCGCGTTCTGAACATCGCAGCGGGCGACCTCGGCGCCTCGGCCGCGAAGAAGTACGACATCGAGGCGTGGTTCCCGGGACAGTCTCGCTATCGCGAGATCACGTCGACGTCGAACACGACCGACTATCAAGCGCGTCGGCTCGACATCCGCTATCGCCGTGACGGAAAGCTCGACCACGTCCACACGCTGAACGGCACGGCCGTGACCGCGCGGGCCATGATCGCGATCCTCGAGAACTTCCAGGACGAGCGCGGCTCGATCACGGTCCCCGCGGTTCTGACGGACTTCGGCGCGCCGGCGGAACTGGGCGGCGACCGACTACCCAGCAAGTAACAGACTGTTACAAGCCCGAGGCGCCGCCAGGCCGCTCGGTTCCGGGCTTCGAGCCAGGCTAGTAACAGACTGTTACAAGCTCCGTTCTGTTAGAAGACGTGCGCGGCGGGGTGCCGGAGCGGTCGAACGGGGCAGTCTTGAAAACTGCTGGGGGTTCACGCCCCCCGTGGGTTCAAATCCCACCCCCGCCGCCAAAGCGCCCGGCAGGAATCCCGCAGCGGGCGGCCTATACTGAAAATCCAGTGGCCGGGTTCCGTCCAGCACCCCGCCTCGTGACGTTGGCGGTCGTCGTCGGAGGTCTCGTCGCCGTGGGGTCCGCGGCGTTTGCTTCCGACCGGTCCACGGAGTCGACCGGAAAGGCCGTCGTGCGCCTGACCGACAAGCAGATCCGCATCTCGCACATCGGGGGCGACGTGATCGGAAGCGGCGACATCGCGCGCATGACGCTCTACGGCAGCTCGAGCGCGACGCAGCCGATCGGGCACGCGGTGATCACCTGCACGGACGTCGGTTCCGGCGAACAGACTTGCCAGGCGACATACATCCTGCCGAAGGGAACGCTCGAGACCGCCGGCATCCTGCGGACGCGGCTCTTCTACACGCAGGCGATCGTCGGCGGCACGGGCCTGTTCGACAACGCGCGCGGGACATTGACCGTCACCGCCAGGAACCTCTCGCCGCGGCGGGAGATCCTGCTCTTCCGACTGACTGGGTGACGATGGCAGCGCGGACGCTGCGGCCCCTCATTCTCATCTGCGACGACGAGCTGCCTTTGCGGGAGCTCGTCAAGGCTGTGCTTGGGGATGGATACCGCTATGTGGAGGCCGAGGACGTCGATCAGGCGCAAGAAGTGCTCAAGGAATCGAAGCCCGAGGCGATAGTTCTAGATGTGATGTTGCCGGGCAAGAGTGGGCTCGAGTTCCTCTCGGAGCTGCGTGCCAAGCGACGGAACAGGGCGATCCCCGTCGTCGTCGTTTCCGCTTGGCAGAGCGCCGACGATCAACGAACCGCACTGAATGCCGGCGCCGACGCATTCGTCGGGAAACCCTTCGATCCAAAGGATCTTGCTTCTGTCATCGAAGCGCTCATCGCTGCGTAGCGTCGTCGCGCGTGTGATCGCAGTGTCGGCGCTCGGCGCCGCCGCGATCGGAGCGACGCTTGCGCTCTTCTTCGTCGCCAACGCGCGCCTGAGGTCAGCGAACACCGCCAGCGCCCGCTCCGCGACCGTCAGCGCCGCTGCGTTCGACGTGCGGACGTCCGTGGTCGCGATCGACGTGGCGCTGCAGCAGGTGGTCGAGCAATACGACGCGAAGAACCTGGCGCAATGGCGCCACGCGTCTCGGGCGTGGGAGTCGCCGGCAGCGGCGCTCGAGCGCGCGGCAGCCGTCAGCAACGACAAGCAGGAGGAGCGCACGCACGCGCTGCGCGACGAGATTCGCTCGTACATCGACGACTACGGCGAGCCGGTCGTCGGCATCGCGAAGGTCTCACCGTCTGCGGTCCGCTCCTCGGTTGCGCACACAGAAGGAGCGATCCGACTCGACCAGATCATCGCCGACACCGACTCGGTCGCGCGGAACTCCGCCGTCATCGCCGCCGACCGCAGCGCTGCCGCAGGGAAACTGGCCGACCAGGCGACGATCGCCGGCATCGTCGCGCTCGTGCTCACGCCGGTGCTGCTCATCCTGCTCGGCCTCTGGCTCGCGCGAGTCGTCGCGGATCCCCTGCGCCAGGCGGTCACCGCAGCCTCGGAGGTCGCGGCAGGTAACTTCGAGGTCCGTTTGAACGAACGCAGGCGCGACGAGTTCGGCGAGCTCGCGCACGTCTTCAACACGATGACCGAGTCGCTCGCCGTGAGCCGGAGCGAGCTGATCGAACGCGCCGACAGCCTCGAACGATCCGAGCGGCACAAGTCGGAGCTGATCAGCATGGTGTCGCACGAGGTGCGGACGCCGCTCGCGAGCGTGCTCGGCTTCACGCGGCTCCTCCTCGAGCGCGAGTTGCCGGAAGAGGATCGGCGTCGCTATCTCGGGATCGTCGACGCCGAGGCGACGCGCCTCGCGGCGCTCGTCAGCGACTTCCTCGACGCGCGGCTGATCGAAGAGGGGCGCTTCTCGCTTCGTCGCGAGCCGTTCGACCTGCGCTCGCTCGTGCGCGAGCAGGCCGAGGTCACCCTTGGGCACGACGAGAACCACGAGCTCGAGCTCGAGCTTCCCGACGAGCCGCTCCAGATCGACGGTGACCGCGCGCGCCTCGCCCAGGTCGTCGGCAACGTCCTTTCGAACGCGGTGAAGTACTCGCCCGAAGGCGGGACGATCACGGTCGGTGCGGCCGAGGATCAGGGTCATGCGCGCGTGTGGATCGCCGACGAAGGAACAGGGATCCCGCCGGAGCATCGCGGCCAGCTCTTCCAGCCGTTCTACCGCGGCGACGCAGCGGCCGCCGGGATCCCCGGCACCGGGCTCGGGTTGGCCGTGTCGCGGCGCATCGTCGAGGCCCACGAGGGCCGCATCGGGTTCGATCCGCTCGACCGCGGGACGTGCTTCTGGTTCGACCTGCCGCTCGAAGCGGCCACAGCGAACGGCGGGCGGTGAGCGGGGTTCGCTCGCTCGCCGCGGTGGCGGGCGCGGCGCTGCTGCTCGTCGGAATGCTCGGCTTCGTTCCGGGCGTGACCACGCACTACGGCGACCTGCACGTCGGGCACGGCTCGCGCGCACAGCTCTTCGGCGTGTTCCGCGTGTCGATCCTGCTCAACCTCGTTCACGTCGCGCTCGGCGCAGCCGGGATCGTCGTCGCGCGAGTGAGGGCGCTCGCGCTTGCGTTGCTCGCGCTTTGGCTGCTGGGCGTCTTCGGCGCGGGGGCGTGGCTGGCGCTTGACCTGGCAGACAACTGGCTGCACGTCGGGCTCGCCGTCGTGCTGCTCGGACTAGCGTTTCTTGTGGGCGGCGAGGATCTCGCCGACGATCTCGAGCGCGATCTCGGCGGGCGTCTCCCCGCCGAGGTCTAGGCCGGCAGGCCCGCGAACCTCGGCCGCGATGTCGCCGAGCTTCGCGGCCCGCTTCTCTTGCGCCCGACGCGCTCCGAGGGCGCCGACGTAGAACGCGCCGCCCTCGACGCCCCTCTTCAGCGCGGGGATGTCGATGCGCTCCTCGTGGACGAGCGACACGAGTGCCGTCTCGGGGTCGATGTCGACCGCGTCGGGCCACGCGACGAGGATCTCGTCTGCGCTCGGCACACGCTCGCGGTTGGCGAGCCCGGCGCGCGGGTCGACGA
Source organism: Gaiellaceae bacterium (assembly GCA_035474195.1). GTDB lineage: Bacteria > Actinomycetota > Thermoleophilia > Gaiellales > Gaiellaceae > PALSA-600. The sequence goes on from DATINO010000042.1 coordinate 17,506, forward strand.
CGATCGTGCGCCAGCCGAGCGGCTTGGCCAGAGCGCAGAGCGCTTCCGCGATGTCGCCGGCGCCGACTGCGACGAGCCGCGGCGGCGGTCCGATCGCTTCGGCGAACACGTTCTCGCGAAGCCCGGTTTGGACGCGCTCGTCCTCCGTCCAGCGGCGCCCCGCGTCATCGCCCTTGACGACGACATAGCTGGTGCCGCGCTCGACGGCCGGCGCGCCGGCGTAGGGCTCGAGAAACACGTCGATCTCGCCGCCGCATGGGAGGCCGACCGTCCACGCCTCGTCGTCTTCGATCCCGTAGGAGACGACGCTCGGGAGCTCGCCGTCGAGGACGGCCTGGCAGCGTTCTGCGACGTCCGCCTCGACGCACCCGCCGGAGACGGATCCGTACAGGCGGCCCGACCGCGTGACGACGAGCTTCGAGCCGAGCGGGCGGGGCGCGCTGCGCCGGGTGGCGACGACGGTCGCAAGCGCGACCTCTTCACCTGCAGCGCGCCACTCTTCGGCCTTTGCCAGGACGTCGTCCATCTAGGCTCAGCGTAGCCGTGGCCGATCCCATCGCAGAGGTCCTGGTCCGCGTCGACGCCGGCGAGCTCGGCGATCCGCTGCCGGTGCTCGCCTATCTGGCGGGGCAGTTGGTGAAGATCGACGACGCGGAGCTGAACGGCGCGCGGCGCCGCGCGCTGCTGCTCGTCGCGGCCGGCGGCGACCCGCACCGGGAGCTCGACGTCGACGACCGGGCGGTGAAGGCGATCGCTGCCGACCTGCACACGGAGGAGCGGCGCGACGAGCTCGCGCGCTCGATCGACTCGCTCGTCTTGCGCGTCCGCGATCTACCAGCCGCGCGCGAGGCGGCGCTGTTTCTCGCGGGCGACGTCGACCTCGCGTGGCGCCTGTTCGCGCTCGCGCTGCTCGCGGAGGAGCTCGGCGATTGACCCCCGCGGTGGAGGCGGCGAAGCGGGCGGGAATCGACTTCCGCCTGCACGAGTACGACGGTGTCGAGGTGGGGGACGGCGACTACGCCGTGGCCGTCGCTGCAGCGGTCGGGCGTCCGGCCGCACAGCTCTTCAAGACGCTCGTCGCGTCCGTGCACGGAGGCCTCGAGGTGTTCGTCGTGCCGGGGGACCGCCAGCTCGACCTGCGCGCCGTCGGCAAGCGGGCGGCGCTCGCGGAGCAAGCCGACGCCGAGCGCGCCACGGGCTACGTCGTCGGCGGCATCAGTCCGCTCGGCCAGCGTCGGCAGCTGCCGACGACCGTCGACGAGTCCGCGCTCACGTGGGACACGATCCTCGTCAGCGCAGGGAAGCGCGGGCTGCAGATCGAGCTAGCGCCGGCCGACCTGGTGCGGCTGACGGGCGCAGGCGTTGCGGCGGTGGCGGCGTGACCGGGCGGAGCGCGAAGCTCGCCGCCGGTCTCGAGCGGCTCGGCACGAAACCGGTCGCCGCCGTCGGGCTCCTGACGATCGCGTCGAGGTCCTAGGTGCCCCACCAGAAGCTCGCGGCGATGACGACGTAGAAGCCGACTAGGACGACGCCCTCCTGCCACGTCGACTCCCCGTCGTTCACGATCAGCGCACCGAGGATCGACGCGATCACGAGCACGAGCGCGAGCAGCGTCGGGAACACGAGCGTCAGGTGCGTCGTGAAAAGGAGCGAGACGAAGATCAGCACCGGGGTCAACGCGAGGGCGACCTGCAGCGACGAGTTGACGATCACGGAGATCGCGAAGTCCGGCCTGTTGCGCGCCGCCAACTGGACGCCGACCACGTTCTCGACGGCGTTTCCGGCGATCGCGACGATCACGAGGCCGGCGAACTCCTGGCTCATGTGCAGCGTGTGGATCGCCGGCGTCAGCGCCCCGACGAACCAGTCCGAGGTGAGCGCAGCAGCTGCGCCCGCGACGGCGAGGACGACCGCCGTGAGCGGCGCGCTCCAGCGCGCAGGCTCGTGCTCTTCCGCACCCGCGCGGAGGAAGGCCGGCAGCGTCAGTACGAACACCGCCAGCAGCACGCCGGCGCAGACGAGCGAGAGCGCATGACCGTGCGGCTCGGCGGGCGTGTGGAACGCGTGCGCCAGCGACGGGATCGCCATCGTCGCCGCGGCGAGCAGCGCCAGCGTCGACACCATTCGCGCGTGGCCGGAGTCGAAACGCTGCGGGCCGTGGCGGATCCCGCCGACGATGAAGGCGATACCGAGCACGAGCACGCTGTTGGCAAGGATCGAGCCGACCAGCGCGGCCTGCACGACGCCCACAAGCCCCTGGCGGAGCGCGAAGATCGCGATGAACAGCTCGGGCAGGTTGCCGAGCGCCGACTGGACGACGCTCGCGCCGCCGGAGCCGAGCCGCGCGCCGAGCTGTTCCGTCGCGGTGCCAACGAGCCGGGCCAGCGCCGCTAGGGCGATCGCAGAAACGACGAACGTCACGACGTGACCGGCGCCCGCGTAGCGGCAGGTACCGGCGGCCACGACCACCGCGAGGGTGACCGCCAGTTCGATCGACTCGCGCCTGTTCACAGGCCCGAGACCGTATCGGAGTGACACTCGGACGAGTGACGCTCGGACGAGTGACGTAGCCGCGCAGGTCCGATGCCGACAACCCGGTTGTTGGTCTTCCTGCGGCAATGGAGGGTGGCGAGGTGAAGAGGGCGTCCCTGGTCGTGATGGTCGTCGCCGTGCTGGGCGCACTGGCGTCGAACGCGAGCGCATCGCAGCTTGTCGACCGCAACGCGAGCGCTATCAAGCTCGAGGTCAACTCGAAGGGTGAAGCGCTCATCACCTACAAAGCGCAGGGCAAGCAGAAGCACGTGCTCGCGTGGGGAGCCGTGAACGCGATCGCGCCGACGAGAAGCCGGCAGCAGCTCGCGTTCAAGCTCGACTACGCCGGCGGATGGGGCAAGTACCACTCCAACTATTGGAAGACGTTCACGAATTCGTGCGGCGCCTACGACGGCCCGAAGCTCGCGTGGTTCGTCACGGGCTGCACCGCGTCGGACGGCTCCTACTGGGCGCTCCAGGCCTGGCAGCGCATGCTCCCGAACTACGGCGTGAAGGCGAGCGCGGCACAGTCGGTCTGGGAGCTTCGCCTCTCGCACTGGACCGGCGAGCTCCCGGTGCTCACGATCGACACCGACTGGGCGTGGCACCAGTGGGATCACCTCTTCGGCACGTTCACGTACGCCGGCCAGCCGGTCTACGGCTACAAGGCCACGCCGGGCGGAAACCCGCTCGACACGTTCGGGCGCAACATCTATGTCGACACGTTCGACTCGGTGTACGGCAACGGCTGGATGCGCGAGAACAGCTTCCTCACGCACACGAACACCGGAGCGTTCTGCTACAGCGTCAATCCACACGGGAGCCATCCCGCAGGTAAGGGCACGGAGTACCGCGCGACCGTCGAAGGCCCAGGCGTGACGCCGGATGTGATGTGGCAGGGTGCGTCGCCGGGGCCGTACGACAAGGCCGCCGATCTGGTCGCGAACGACGAGATCGCGCAGCTCGGCGACGGCCAGTGCCACGGCAACTGACGTAGCGCGTGCTCTAGGCTCGCCCTCGTGCCCGACGCGGGATTGGAACAGCGGTCGCTCTTCCGGCGCTGGCCGGCGGGCGTCTCGATCGTCGTCGCCGACGTCGGCGGGCATCGCCATGGGCGCACGGTCTCGTCCCTCGTGTCCCTCTCACTCGAGCCGCCGCTCGTCGGCATCTCGGTCGCGCACTCCGCCTCGATCCACGAGCTGCTGCGCGACGCGGAGACGTGGGGCGTCTCGGTGCTCGCGGGCGGCCAGGACGAGCTCGCGCAGCGCTTCGCACGCAGCGGCGTCCCGCCGCTCGTCCTCTGGGACGGGGTCGAGGTGCGGGAGGACGACCCGCGGCTGATCGCCGGCGCGGCAGGGTGGCTCGTCGCGCGCACGGTCGAGACCCTCGTCACCGGCGACCACACCTTCTTCGTGGGCCAGGTCGAGTCGGTTGAGGAGGGGGTTGCACCGGCGACTCTCGTCTACGCATACCGGACGTACCACTCTTTGTGATTGCCGCCGTTGTCTTCGATCTCGACGGCGTGATCGTCGACTCCGAGCAGGTATGGGACGAGGTGCGCGAGGACTACGTGCGGGAGACCGGCGGCACGTACACCGACGAGTCGGCGCGCGACATGATGGGGATGAGCTCGCCGGAGTGGTCGCGTTACATGGCGGAGGCGCTGCGCGTTCCGGGAACCGCGGAGGAGATCAACGCGGCGATCGTCGAGCGCATGCTCGCGCGGTACGGTGAGGCGCCGCCGCTTCTCCCCGGCGCGGTGGACGCTGTGCGGCGGATCGGCGCCTGGGTGCCGCTCGCGATTGCGTCGTCGTCGAACCGTGAGCTGATCGACGTCGTGCTCCGCGCATCGGGCCTCAAGGCCGATTTCGGCGCGACGGTCTCGTCGGAAGAGGTGCCGCGCGGCAAGCCGTCTCCGGACGTCTATCTGGAAGCCGCGCGCCGGCTCGGCGTGGATCCGGCTCGGTGCGGGGCGGTCGAGGACTCGCACAACGGCATCCGCTCGGCGAAAGCCGCGGGCATGTTGGTGGTCGCGGTGCCGAACCCGCACTACCCGCCGGATGACGAGGCGCTCGGGCTCGCGGACGTCGTCGTGCCGTTGATCGACGAGCTACAGGTCGAGCACTTCGCCGTCTAGCGGGACGATCGCGCCGGTGTAGGCGCAGCGCGGCTCGAGGCAGTGGTTGATCGCCTCGAGGTGGAGGACGACGACCGTGCCGTCGAGCTGCGCGACCTCCGCGGCCGTCATCACGCTCGGCTCGCCTTCGAGGAACCGCGCGCCGCCGCCGTTCACGATCGTCGCGCGCGGCTCGTACCGCTCCCGCGCTTCGCGCACCTCGTCGCAGAGGATCGTGTCGCCGGCGATGTACACGCCGTCGACCACCCAGCCCGACACCGGTCCGAGCGCGCGGCCGATCTCCCCCGTCCCGTGCTGCCCGCGCGTCATCGGGATGTCGGGATGGTGGGTCGTCACGTTCGTGTGGCCGCGGCTTCTCAGCTCGTCGGCGCTCTCGGGCTGCGTGAGGATCGGCAGGTCGAGCGGGACGAGGTCGTCGAAGTGGTCGCGATGCAGATGCGTGACGATGCAGAGGTCGACGCCGTCGAGGACGTTCTCGGCCGGCATCGGCAGCTCGACGAGCGGGTTGGGTTTCGGGTTCGGCGTGTTCTCGATCGGCGGGCTCGTCCCGGCTGCGCGGAGCATCGGGTCGACGAGGATCCGGCCGAGGCTCGAGTCGAGCAGCAGCGTGGCGTTGCGAACGAGCTGGATCTTCATGCTGCGCGGCCGAGGAGCACGCAGCCGTTGTGGCCGCCGAGCCCCATCGCGTTCGACAGCGCGACGTCGACCTGTGTCTGCCGCGCGGTGTTCGGCACGTAGTCGAGGTCGCACTCAGGGTCGGGCTCGCGGTAGTTGATCGTCGGCGGCAGGATCCCATCGCGCAATGCGAGCACGCACATGATCGCCTCGATCGCGCCGGCCGCCCCGAACGTGTGGCCCATCATCGACTTGGTCGACGAGACGGCGAGCGTGTACGCGTGCTCGCCGAAGACATCCTTGATCGCCTTCGTCTCGGCTGCATCGCCGAGCGGAGTGGAGGTGCCGTGCGCGTTGATGTAGCCGACGCGTTCCGGCGCGACGTTCGCGCGCTCGAGTGCGCCGCGCATCATCGCCGCGACCCCAATCGCTTCGGGCTCGGGTTGCGCCATGTGGTGCGCGTCGTTCGAGGCGCCGTAGCCGAGCACCTCGGCGTAGATCTCTGCGCCTCTCGCTTCGGCGCGATCCCAGTCTTCGAGCAGTAGCGCACCGGCGCCCTCCGACATGACGAAGCCGGCGCGGGTCGCGTCGAACGGGCGCGACGCGTGCGGTGGATGCTCGTCCTCGGCGGCGAGGCCGCGCATCGCGGTGAAACCCGCGAGGATGAGCGGCACGATGCAGGACTCCGTGCCTCCGGCGAGCACCGCGTCGGCAGCGCCGCGCTTGATCATCTCTGCGGCTTCGCCGACCGCGTGGGATCCCGTCGCGCAGGCCGAGACGACCGCGTAGTTCGGGCCGCTGATCCCGAGTGAGATCGCGAGCTGCCCGGAGACCGAGTCGACGAGCACGTTCGGCAGGAAGTTGGGCGACACACGGTCGGGCCCGCGTTCGCGCAGCACGTCGTGCTGCTCGAGGACGCCGGGAACGCCGCCGATTGCGGAGCCGAAGATGATTCCGACCCGCATTGGGTCGAAACCGTTCATGTTCGCGTCGTCGAGCGCCTCCCGGCCGGCTGCGACGCCGAGCAGCACGTTGCGCTCGAGCTTCCGGGCCTCCTTCGGCGAGACGACGGTCGCCGGGTCGAATCCCTTGACCTCGCCGGCAACGCGGACGGGGAGACCATCGGTGTCGAACGTGCTGATCCACCCGATGCCGCTCTCTCCGGCGCACGCGGCGCGCCACGTTTCCTTCGCGTCGAGGCCGAGCGGGGAGACGGCGCCGACACCGGTGATCGCAACGCGCTTCATCCGAGCAACGTTACCCTTGGCATATGACCGACGGGCCGTCGCTTCTGCACGGGTCGATCCCGTTCCCGCCGATGGAGGCGGAGCTTGTCCGCGAGCTGCCCGAGGCCGACGGTTGGCAGTACGAGCCGAAGTGGGACGGGTTCCGCGGCGTGCTCGAGAACGTCGGCGGCGAGCTGGCGCTGTGGTCGCGGAACGAGCGGCCGTTGCTGCGCTACTTCCCCGAGCTCCGCGCGCTCGGTGAGCTGCTGCCGCCGTCCTCGGCGCTCGACGGAGAGATCGTGATCACGCGCGACGGCGCACTCGACTTCGATGCGATGCAGACGCGGCTGCATCCGGCGGAGTCGCGCATCCGCCGCCTGTCCGTGGAGATCCCGGCTGAGTACGTCGCGTTCGACATGCTGCTCTGGGACGGCGAGCCGGTGTGGAAGCTGCCGCTCGACGAGCGCCGCGCACGTGTCGAGGCGCTGACGGCGGGCGGGTTCCGCGTGTCGCCGGCGACGCGGTCGGTGGAGGAGGCGCGCGGGTGGCTCGAGCGGTTCGAGGCACTCGGCCTCGACGGCGTCGTCGCGAAACGGCTCGGCGTCCCGTACCTGCCGGGCTCGCGCGAGGGGATGGCGAAGGTGAAGGAGCACAAGTCGGCCGACTGCGTCGTCGTCGGGATCCGGTGGAAGGGCGACCGCGCGGCGATCGCGACGCTGCTGCTCGGCCTGTATCGCGAGGACGGCGGGCTCGACTACGTGGGCTCGGCGGCCGTCGCGGCGAAGACGCGAGACGACGTCGCGAAGCGTGTCCTGCCGCTGCTCGACGAGGCGTCGGACCGGCGCTTCTCGGAGCCGAACCGATGGGGGACGGGCGAGCTGGAAGAGGCGCCGGTTCGGCCGGAGCTCGTGGTCGAGGTGCGGTACGACAAGGTGCAGGGCAGCCGCTTCCGCCACGGCACGAAGCTGCTTCGCTGGCGCGACGACAAGGATCCGCAGGACTGCACGTGGCGTGAGTTGCGCCCGCCGCGCGACCCGAATGCGCCAGGGGTCGAGTCGCTGTTTCCCGTCTAGCGCAAGTCGTCCGGTGCGAAGAGCTCCTCGACCGAGGCGTCGAGACGGCAGGCGAGAGCAAGCGCGAGTGAGACGGACGGGAGAGAGCGCCTCCGCTCGAGCGAGGAGATCGTCCGCCGTGACGTGCCCACCGCGTTCGCGAGCTCCTGCTGCGTGAGCCCTTCGCGGACGCGAAACCCGCGAAGGACCGACCATCCGGGGATCAGAGGGATCACCTGCGAGTGAATCGGACTGACGGGCATCTCGTAACGGTCACTGTGCGGGCGACGTGTCGCAAGTGTCCGAGTTGGCCGTGACCCGGATGCGAAGCGCACTTCACGGTGCCTGGCACCAGACGTGGCCCGCCGCGCCTCGTCCATAAGAGGCTACGAGACCGTGAGGATCGCGCTGTAGGTGTGCTCCGCGGGGATCCACAGCCGGTAGCGCGCGCGCGGGGCGGCATTCACGACGCGCTTCAGGTAGCCGCGCGCGGTCGTTCGCATGTCGTGCCCGACGCGGACCCATCTGCCTGCTTCGTACCGCAGCAGCCGATACGTCACGACGCCACCGGGACGGATCTGACCCCACAACGTCGTCCTGCGTCCCGTTCGCGACTGCTGCGTGAGCGGGAACCGCAGCGCCTGGAGCGCCGGCTTCGCATCCTCTGCCGCGGTGTACACGCCGCTCTGCCAGCGCGCCGGGTCAGGCTCGTCCACGAGGAGGTAGTGGATCAGCACGTCGACGCGCGGCGCTTCGTACGCGCAGAGCGCAGCCTCGCTGACGTACTTCGCCTGCGTCGCGTATGAGACGCCGAGCAGCTTGTCGGGCGGGTTCGTCTGGTAGCCGTACTCCGTCAGCCAGATCCGCGTGTGGACGCCGAAGGCCTTCTGGACGTCGCGCAGCAGACGCGGGAGCGTCGCCATCGTGATCGTGTCGCAGTGGTCGCAGCCGCCGCTCATCGGCGTCTCGCCCGGGCGGAGCGGATACGGGTTGTGCGCGTACGCGTCGAGCCGAGCATGCGCCTTCGCCATGCCGGCGATCCATGCGACGGGCGACACGCCGCCGGTCGATCCGCGCGGCGCAGTTACTCCACCCGCGACCTGCGACCTCGGACTGACCGAGTGGATCGCGGCATATGCCGGGTTGAGGAGCTTCTTGACGTACGTCGCCGGTGTCGTCGGCCGGAGCCAGCGGCGCTGGTTCGGCTCGTTCCAGATCGCCCACATGCGGACGTACGGGTACCGATCGGCGATCCGCCGCGCGAACGCTGCGAAGCTCGTCGTCGACACGGGCGCATAGCTCTCGGGCAACCCTCCGTTCGCCCAGCCCGGGCTGCCGTACAACGTCACGAGCGGCGCGATCCCGCGCGACTGCAACCCGTCGAGCAGGAGATCCGCGCGGGCCCAGTCGTACACACCGGGACGAGGCTCGGTCGCGCGCCAGTCGATCGTCACGCGCACGACGTCGACGCCGAGCCCATCGAGCCGGTCGAGCCGGCTGTCGAGCGTCCCCGGCCCATACTCGAGCCACGCGTCGTCCTGCACGCCGTAGCGGACGTACGGCGACGCGTTTGCGACCGCCGGCACGACGAAGAATGCGGCGAGAGCCGCCAGCACGAGGAGCCGCCGCATGGCGACACGGTACGGAGAGGACTTGAGAGCGATGTTAGGGGGAGTTACGAATCCGATGGAGGTTCGACGCCGAGCTTCGCGAACCGGCTGCGGAGCGACGGTGGGCTCCGCCACATCCCGTGCATCGGATCGCCGACCTCGGCGATGCGCGCCGCCATCGTCTCGAGCGTGAACGCCTCGGGCTCGACGGCAGCGACCTCCTCCCACCGAAGCGGCGCAGACACGCGTGCGTCGGGAGTAGGCCGAACCGAATACGCCGACGCGATCGTCCGGTCGCGGGCGTTCTGGCCGAAGTCGACGAACACGCCGATGCGATCCGCGACGCGCCACGTGGTCGTCGCCACCGCCTGGTCGTCGACGCGCCGCTCGACCTCCATCGCGAGTGCCTTCGCGAACCGGCGCACGTCCGGGAACACGAGCTCGGGCCTGATCGGCGCGAGGATGTGCAGGCCCGTTGCGCCGGACGTCTTCGGGTAGGAGCGCAACCCGAGGTCGTCCATCACGTCGCGCACGACGAGCGCGATCTCGCGCACGAACGGCCACTGCCCGTCCGTCGTGGGATCGAGATCGATCAGCAGGTAATCGGGCCGCTCGATGTCCGGGACGCGCGAGTGCCATGTGTGCAGCTCAATGCAGCCGAGGTTCGCGACCCACGCGAGCGCGTCGACGTTGTCGACGATCGCGAACACCGTCGAGTGCCCGCTCGGGAACTGCACGAACACCTCGTCAACGAAGTCGGGGTGCTTCGCCGGCACGCGCTTCTGGTGAAAGAACTCGCCTTCGACGCCGCCGGTGAATCGCTTCATGTGGAACGGGCGGCGGCGGAGATGGGGAAGAGCGAGCTCCGAGACGCCGACGTAGTAGGCCACGAGGTCGCCCTTCGTCAGGCCGCGCGCCGGGAAGAACGGCTTGTCGGGGTTCGTGACCTCCACGGTCGGAGTATCGTGGAGACGTGTTGGAAGGCCACCCGCTCGCGAACGCGACCCTCGATCCGCTCGACGACTACCTCGTCGTCCAGCCGCTCGACGAGTCCGAGCTGCCGAGCGGGCTGATCGTTCCCGCGAACGAGGCGACCCACGTCAGCAGCGGCATCGTCGCCGCCATCGGTCCCGACGTGACGATCGTCGAGCCGGGCGACAAGGTGCTGTTTCCGCGCGACGCCGGCTTCGAGGTCCGTCTCGCGCGCTCGTCGCACCGCGTCCGCGTGCTCAAGCGCGAGGATGTGATCGCGCGGATCCTGGATTAGCCGCCGGTACACTGCCCCCGCTCGGAGGGGTGGCAGAGCGGTCGAATGCGGCGGTCTCGAAAACCGTTATCCGTCGCAAGGCGGATCGAGGGTTCAAATCCCTCCCCCTCCGTTCAGGCAGCCGGGTGCTAGGTGGTCGGCGTTGTGTCGGCCACCGCCCGGCCTGGCTCGGCGATGACGAAGTACACCGAGTTGCCGCCAATCTGCTCCGCGCCGCCCCAGCGGCGCGCGAGGATGCGCCCACCGGCCGCGAGGATCATCCGGTCGAGGTTGTGAACGAACGAGTGGTCCTGATGCCGCGGGCGTGACGACGCCAGCTCCCGATTGTCCACCTGCGAATCGGCGTGACCGTTGACGCAGAACACACGGCTCGTGTGTCGGAGGCACGCCTCGACGAACGCGGTAGCGCTTTGCTCCTCGAAGTACGGAACGACACCGCATGCGAACACGACGTCGAACGTCGCGTCGCCGAACAGGTCGTCGAGGTGCGCTGCGTTTCCCTCCATGAGCTCGGTGCGCGATCCCACACGCGCAAGGTATGACCGCCCGTCGTCCAGCGCGGCACGGTCGATGTCGATGCCGACGATGCGGCCCGCTGCGGGGAACGCCGTCGTCTCTGCGTACCGCGCCACATAGCCCAGGGAACAGCCGATGTCGAGGAACGCGTCGATGTCCTTTGCGGGGTCGACTCCGGCGTCGCGGAGGGTTGTGAGCGCCAGTTCGAACAACTCCAGACGGAGGGGATGGAGCGTCTCCACATCAATCTGGGTGGTGTCGTAGTGCCGGCTGTACCCGAGGTGGTTCGACCACTGGAAATGGTGGAACTCGTCCGGAGCTCTCGTCGCCCAATCGTGGAGCAGAGCGAGCACGAGGGCCGGGCCGAGCCGTCCGCCGACGCGGTTGGCCGCGACGGCGAGCCGCTGTCGCGCCCGAAGTGGTGCGATGCGCGGCAGGACGGTCGCGACAACCCGGAAGAGGCGATACGTGTTCACGGCGGGTGAGAGCGTACTGCTGTCTCGGTACTTGCCGTGACCACGTTCGACTGGTGGTGGTAGCCGCCTTGCCCGTGCGACACTGCGAGCAGATGGTGCGGTTCCTCTCCTCCTCTTCGGTGCTCGTCGCGGCCGCCTTGGTGGCGGCCGGCTCCGCGGCGCCCGCCACTCCCGAGTACGCGACCGACTACTTCATCGTCTCGGCGCCGGCGCACTGGCATCTTGTTGCGCGCGCGCCCGAACGCGTCGAGCTCGCCTCGCCTCGCGGACGGGTCCGGCTGATTGTCGAAGCCGAGCGGCACGCGGTCGCGAACGGCGTCGCGGTGCGTGTGCAGAAGCTTCTGCGCGCCGTCCGGTCGGCCGGCGGCGTCGTCCTCAAGCGCTCCCACGCGGTCAGCGGCGACCCACGCTGGGACACCGTCACCTACCGGCTTCATGGACGGCTCGCCCTCGCAGCAGTCGCCGACGACGGGGTGGGTGACGCGATCGTCGTTCATGTGCTGCTTCCCGCACGACCGACGGTCGCCGAACGCGCTTTCCTTCTCCGCGCGACCTCGTTCGTCGGACGTGCCGACCTCGGCGACTAGGCAGGTGACTACCCACCTCGACTGGTGGTGGTCGCCGCATCCGTCGTGGGAGCCCGGCGAGGACTGGGAGGAGAACGTCCCCGTCGTTCGGATCGAGAACGAGGACGAGGTCGTGCTGATCGATCC
>DATINO010000043.1:0-44474 GCA_035474195.1 Gaiellaceae bacterium
CTCAACGAGTTCATGCTCAAGCTGTTGGTTCTGGCAAAGCTCGATATAGCCACGTTTATCGCATCGACTCGTGCGCGGCACCGGGCGGCAAGACGACGATGCTGCGCGGCGACGTGACTGCGGTCGAGGTTCACCCCGGCCGTGCGCAGGCGCTCGCGAAGCACGTCGGTCCCAACGTGCGCGTCGTCAATGTCGACGCGCGCGAGCTCGACGAAAGCGGCTTCGACCGCGCGATCGTCGACGCACCTTGCTCCGGCCTCGGGGTTCTCGCCCGCCGTCCCGACCTGCGGTGGCGGGCGCGACCGCTCCCGGAGCTCCAGCTCGAGCTGCTGCGCGCCGCGGCGGTGCGAACGAAGCCCGGCGGCACCGTCGTGTACTCCGTCTGCACGCTGAACGCCGACGAGAACGAGGCGGTGGTCGATGCGTCCGGGCTCGTGGTCGAGCCGCTGGGCGAGGAGTGGCCGCAGTACGCGCACCCGACGCGCCCCGAGTTCCTGCTCACCCGGCCGGATCGCGACCGCACGAGCGGCTTCTTCATCGCACGGCTGCGTACGATCGAGTCATGACCTGGACGGACTGGGTGAGAGGCGCCGAGGTCGAGCCTTCGCTGTACGGCGCCGATTTCGCGCACCTCGGCGACCAGGTCGACGCGCTGCTCGCTGCCGAGTGCCGCATCTTCCACTTCGACGTCGGTGACGGCCACTTCGTCGAGCCGATCACGATGGGACCGATCGTCCTGCAGTCGATCGCGCCGCGCGTGCACGACCGCGGCGGAGCGATGGACGTGCACCTGATGGTCGAGAATCCCTCGAAGTACTTCGAGCCGGTCACGAAGGCGGGCGGGGACAGCGTCACGTTCCACTTCGAGGCGGTCGACGACGTTGCCGCGACGATCGTCGCGGCACGCGCGCAAGGGTTGCAGGTCGGGGTTGCGTTCAACCCCGAGACATCACCCGACGACGTCGCCGCGGCCGCGGCGGGCGCGGACCTCGTGCTGTGCATGAGCATCCATCCGGGCTACTCCGGGCAGCCGTTCCAGGACGCGGCGTTCGTGCGCGTCGCACGGTTGCGCAAACTGCTGCCGGACCGCGTGCACATCCAGGTCGACGGCGGCGTCGGCGCCGGGAACATCGCCGAGCTGCGTGCGAACGGCGCGACGCTGCTCGTGGCTGCGTCGTCGATCTTCGCGGCCGGCGATCCGCCGCAGGCGTACCGCGGTCTCGTGCAGGCGCTCGGTTGACGCTCGCGCGCGCCGTCGAGCTCGCCCGCGCCGCCCGCGACCGTGCATACCCGAAGCCGACGGTCGGTGCGGTCGTCGTGTCCGACGGCGAGATCGTCGGCGAAGGCGTCACGGAGGTCGCCGGCCGCCATGCCGAGGTGGTGGCGCTCGCGGCCGCCGGTGAGCGTGCGCGCGACGCGACGTTGTACGTGTCGCTCGAGCCGTGCAACCACCACGGCACGACGCCTCCGTGCACGGACGCGATCCTCTCCGCCGGCGTCGCGCGTGTCGTCTACGGCGCGGCCGACCCGAACTCGAAGGCAGCCGGGGGTGCGGCGCGGCTTGGGCGCGAAGGGATCGACGTCGAGTTCGTCGACTCGGTCGAGGCGCGCGCGCTCAACGAGGCGTGGCGCACATGGGTGGCGAAGGGCCGGCCGTTCGTGACCTACAAGGCGGCGGTGACGCTCGACGGGCGCGTGACTGTGCCCGGCGAACGATGGGTGACCGGTGAGGAGAGCCGTCGGGCCGTGCACGAGCTGCGTGCTTCGGTCGATGCGGTCGCCGTCGGCGGCGGGACGGCGCGCGCCGACCTGCCGAGGCTCGACGCGCGCGGCGTCGAGACTCCGCGCGGCCAACCGCGGCGGCTCGTGTTCTCGAAGGGGCCGCTGCCGGAAGGGCTCGACCTGGAGCTGCGGAGCGGGCCACTCGAGGACGAGCTGCGCGGGCTCGCCGAGGAGGGCGTGCAGTCGCTGCTCCTCGAGGGCGGCCCGACGCTCGCCGCGTCGTTCCTCGAGGCCGACCTGGTCGACAAGATCCTGCTGTTCACGGCGCCGACGCTTGCGGGGGCCGGGCCGGGTGCGCTTCAGGCTTCGCTACCCTCCCCGCGCACGCTCGTTCGGCTGTCCGCGCGGCAGGTCGGGGCAGACGTGCTTCTCGAAGCCTATGTCCACGACTCCTGACTCTCAGCGCGCCGACGACCAGATCGTCACCCACCTCAGCCACTGGCTCACGCGCCAGCTCGGCAACGACGAGCTGCGTCGCAAGGTCGGCGACATCGCCACGGACGAGCTCGCGCCCGGCGGCCGCGAAGCCGTACGGGAGCTGCTCGCCGAGCTCGACACGACCGCGCCGGGCGAGCGCGCGCAACTCGAAGTCCTCGTCCGCGAAGCGGTCGAGACGCTCGTCTACGGCGACTGAGACCCGATTCGTCCCCACGGACGGTCCGCGGGCCATCGCCTGATTGGTCTGACCACATAGCGGGGCTCGACCAGCCGTGGCCACGCAGGCGGGTGTCGCCCCGAACTGCGCGTCCATTGATCCGTTTGCGTGGTCAGGGGTCCGTTCTGGTCTGACCACGGAGCGGGCCTTGTCCGGTCCTGTCCGAATCGGCTCGTGGCTACGCTGATCGCATGTTCACCGGGCTCGTCCGCGAAGTTGGCACCGTTCGCTCGATGGACGGCGGCCGCCTCGTGATCGAGTCCTCGATCGCCGCCGAGCTCGGCGACTCGATCGCGGTCGACGGCGTGTGCCTGACGGTCGTCGCGACCGACGGCGGCACGGTCGCGTTCGACGCAGTGCCGGAGACGCTCTCTCGCACGAGCCTCGGCGAGCTCGCTCCCGGCGCGGGCGTCAACCTCGAGCCGGCGCTGCGCGTCGGCGACGCGCTCGGCGGCCACTACGTGCAGGGCCACGTCGACGGCGTCGGCACGTTTCGCGGCATCGCCGGCGGCTTGCACTGGTTCGACGCACCCCCGGAGATCATCCGCTACGTCGTCGAGAAGGGCTCGATCGCCGTCCAGGGAACGAGCCTCACCGTCGCTGCAAGCGACCACGAGGGCTTTGCCGTCGCACTGATCCCGCACACGCTCGAAGTGACGACGCTCGGCCGGCTCGAGCCTGGCGCGCGCGTGAACCTCGAGGCCGACGTGCTCGCGAAGTACGTCGACAAGCTGACGCAACGCGCGTGATTCACACCGAGCGGCTCGTGCTTCGGCAATGGCGCGACGACGACAAAGAGCCGTTCGCCGCGCTCAACGCCGATCCGATCGTGATGGAGCACTTCCCGTCGACGATGTCACGCGAGGCAAGTGACGCGTACGTCGACCGCGTCTCGCGGCTGATCGCCGAGCGCGGGTGGGGGACGTGGGCCGTCGAGGTCGCGGCCACCGCAGAGTTCATCGGCTTCGTCGGCCTCAACGAGCCCCGGTTCGAGGCGCACTTCACGCCGGCGGTCGAGATCGGCTGGCGCCTCGCCCGCGGCGCGTGGGGTCACGGCTACGCAACCGAGGCCGCTCGCGCGGCGCTCGCCTACGCCTTCGACGAGCTGAAGCTCGCCGAGGTCGTGTCGTTCACCACCGTCGAAAACTGGCGCTCCAGGCGCGTGATGGAGCGCATCGGCATGACCTACGACCCGACGGACGACTTCGACCATCCGAACGTGACGGATGCGCGCATCCGCCCGCACGTCCTGTACCGGTTGGCTCGTGGCTAGCCTTCCCGATGTGACTGTCACGACCCCGTTCGCCACGATCGAGGAGGCCGTCGCGGAGATCCGCGAAGGCCGGATGGTCGTCGTCGTCGACGATCCCGGCCGCGAGAACGAGGGAGACCTGACGATCGCCGCCCAGTTCGCGACGCCGGAGGCGATCAACTTCATGGCGACGCACGCGCGCGGGCTCATCTGCCTCTGCCTCACCGAGGAACGTGCCGACGAGATGGCGCTGCGGCCGATGACCGACCACAACGAGGCGCCGCTCGGCACCGCGTTCACGGTCAGCGTCGAAGCGCGCGAAGGTGTGACGACCGGTATCTCCGCCGCCGACCGGAGCCGCACGATCCAGGTCGCGATCCATCCCTCGTCGACGCCGCACGATCTCGTGCAGCCCGGGCACGTGTTCCCGCTCCGCGCGAAACCGGGCGGCGTGCTCGAGCGGATCGGCCAGACCGAGGCGGCGGTCGACCTCGCGCGCCTCGCCGGGCTCACGCCCGCCGGCGTGGTCTGCGAGATCATGAACGACGACGGGACGATGGCCCGCGTCGACGACCTCGTTCCGTACTGCGAGCAGCACGGGCTGAAGATGATCACCGTCGCCGATCTCGTCGAGTATCGCCGCAGGCACGAGAAGCTCGTCGAACGCGGTGCTGCAGTCCGCTTGCCGACGGAGTACGGCGAGTTCCAGGCCGTTGCGTTCCGCGAGAAGCTCACCGGCAAGACGCACGTCGCGCTCGTGAAGGGAGACGTCGACGGCGCGGAGAACGTGCTCGTCCGCGTCCACTCCGAGTGTCTCACGGGCGATGTGTTCCATTCGCTTCGCTGCGACTGCGGCGAGCAGCTCGAGCACGCGCTCGCGCACATCGAGAGCGAGGGCATCGGCGTGCTGCTCTACATGGCGCAGGAGGGCCGCGGCATCGGCCTTCTCAACAAGTTGCGCGCGTACGAGCTGCAGGAGCAGGGGCTCGACACGGTCGAGGCGAACGTCGAGCTCGGTTTCCCCGCCGACGCGCGCGACTACGGGATCGGCAACCAGATCCTGGCCGACCTCGGACTGACGACGATCCGCATCCTCACGAACAACCCGAAGAAGCTCACGGGCATCGACGGCTTCGGCCTGACGGTCGTCGAACAGGTGCCGATCGAGATCGTCCCGGGCGACGAGAACCGCGCGTATCTGGCCACCAAGCGGGCTAAGCTCGGTCACCGCCTGCACCACCAGGACCTGAAGAACCTCCCCGACTACGAACCGGAGCCGCCCGAATGAGCGAGTTCGACGAGCAGCAGCCCGACACCGACACGCCGGAGCCGCAGGAGCCGCAGTCCGATCCGTTCGAAGGTTGGCCTGCGGCCGAGTCGTCGGCGGTGATCGAGGACGCGCCCGCCGACGGCGTCAGCGTCGAGCACGTGCGCGGCGAGGTGCAGGTGCCGGCCGGCTTCGCGGTGCTCGAGGGCACGCCGCTCGGCAAGCGCCGCTCGGTCGGTGTCGTCGTGTCTCGCTTCAACGGTGGTGTCACCGACAAGTTGCTGCAGGGCGCACTCGACGCGCTCACCGAGGCAGGTGTCTCCCAGGACTCGATCACCGTGGTGCCGGTGCCGGGCGCGTTCGAGTTGCCACTCGCGGCGATGGCGCTGGCGAAGACGCGCCGCTACGCGTGCATCGTGGCGCTCGGCGCCGTCGTACGCGGTGAGACGCCGCATTTCGACTATGTGGCGTCGGAATGCGCCTCCGGGCTCCAGCTGGCCGCGATCGAGACCGGGGTCCCGGTCGCCTTCGGCGTCCTGACCGTCGACACCGTCGAGCAGGCCGAGGCACGGATCCACAAGGCCGCCGAGGCGGTCCGCTCGGCGCTCGAGATGGCCGATCTGTTCGCCCGGCTGCGGGCCAGCGCCCGGGACTAGCCGCTACACTGCGGCCCGCGATGAGCAAGATCTGCGCAATCTGCGGCAAGAAGCCGGCGTTCGGGAACAACCGCTCGCACTCGATGGTGGCCACGCGACGCCGCTTCGACCCGAACCTCCAGCGCGTCCGGATCCTGCTGAAGGGATCGCCGACCCGCGCCTATGTGTGCACGCGCTGCCTCTAGGGCGGCAAGGTCACCAAGGCCGTCTAGCTCAGTAGCTGCACGAGCCACGGCGTGTCCGGCAGGACGAGGCCGAGGTGTTTTCCCGTGCGCAGGTCCCAGAGGGCCCAGGCGAGGCCGATCTGCGCATAGAGGACACCGCCGCTCAACCCGACTCGGTCGATCACGCGACCTTCGGCGAGACGCCGGAACAGGTGGAGTGAGTCGTCGAACACGGTGATGCCGTTCGTGCCATGCGCGATGACGTATCCATCGATGGCGTCGAGGCGCTCCGCGCCGAGGGCGAGCGTTCGCTTGCGCCAGGTACGCACGTCGACGACGGTGCCGTTCAGCCCGAGGCGATGTTCGCCGAGCCACGAGGCCACGACCGCGCCGCGACCTTTGGCGAGCGTCCGCCGTGGGCGGTGCGTGGTCACCCGTCCGGTCTCGAGGTTGACCGCATCGACCGTCCCGTCGCTACGCGCGATGAACCACCTCCCGTCGCCGATCGCGAAGCTGACCGGCCACGTCAACGGCCGGAGGTGCGACACGGCGACCGCGCTGCGGGATCCGGGGGCGAACCGCCACACCGTGAACACCTTCGAGGTCGCGGTGAGGCAGCCGGTGAGCGCGACGACCGTGGTGCCGTCGAAGGCGACGCCGCACGTTCCCTTGTGCCTGAATACGTACCGCTCCGTGACCCGAAGCGAGCTCTCGTCGATGACATCGATCGCGTTGGGAAGCCGAACGACGATGGAGCCGTTTGTCGTCGCGTAGTTCTGTTCACCCCAGAACCAGCTGTAGTCGATCCTGATCGGTGACCCGACCGGTCTCATCGACACGGGCGTGAGATGCTGAAGCCGAAGCGGCTGCGCCGGTGTGTTCGGCCAGAGCAGCGCGAGCAGCAGGCTCGCCGAGAACTGACGAACACGCATGTGCAGAACGATACGACGCCTCGCCGATCGCAACCGTTAGGTGCGGATTACGGTCTAATCGGAGCCGTGGCCGACGACCTGACGCTGGAGCTCGAGCACGGCCGGCTCACGATTGCCCGCGAGGCCGTGTCCGAGATCGTCGCCGAGACGACCCTCGGCTGCTACGGCGTGGTGGGGCTCACCGCCGGTTCGCGGGTCGCGCGCGTCTTCCGCCGCGAGGGGATCGGCGTCGACGGCCCCGCGGGCGCGCTGCGCATCGAGCTGCACGTCGTCGTCGAGCACGGGCTGAACCTGACGCAGGTCGCCTCGACGATCCGCTCACAGGTCGCGTACGAGCTCGAGCGGCTCACGGGACTGACCGTCGCCGCGGTCGAAGTACACATCCAGCGCGTGAGGCAATCCGCGTGAGAGACCATGCCCGTCGGCTCGTCGCGGGCGCGCGCGCGGCGATCGAGGCAAACCGCCGCCGTATCGACGACCTCAACGTGTATCCGGTGCCCGACGGCGACACGGGCACGAACCTGACGCTGACGGTGCGCTCGATCGACGAGGCGCTCGGCAAGGACGGTCCGGACGACCGGCCCGGCCTCGCGCACGAGATCTCGCGCGCGGCGCTGATGGGCGCGCGCGGCAACTCCGGCGTCATCCTCTCGCAGATCGCGCGAGGCGCCTGCGACGCGCTCGCCGAGACCGACGACCTCGCGCGCATCTTCCGCTCCGCCAGCGATGCCGCGTACCGCGCGGTCAAGAAGCCGGTGGAGGGAACGATGCTGACCGCGATCCGCGCGATGGCCGACGCGGCGCAGCACGGGGGAGACCTCACCGCGATCGTCGCGCGCGGTGACGAGACGGTCGCGGCCACGCAGGCGATGCTTCCGATCCTGACCGAGGCGGGCGTCGTCGATGCCGGCGCCGCCGGGCTCGTCGAGATCGTTCGCGGCATCGAGGCCACGCTGAGCGGCCGTGTCCTGCCGCCGCCGGTCGAGCACGACGGCGGGCTCGGCCTCGACGCGATCCACCGAGAGCTCTCCCGCTACCGCTACTGCACCGTCTTCGTCGTCGAGGGAGACAACCTCGACTCCGACGAGCTCGAGCGCGAGCTCGAGCAGACGGGCGACTCGCTGCTCGTCGTCGGCGACCGCACGGCCTTGAAGGTGCACGTGCACACCGACGATCCGGGTCGCGCGCTCTCGCTCGGCACCGCGCGCGGCGCGATCGGAGGGATCGAGATCGCGAACATGCACGCGCAGATGCAAGAACGCGAGGAGCGGCTCCTGCATTCGGTGCCGGAGTCGGAGCCGGCCGCGTGCGGCGTCGTCGTCGTCACCGCCGGCGGCGGCAACCGCGCGCTCGCCGAGAGCTTCGGCGCCGAGGTGGTCGACGGCGGATCGACGATGAACCCTTCGACATCGGATCTCCTGGCCGCGATCGACCGGGTGCACGCGGCGGAGATCGTCGTGCTCCCCAACAACGGGAACGTGATCATGGCCGCGGAGCAGGCCGCCGCGAACGCCGCGAAGCCCGTTCGCGTTGTGGCCACGCGCTCGATCCAGGCAGGGCTCGCCACGCTCGTCTCCTTCGACCCCACGCTGACTGCGGACGAGAACGCGGAGGCGATGCAGGAGACCCTCGGCGGCGTGGTTACGGGCGCCGTCACGATCGCGAGCCGCGACGTACAGCTGAACGGCGTAGCGGTTCAGGCAGGGAAGTGGCTGGGTCTTGCGGAAGGTGAAGCCGTGGCGGGCGGCGAGACCTTCGACGAAACGGCACGGGCCGTGCTCGAGACGCTGCTCCGCGAGCCGCGCGGTGTGCTGACGCTCCTCACCGGGGAGCAGGCGCCCGCGCTCGACGGCCTCATCGAGGACGTGCGCGCGGCGCACCCCGACCTCGAGCTCGACGTCCACGACGGCGGCCAGCCGCACTACCCGCTCCTGCTGGCAGCCGAGTGATGCCGGTCCGCGTCGCGATCGTCGAGGACAACGACGTCTTCCGCGAGACGCTCGAGCTCGTCTTCGGCATGCGCGACGAGGTCGAAGTCGTCGGCAGCGTCTCCTCCGGCGACGACGCGCCCGAGCTCGCGCGGCGCGTCACGCCCGACGTCGTGCTCATGGACTACCGCATGCCGGGACTGAACGGCGCCGAGGCGACGGGGGCCGTGCTAGCGGCCGCACCCGAGACGAAGGTGATCTGCCTGACGGCCTCCGTCACCTCCCAGGAGGTGGACGAGGTGCTCGCCGCCGGCGCGATCGCGTGCATGACGAAGGACGGCGACTTCGACCTGCTCGTGCGCAAAGTGTGTGAAGCTGCGTCGTCGTGACGCTGACCGCCGAGAACACCGCCGTCGTCCTCGACTCGACCGCCGACTTCCCCGACGCGCCGTCGCGGTACCCGAACTTCCGCGTCGTCCCGCTGTACGTGCGCTTCGGCGACGAGAGCTTCAAGGACTACGTCGAGATCGACGCGCAGCGCTTCTACGAGCGGCTCACGACCGCGACCGAGCTGCCGACGCCCTCGCAACCGACGCCCGCCGACTTCCGCTCCGTCTACGAGGAGCTGGCGTCGTCCTACGAGCACATCATCTCGCTGCAGATCTCGTCGACGCTCTCAGGCACGTTCGCGAGCGCGCAGAGCGCAGCCGAGCTGCTCGGCGGCGACCAGGTGCGCGTCGTCGACTCGCGGACCGTGTCTGCATCACTCGCGATGCTGGCGATCGGCGTGCAGCGGCGGCTGGAACGCGGCACGACCGACGAGGAGATCGACGCGTTCGTCGCGGAGTACGGCCGTTCGCACCATCTGCTCTTCACGGTGAACACGCTCGAGTACCTCGCGAAGGGCGGCCGCATCGGGAAGGCGGCGGCTTTCGCGGGGAACCTGCTGAACGTCAAGCCGATCCTGACGATCCGCGACGGCGAGGTCGTGCCGCTCAAGCGCGTGCGCGGCAACCAGAAGGCGTTCCAGGAGTTCAAGAGCCTGTTCGAATCGACCTCGATCGACTCGCCGCACCTCAAGGTCGGCATCGCGCACGCCACCGCGCCGGAGCGGATGGAGGCACTCCGGAAGATGGTCCGCGACGTCAGGCCACAGGCGGAGATCGAGATGACGACCACACTCGGTGCCGTCGTCGGGACGCACGCCGGTCCTGGCACGGTGGGGTTCTTCTGGTTCGACGACCCGCTCTATTGATCACTCCGATTTCCGAACGCAAAGCGCCGGCCGACCGCGCCACGCCGTCCGACGCGCCGTACGACGCGATCCTCGTCGTCTCGTTCGGCGGCCCCGAGGGGCCCGACGACGTCATGCCGTTCCTCGAGAACGTGACGCGTGGACGTGGTGTGCCGCGGGAGCGGCTGCTCGACGTCGCGCATCACTACGAGCTCTTCGGCGGCGTCAGTCCGATCAACGAGCAGAACCGCGCGCTGATCGCCGCGCTCGAGGCCGAGCTGCGCGCGCACGGCATCGATCTGCCGATCTACTTCGGGAACAGGAACTGGCGGCCGTTCATCGCCGAGGCGATGGCCGAGATGCGCGACGACGGCGTGCGGAATGCGCTGGCGTTCCTCACCTCGGCGTACAGCTCCTATTCCGGCTGCCGGCAGTACCGCGAGAACCTGTTCGACGCGCAGCAGGCGGTCGGTGCTGATGCGCCCGCGGTGTCGCGCCTGCGCATGCTCTACAACCATCCGGGCTTCGTCGAGGCGAACGCCGACCACGTGCATGAAGCGCTCGCGCAGGTTCCGGACGGGTCGCACATCGCGTTCACGGCGCATTCGATCCCCGTTGCGATGGCGCGCAACTGCGCGTACGTGGCTCAGCTGAGCGAGACGGCGCGGCTCGTGGCCGAGGCCGTCGGCGTCGAGCACTGGCAGGTCGTCTACCAGTCGCGGAGCGGCCCGCCGCACGTTCCGTGGCTCGAGCCGGACGTCTCCGATCACCTCGCGGCGCTGAAGGATGCAGGCGTGCCGGGAGTCGTCGTGTCTCCGATCGGATTCGTCTCGGATCACCTCGAGGTGCTCTACGACCTGGACGTCGAAGCCCGCGGGACGGCCGAGCACCTCGGGTTGCCGCTCGTGCGTGCTCGCGCAGCGGGCACGCACCCTGCGTTCGTCGCCGCGATCCGTGAGGCGATCGCCGAGCGACTCGCCCCCGGCTCGCCGAAGCGCGCGCTCGGCCGCTTCGGCCCGAGCTGGGACACCTGCGCACCCGATTGCTGCCGGCCCGGCAACGCCCGGCCCTCGCCCTGGGACGCGTGACGCCCGTCACCTGGGCGGAAGTGATCGCCCGGCGCCTGGAACGCTCGTCGCTCGCGCCGCGCACGGGCGAGCTCGTCGACGCCGTCGCCGGCGTGGGCGGCGTGCAGGCCCAGCTCCAGTCGTCGGCCGAGCTTCAGCTCGCCTCGCGTGTCGACGGCATCGCACAGGCGGACGTTCGCGCAGCGCTATGGGAGCGTCGCGAGCTCGTCAAGGCGTGGACGCTGCGCGGAACCCTGCATCTTCACCCGGCGGCAGAGCTGCCGCTGTGGCACGCCGCGCGCCGAGCGGTCGCCGTCGACGATCGGAGCCTGCCGGTGTGGCGCGACCCGGACGGCAACGTCCATCCGGCGCTCGGCGCGGAGCAGGTCGCCGAGGTGCGCACCGCCGTGCGCGACGTTCTCGACGGCAGGTGCCTGCTGCGTGAGGAGATCGTCGAGGAGGTCGTCGCGCGCGTCGGGCCGAAACCTCGCGCGCGGTTGAGCTCCGGCTTCGCGTTCTTTCTCGGCGATCTCTGCCAGGGACCGCCGCGCGGCGCGAAGGTCACCTTCGCGCGACCGGACCAGTGGGTCGACGGCTGGCACGAGCCGCACCCGGCGCAGGCGTTACGAGAGGCCGCTCGCCGCTTCCTCCAGGCCTACGGACCGGCACGACCGAAGGACTTCCTCGAGTGGTTCGGCGGCAGCCGCGCGCCGTTCGACGAGATCGAGGTCGACGAGGTCGACGTCGAGGGACGCGCGGCGTTTGTGCTCGCCGGAGACACGGAGTTCTCGCAGCCGAGCGACAGCGTGCGGCTGCTGCCCGAGTACGACGCGTACGTGATGGGTTTCCGGGAACGGGCGCAGCTGATCCCGCCCGAGGTGCGCGCCCAGGTCGCCGAGCACGGGCGCGGTCGCTACGAAGGACCGGCAGGCGTCCGCTTCGTGCTCGTCGACGGTGTGACTGCCGGGACGTGGAATCGGGCGAAGCGCGGGAAGCGATTCGATGTTCACCTCAGACTGATTCGGCGGCTCACGAAGCCACAGCGCGACGAGCTCCAGGCCGAGGTGGCGCGCATCGGCGCGTTCCTCGGCCTGGAGCCCGTGCTGACGATCGACTAGCTGCTCTCGCGCGCCGGCGCGGGGAGCTTCTTTGGCCGGATGAAGAGCACGGTCTCCGCCCAGCTCGGCATCCACCAGTTCGCAGGGCCAAGCAGGCGCATCAGCGCCGGCACGAGCAGCGCGCGGATCACCGTCGCGTCGAAGATGATCCCGGCCGCGAGCCCGATCGCGAACTCCTTGATCTCGAAGCCCGGGCTGGACGAGAGGACAAGGAACGCGAACATCAGGATCAGCGCCGCGCTCGTCACGAGCTTGCCCGTGCGGGCGAGCCCGAGTTCGATCGCCTTCTCCGTCGATCCGGTCTCGTCGTACGCCTCGCGCATCCGCGTGAGCATGAAGACCTCGTAATCCATCGAGAGGCCGAACAGGAACGCGAAGATCATCAGCGGGATCCACGCCGTGATCGCCTGCGTCGCCGTGATGTTCCAGAGGCCGGAACCGTGACCCTGCTGGAAGATGAACACGATGATCCCGAACGCGGCCGCGAGCGAGATCAGGTTGAGCAGCGCAGCCTTGATCGGCAGCACGATCGACCTGAACGCACGCGCGAGCAGGATGAGCGTGAGGATCACGACGAACGCGAGCACGTACGGGAAGTTCCCGTAGACCGCGTGGATGAAGTCGCGGTCGACCGCCGGTGTACCTCCGAGCGTGGCGGTCGTGCCGGTGAGAGCGTCGTTTGCTCGGTCGACGACGTCCTGGATGTTCGACGCGGCGCCGTCGATCGCCGGGAACGCCTCGACGATGGCGTCCTGGCCGGTGCGCCAGCCGGGGCCGTCCGGGGCGCTCGCGCCCGCGATCCCGTCGACGGTGCGCATCTTCGCCGCGATCGCCTGCGGGTCGCCGCCCTTCTGGACGAGCACCTGGAACGGCTTCATCACACCCGGGGAGATGTTGGCGTCGGCGAGCATCTGCCGTCCGGCGATCGCGGTCCCCGTGCCCGGGAAGTTCTTCAGCTCGGACTCGTTCGGGTTCAGCTGCGTGCCGATCCCCGCGAGGATCGCCACGATCACGAGACCGATGACCGCCACGATCGCCGGCCTGCGGTTGACGAACCGCGCCCAGCGGCCCCACGCACCGTCTTCCGGATGTCCCTGGTCGACGAAGCGCTTCGGCAGCAGTCGCACGCTGTTGATGCGTGTTCCGATCACTGCCAGCATCGCCGGCAGCAGGGTGATGGCGGCGATCACGGAGACCGTCGGGATCAACATGCCGCCGATGCCCATCGAGCGGATGAACGGCAACGGCAGGATGACCAGCGAGAGCAGGCCGACGGCGACCGTCGAGCCCGAGACGATCACCGAGCGACCGGCATGCGTCATCGTCTCGACGAGTGCGCCCTCGACGTCGTTGCCCTCACGTAGCTCGTCGCGGAACCGGAAGATCATCAGCAGCGCGTAGTCGATCGCGACGCCGAGACCGACCAGCGCGATCAGGAACTGCACGATGATCGAGACGTCGGTGATGTAGGTCAGGATCCAGACGAGCGTGAACGTGTTCAGGATCGCTGCGATTGCGACGACGATCGGCATCAGCACCGCGGGCAGCGTCCCGAACACGAAGAACAGGATCACCAGCGCGCCGATGCCGCCGACGACGGCCTCGAGGAAGACGCCGGGCCCTCCGCTGGAGCCGTGCGTCGACGCCTCTTCGAGCGGGTCGTGGCCGGTCACGTTCACGGTGATGCCTGCGGGCAAGCCCTTGGTGGCGGCCTCGCGCATCTTCGCGGCGCCGCTCGTCGAGTCGAAGGTCGACTGCCCGGAGGGGTAGACCTCGAGGAAGGTCGTGTGCTTGTCGCGCGACACGTACATCGAGTTGTGCGTCGTGAAGTACGAGCTCGACCGCGACCCGGGAGATTCATCCGATGCGCGGGCCATCGCCTGCTTGATCGCGTCGCTGGATGTCGCGTCGCCTTTCGTGTGGAACACGACGACGTTCGGCGGCCGGATCCCCGTATGGAACGTCCGGAAGGTCTTCTGGTCGCTCTCGTACGCCGACTTGCCCGGGATCGAGAAGCTCTGGAACCAGCGCTTCGAGACCTGGCCGGCAGCGAAGCCGCCGAAAACGGTGAGGACGATCCAGGCGCCGATCACATACCAGCGCTTGCGGGCGATCACGTGTGCGAGGCGCGCGAGCATTCAACTCCCTTCGAGACTGTTCATACAGTGGCTAGAAATTTACCGTAGCAGTAATGAGCGGAGTACACTTCGTGTGTGGGCCTGCGGGAAACGAAGAAGCTGGCGACCCGGCAGCA
Organism: Gaiellaceae bacterium; assembly: GCA_035474195.1. GTDB lineage: Bacteria > Actinomycetota > Thermoleophilia > Gaiellales > Gaiellaceae > PALSA-600. Next base: position 14,310 of record DATINO010000043.1, read on the forward strand.
GATCGCCGACGTGGCGATGCGTCTCTTCGTCCAGCGTGGTTTCGACAAGGTTACGGTGGTCGAGGTCGCAGCCGAGGCCGGCGTGTCGGAGAAGACCGTCTTCAACTACTTCCCGACGAAGGAGGATCTCTTCTTCGACGAGATTCCGCAGCGTGCGCGGAAGCTCGCGGAGGCGATCCGGTCGCGCGCCGATGGCGAGACGATCCTCGACACGCTGCGCCGAGTGCAGGTCGGTGAGTGCGCGCGGCTCTCGAGCCCCGGGTTCGCCGCGTTCGCGCGCACCCTCGAAGACTCGCCCGCCCTGCGGGCCAAGGAGCTCGAGGTGATGTGGACGTTCGCGCAGGCGCTGACCGACGCGCTCGAGGAAGAAGGGATCGATTCCCGCGACGCGAGGATCGCCGCTTCGCTCCTGATCAGCGTTCATCGCCAGTTCTTTCGCGCCGCGCGCATGCAGGCGCTCGCCGGCAAGCACGGCCCGGCGGCGGCGCGCAGGTTGCGCAACGATCTCGAGCGTGCATACACGCTGCTCGAGCACGGGCTCGGTGGGCTCGGCGCTCATACGTCTTCGACCGCGAAGGCCGCCGGAACTCATCGGTAGGGGGTCCGTCCGGTCCGGGTCCTATCCTCGGTCCCGGTGGCGACGATGACCCGAATGCATCCGGGTTTCACAGGTGTGGTCCAGCACGAGTGGCCGAGGCCGCGCGGCTGGGCGCCGCCGCAGTTGCTCGACGGCCGCGACGTCTCGTCGCTGTCCGGTGTCGGTCCGACGCTCGCGAAACGCCTCCGCGCCTTCGGCATCGCGACCGTCCGCGACCTGCTCGATCACGCACCGCGGCGGTACGAATCCGCCGCCGAGCAGGTCTCGATCGCGAAGCTCGGCCTCACCGAGGGCGAAGTCGCGATCGAAGGTCGAATAGTGAGCTCGCGTGCGCGGCCGCTCCGCGGCCGGCGCACGCTGGTGAACGCGACGGTCCGCGACGACAGCGGCGGCCAGATCACGGCGCAGTTCTTCAACCAGCCGTGGCTCGTCGACAAGCTGACGCCGGGGACGCAGATCCGTCTGCGCGGAAAGCTCTCGCGCTACGGGTTCGAGGTGAAGAGCTACGACGTCGGCGAGGCGAAGCGAACCGCCGACTTCGCGCCCGTGTATCCCGCAAGCGAGCAGATCCCGTCCTCGCGGTTGCGCGAGCTCGTCCGTCGCGCGCTCGCGGACAGCGGCCGCTATCTGCCCGACGCGCTGCCTGCGGAGCTCGAGCTGCCGCTCTATGCCGACGCGCTCGCGGCGCTCCACTTCCCGGCGAGCGCCGACGAGGCGGAGGCGGGCCGCCGGCGGCTCGCGCTCGACGAGCTGGTCGCGCTCCAGCTCGTCGTCGCCCGGTTGCGGACGACCGACGCGGTCGCGCCGTCGCTCTCCCTGCCGGGCGAGCTGATCGAGCGCTACCGCGCGGTGCTGCCGTTCGCTCTCACCGAGCACCAGGAGCGGGCGATCACGGAGATCGACCTCGATCTCGCGCAGACGACGCCGATGCAGCGGCTGCTGCAGGGTGACGTCGGCTCCGGGAAGACGGTGGTCGCGCTGTACGCGCTGTTGCGCGCGGTGGAGAACCAGCGCCAAGGTGCGTTGATGGCGCCGACCGAGACACTCGCCGAGCAGCACTTCCTGACGCTCGAGCCGCTGTGCTCGCAGCTCGGCGTCCGCTGCGTTTTGCTCACCGGCTCCGTCGGGGCGAAGAAGATCCGCGACGAGATCGCGAACGGCGTCGCGCAGATCGCCGTCGGCACGCACGCGCTGATCCAGCGAGATGTCGAGTTCGCCGATCTCGCGGTCGCAGTCGTCGACGAGCAGCACCGGTTCGGCGTCGAGCAGCGGACCGCGCTTGCCGAGAACCGTGAGGCGCACGTGCTGCACATGACGGCGACGCCCATCCCGCGCACGCTCGCGCTGACGATCTACGGAGACCTGGCGGTGAGCGAGATCGCGAAGCCACCGGCGAGCCGCAAGCCGATCGTCACCGCGCGCGTCGGCGCCGAGCGGTCGTCCGAGGCGTACAAGCGATTGCGCGTGCATCTCGACGCGGGCCGGCAGGCCTACGTCGTCTGTCCGCTGATCGAGCAGTCCGAGACGCGGCTCGCGCGCGCGGCGGAGGCCGAGTCCGAGCGGCTGCGGCGCGCGGAGCTGCAGGGCTACCGCGTCGGGCTCTTGCACGGCAAGCTGAAGACGGCCGAGCGGCGCGAGGTGATGCGACAGTTCAAGGAGCACGAGCTCGACGTCCTCGTCGCGACGACGGTGATCGAAGTGGGCGTCGACGTCCCGAACGCGACGATCATGATCGTGCAGGAAGCGGATCGATTCGGCCTCGCGCAGCTCCATCAGCTGCGGGGCCGTGTCGGGCGCGGGGCAGAGCAGAGCTACTGCCTGCTCATCTCGCGTCCGCCGGAGGAGCTCACCGAGACCGCCGGCGCCCGGCTCGACGCGCTCGTCCGGACGACGGACGGGTTCGAGCTCGCGGAGGCGGATCTCGAGCTGCGCCGCGAAGGCCAGCTCCTCGGCACACGCCAGTCCGGCTGGAGCGACCTGCGCTTCACGAAGCTGCGGCGGGACCGCGACCTGATCGAGCAGGCGCGCGCCCTGGCGGCGGAGCTGCGCGACGAGGACGGGCCTTGGCAGGACGCGGCCGACCGGCTGGCCGCGGGCGCCGAACCTGGGGTCTGAGCGCACTTCGTGACGGTGCCTGGCACCAGGCGTGTCCCTATCCGCCCTCGGGATTTACAGGGGAAGTCGCACTACCGTCACGACTCTGTGACGAAGACGTTGCGGTGCCTGGCACCGGTACGGCGACGTAGCCTTTCGCCGGCGTGAGGATCATCGCGGGCACCCACCGTGGCCGGCGCATCGTGGCGCCGAAGGGCCGGGACACCCGGCCGACCTCCGACCGCGTGCGCGAGAACGCGTTCAACCTGATCGGACCCGTCGACGACGCCGAGGTGCTCGACCTGTTCGCCGGCTCCGGCGCGATGGGGCTCGAGGCGCTCTCCCGCGGCGCGGCGCGCGCGACCTTCGTCGAGCAGGATCGTGACGCCTGCCGCGTGATCGGTGCGAACCTCGACACGCTCGGCCTGAAGGGGATCGTGCTGCAGCTCGACGCGGTCCGCGCCCTGCAGCAGGACAAGCGCACCTACGACCTCGTGCTCTGCGACCCCCCGTACGGCTACGACCCCTCGCGGCTCGCGCCGCACCTCGCCAAGCTCCTGACCGACGACGGCGTCCTGGTCTGGGAGACCTCGAGCCGTGAGCCTGCCCCGGAGGTCCCTGGCCTCCAACAGCGAACAACCCGCACGTACGGCTCTGCGCGGCTTACCCTTCTCGAGACGTGATCACCGCCATCTACCCCGGCACCTACGACCCCGTGACGAACGGGCACGTCGACGTCATCACCCGCGCAGCCAAGATCTTCGACCGCGTCGTCGTCGGCGTCGTCGACAACCCCCGCCACAAGGAGCCGATGTTCGAGGTCCCGGAGCGCGTCGACTTCCTGCAACAGGCGCTCGGCGGCCTGGTCGACAACGTCGAGGTCGATGTCTTCAAGGAGCTCGTGGTCGATTTCGCCCGCCGCTGGGACGCGAAGGTGATCGTGAAGGGCCTGCGGGTCGTCTCCGACTTCGAGTGGGAGTTCCAGATGAACCAGCTGAACCGGACGCTCGCGCCGGACATCGAGACGGTCTACGTGATGGCTAGCCCGCAGGTGAGTTTCGTGTCCTCGAGCGGGGTGAAGGAGATCGCGTCCTTCGGCGGAAATGTCGAGGAACTCGTGCCCGTGGCGGTCGCAGCGCGCCTGAAGGAGATGTTCCCGAACGGCCACGGTGGCGCCCCCGTCTCAGACCAGGAGTAGACTGGATTTCCATGGATGTATTGGTTCTGATCGACAAACTCGACGACCTCGTGCACAACGCGAAGGCCGTGCCGCTCACCGACCAGGTGCGCATCGACCGCGAGGAGATCTACGACATCCTCGATCAGATGCGGGCGACCATCCCCGAAGAGATCAAGCAGGCACGCTGGATCGTCAAAGAACGCCAGGAGATGCTGGCCGAGGCGAAGCGCGAGCAGGACCGGCTGCTGCAGGAGGCACGCGAGCAGGCGGTTCGCGAGGCATCGCAGACGGAGATCGTGAAGCTCGCCGAGCGCCAGGCGCAGGAGATCATCGACGAGGCGCGCCGGCAGGCACGCGAGATGCGGCTCGAGATGGAGGACTGGGCGGACGGCATGCTCGCCACGCTCGAGACGAACCTCGACAAGTTCCTCGTCGCGGTCCGGCGCGGGCGCGAGCGGTTGCACGAACGCTCGCAGGAGTCGGTCGTCGCCGGGATCGGCCCGGTCGACCTCTCCGACAACGGTTCGACCTACTAGGGCTCGAACTCTTCGAGCGGGCAGCTGCCGTCGTTCTGCCAGTGGCCGTACGGGCCGTACGCCTCGGCGCCTGACGTCGTCTCCTGCGGGACGCTGTCGGCGAGCTCGGTCGGAAGATAGACCCACTCCCGGGCGACGCGTGCGCCGACCGTGAGAAGTACACACGGCCCGTTCCCGGAAGCCGCGAACGAGTGCGGGGTCCCGGGCGGGCAATGGACGAAGTCCCATTGGACGAGTTCACGCTGCTCGTCCGCGATCGTCGCCGTGCAGGTCCCGGAGAGAACGAGGAAGTCCTCCTGGTTCCCAGGCTCCGCGTGATAGAGCGTGCTCGGCTGCCCCGGCACGAGGACGGAGAGGCCGACGCCCAGCTGGTCGAAATGGAGCGGCGTGTCGTCGGTCCCGCGCACGACGGGCCCATTGGCCTCGAACGGACAGCGCTGCCCGAAGGTGTCGTGGCGGATCCAGGCGGCGTCGCGGGCGTTGAGGACGAACCACCCTTCGGTCACGGGTGCCAGGCCCGTGCCGATTCGTTCCAGCCGTGCCTGATCCATCCGCTACAGCTCCCGAGCGTCCGTCGGCAGCCACTCGCCGTACGGTGCATAGGCCTCGTCCGGGGAGCGGGTCTCCTGCTCGACACCGCCTCCATGACGCAGCGCGACCTCGGATCGCGGGTAGACGATTCCGGCCTCGACGCGCGCGCCGACCATCAGAAGCACGCAGTCCTCATCGCCTTCGTTCACGAAGACGTGCCGAGTCCACGACGGGCAGTGGACGTAGTCCCACTGCTTCAGCGCGATCTCCTCTTCCTCGACGATCGCGAGGCAGGAGCCTCGCAGGACGAGAAAGCCCTCCTGTCCCGCTTCGGCGTGGTAGAGCGTCGAGCGCTCGCCCGGGCCGAAGACGCCGATCTGGACGCCGAGCTGTTCGAACCGCGCGTCCTGTGGCTCGAGCCGGACGCGTTTCCCGAAGCCCGCCCGCTCGACCCAGCGCGCGTCGCGCAGGTTGGCGACGAACCAGTCGTTTCCCATCCCCGGCACGCTACCGTTGATCCCATGACGAGCTTCAGCCTTCGCCAGGTGAAGCTCCGCCCGGGTGAGCAGCACCGCGAAGCGGTCGACCTCGAGCTCGCGCCGCTCAACTACGGCGGCCAGCGCTACATCCCGGTGCCGGAGTCAGTGCCTGCGGCACTCGAGATCACCCGCGCGAACACCGGCACGGTCTTCAGCCTTTCCTTCTCCGCGCGGCTGCACGGGCCGTGCTATCGCTGCCTCGGCGACGCCGTCTTGGAGGTGCCGATCGACGCGCGCGAGTACCAGGACGAGAGATCGGACGACGACGAGTTGAAAACCGAGTACGTCGACGGGAACATGCTCGATCTGTCGGCCTGGGCGCGTGACGCCGTCGCACTCGCGCTGCCCGACCAGATCCTGTGCCGGCCGGACTGCGCCGGGCTCTGCGGCGAGTGCGGTAAGAACCTGAACGACGAGCCGCACACGCACGAGGAAGAGCACGGCGACCCACGATGGGCCGTGCTCGAAGCGCTTCGCGACCAGACCTAGGGCGTCACGAAGTTCGCCTCCGAGATCGCGACGATCAAGAGCACGATCCCGAGCGCGATCGCACCGAAGAGCGCGATCGCGAGAAAGGCGCGCGATCGCCACGGTTGCCCGGCGCGAGGAGCGATCAGCGCGAGCAGCAGCACCGCGAATCCGCCGGCCAATCCGCCGGCGAACCAGATGACCGTGTCACGGCCTTTGCGACGCGCGACCAGCGCCGTCAGGGCCGCCATCGTGACGACGTAGATCCCGACGGTGAGCTGCCACACGCGCCGATCATCCCAGGTCGAGCGTGCGCAACACCTCGAGTCGTTCCAGGAAGCGGCGGTCGTGCGTCACGACGACGAGGCAGCCGTCGTAGGCGGAGAGCGCCGTCTCGAGCTCCTCGATCGCCTCGAGGTCGAGGTGATTCGTCGGCTCGTCGAGGATCAGGCAGTTCACGCCGCGCGCTGCGAGCAGCGCGAGCCCGGCGCGCGTGCGCTCGCCCGGCGAGAGCGAGGCCGCGTCGCGCTCGACGTCGTCAGCGCCGAGCGCGAACTTCGCGAGCAGCGTGCGCGCGTCCGTCGCCGCAAGACCCGCGAGTCGCGCGAAGTCGTCGAGCAGCGTGCCGGCGAACAGGTCGCGCGCCTGGTTCAGCTCGCCGAACACGGTGCCCGCGCCGAGCCGGCGCTGTCCGGCGGCGAGAGGCAGCTCGCCGGTCAGTGCGCGGATGAGCGACGTCTTGCCCGAGCCGTTCGGCCCCACGATGGCGAGGCGGTCGCCGTAGCCGAGGAGGACGTCGACAGGCCCGAGCGCGAACGACCCGACTTCGACCCGCGCGGCTGCGAGCTCGGCGATGAACCCGGTCGGCGGCGGTGTCGCGAACTCCAGTTGCAGCCGCCATGGGCTCCACGGCTTGTCGACCACCTCGAGCCGCTCGAGATGGTGCTTCGCCTGCGAGACCTTGCCGCGCAGCGCGTTCGTCCCGCGCCGATCCGCCATCGCGCCGCCCGCGCGCGCCTCCGACCGGCGGGTTGAGAGCAGGCTCGTGTACCGGTCGCGCTCGAGCACGTAGTCGGCGTAGTCGGCCTCGTGCCGGCTGCGTGCGCGCTCCCGCGCGGCTTCGTAGTCCGACCATGTGCCCGCGTACTCGTGCACCTCGCGCGTCTCGGCCTCGATCTCGACGACGCGCGTGACCGTGCGGTCGAGAAACGCGCGGTCGTGCGAGACGAGCACCACACCGGCGGCAAGCCCATCGAAGAAGCGCTCCAGACGGTCGAGGCCTGCGAAGTCGAGGTTGTTCGTCGGCTCGTCGAGCAGGAACAGATCGAAGCGGGCAAGCAGGATCGCGGCGAGCGCCGCACGTGCCGCCTCTCCGCCGGAGAGCGATGCCAGCTCGCGGTCGGCGCGCCGCCCGAGACCGACGTCGTCGAGCACCGCGCCCGCCCGAGCGTCGAAGTCCTCGCCGCCGAGCAGGAGGTAGCGCTCGAGCGCCTCGGTGTACGCGCCCGTCAGCTCCGGCTCGGCCCCGAGCCGCGCCGCCAGCTCGTCCATCGCGTGCTCGGCAGCACCCACGCCCGTCCGCCGCGCGAGATAGCCGCGCACCGTCTCGCCGGGCCGCGCTTCGGGCTCCTGCGGCAGGTAGCCGACCGCATCCGAGCGCACGATCTCGCCGCGATCCGGTTCCTCCAGCCCCGCGAGCACGCGCAGCAACGTGGACTTGCCGATCCCGTTCGGGCCGACGATGCCGACGCGGTCGCCGGGCGACACGACCAGCGTGACGCGGTCGAGCACCTGCACGGCGGCGTAGGACTTCGAGATGTTGCGGGCGGACAACGAGCCCGGCACGGACGGGACCTCCTTCAGATCGAAAGGCGAGAGCGAGCGCGGTTTCGGTCTAGAGATCCGTCATGGTGCGCCCGCCGAGGCGGGCGGCGGCACTCTAGCAGGGGCGGGGTTTGGCTACACTCCTGCGGCTCATGGCCGTCCCGAAGAGGAAAACCTCGAAGTCCCGCCGCGACAAGCGCCGGGCCACACACGCGATCGAAGCGCCGCGTGTCAACGTCTGCCCGCAGTGCGGGTCGCCGAAGCGCGCGCACCGCATCTGCCCGACCTGCGGCACGTACAAGGGCCGCGAAGTCGAGCCGCTCCGCCTCCAGGCTCCATAAGCTTGCGCGCATGACCCGCGTCGCGGTCGACGCGCTCGGTGGAGACAACGCGCCCGGCGAGGTGATCCTCGGCGCGCTCGATGCTGCCGCCACCGGGACGGACGTCGTGCTTTACGGCCCGGCTGGACTCGACACGCAGGGCCTGCCGCTCGTCGCGACGACCGAGGTGATCGAGATGGCCGACAAGCCGGCCGAGGCCGTGCGCGCGAAGCCCGACTCGAGCCTCGTCGCCGCGGTGCGCGGTATTGCCGCGGAGGAGGCCGATGCGGTCGTGTCGGCCGGAAACACCGGCGCGGTGCTCGCGGCCGGCCTGCTCTACCTCCGGCGGCTCCCCGGCGTGATGCGGCCCGCGATCGCGGTGCCGATCCCGGCGCGGCAGGGCCCGAGCGTCCTCCTCGACGCCGGCGCGAACGCCGACGCGCGCCCCGATCACCTCCTGCAGTTCGCGCACATGGGGTCGGTCTTCAGCGAGGAGATCCTCGGTGTGCGGAACCCCGAGGTGCGGCTGCTCTCGATCGGCGAGGAGGACGAGAAAGGGAACCAGCTGACCCTCGAGGCGCACCAGCTCCTCCGCGACGACAGCAGCCTGAACTTCAAGGGGAACGCCGAGAGCCGCGACCTGCTGCGCGGTGCCGCGGACGTCGTCGTCACCGACGGGTTCACCGGCAACGTCGCGCTGAAGCTCCTCGAGGGGACGATCAGGGAACTGCTCGACGCACTCCGCGAGGAGGTCACCGCGACGACAGCCGGCAGGCTAGGCGGCGCGCTGATCCGGCCGGCGGCGCGGCGCCTACGCACCCGGCTCGATCCCGACACGTACGGCGGCGCCTACCTGCTCGGCCTGCGCGGGCTCGCCGTGATCGCGCATGGAGCGAGCGGCCGCACGGCGATCGCGAACGCGATTCGCCTTGCCGAACGAGGAGCCGAGCACCGCGTCGTCGAAAGGCTCGCGGAGCGGCTTCCGGAACGCGTCGGTGTATGATCGCCGCGTTTTTAGCCCAGCCCCCGAAACCCCAGACAATTGAGGTGACATGGCAGCGTCGCGTGAAGAGGTCTACGAGCGGGTCAAGGAAGTCCTGACCGAGCAGCTCGGAGTCGAAGACGATCAGATCACCGAGGAAGCGTCGTTCCAGGACGACCTCGACGCCGACTCGCTCGACCTGGTCGAGCTGATCATGGAGCTCGAGGACCAGTTCGGGATCAAGATCTCGGACGAGGACGCCCAGAAGATCACGACCGTCGGTCAGGCCGTCGACTACGTCACGTCCCACCAGTAGGACCAGAACTCTCAGGGAGCTGATCGACTCGCTCCCGCCCGACCGGGCGGGAGCGGTCTTCACCCATTCGTCGTGGGCCGCCGAGCGCACGGAGTCGTACGAGCGCCTCGAGTTCCTCGGCGACTCGGTGCTCGAGCTGTCGATCGCCCGCACGCTCTTCGACTCGTTCCCGGACTTCAGCGAGGGGCGCATGGCGAAGGTGCGCTCGCACGTCGTGTCGCGTGCGAGCTGCGCTGTGGTCGCGCGCGAGCTCGGGCTCGGCGAGCGCCTCCAGGCCGAGGCGACGGGACCGACAGACGAAGTCGACCGGCTCGCGCGCAACCGGAACGTGCTCGCGGCGCTGCTCGAGGCGGCGATCGCCGCCGTCTATCTCGAGCACGGCTTCGAGGAGACCGAGGCAGCGATCGTCGAGGCGTTCGCGCCGCGCATCGAGTACGCGCTCAACTCGCACGTCGACCACAAGACCGAGTTGCAGGAGCAGCTCGCGCGCACTGGGCGAACCGTCTCCTACACGACGGTGAACGTCGACGGCCCGCCGCACGACCGCTCGTTCACGGCGGCCGCGGTGATCGGTGAGGAGGTCGTGGGCACCGGCGTGGGGCGGTCGAAGAAGGACGCGGAGCAGCAGGCGGCGAGAGAGGCGCTCGCCGCCGTCACCGGAGCAGGCGACGGTGGAGGTCCTGGGTCGCCGGAGACGGCGTGACGCCCAGGTCGTCGCGCAGCCGGCAGCGCAGCGAGTCGAAGACACGCAGCGCCTCGGCGGTGTTGCCCTCGCGGTCGAGCGCTGTCATCAGAATCCGGTAGCCAGTCTCGCGGTAGGGCTCGAGCTCGACGAGGTGTCGTGCCGCGCGCACCGCTGCGGCAAGCTCGGTCCCGCCGACGCCCATCGTCGCTGCGGCGTACGCCTCGACGGCGCGCACGTGCAGTGCCGAGAGCGAGCGGCGCTCCTCGTCGATCCACGGCGCGTCCTCGCCGGCGAGGAACGGGCGTCCTGCGACGAACATCGCGACCTGGGAGGGGCCCCAGGCCTCATGAGGGTGGCCGAGGGCCAGGGCGGACTCGGCGCGATGCACCGCAGCGGTCGCCGCCTCGACATCGACCCAGAGCTCCGGCAGGTGTGGGCGCAGGCCCTCGAGCGGCACCAGGCGCCGTATCTTCGAGAGGAGCGGCGCAAGTCCGCCGTCCCGGCCGTCGGGCCACAGCGCCTCGATCACCTCCTCGCGGGTGACCGTCCGGTCTCGGTGCGCGACCAGGTACGCGACGAGGAGCCGGCCTTGCCGGCCCGGCAGATCGCTCTCGACGCGGCGGCCTCCGACCTCGACCACGAACCGCCCGCAGAGCTGCACTTTCGCTCCGGCCAACTCGGCGCCAACATAGACCCAACCCCCGGGTCGTACAACCGCCACGAGTCGACGAAGGGAGGACGAAATGGGCAAGCAGATCACCTGTGAGTGCGGCGCCGTCATCCGCGGCGCGACGGACGACGAGGTCGTCGGCGGCGTGCGCGAGCACATGCGGACCGACCATCCGGATCTGTTCGCGAAGGTCTCGGACGACGATCTTCGCGGCTGGATCGAGGAGGTGTAGCGTGGCCACCGTGGCGTTCGACGCTGCCGCCTACAAGGAGACGACGCGCACGCAGTGGCAGGACGCGGCGCAGGCGTGGCACAAGTGGGACCCGGTGTTCGACCGCTGGCTCGGACCTGCGACGGAGCTGATGCTCGACCTCGCAGGCGTCGGTGCGGGCACCCGCGTGATCGACATCGCGGCCGGCTCGGGCGGGCAGTCGATCGCAGCCGGCCGCCGCGGCGCGACCGTGCTGGCGACCGACATCTCGTCGAACATCCTCGAGGAGGCGGAGCGTGCGGCACGCGCGGCGGGCGTCTCGACGATCGCGACGCGCGTCGTCGACGGGGAGGACCTCGACGTCGAGCCCGGCACGTTCGACGCGGCGATCTCGCGGCTCGGGCTGATGTACATGCCGGACAAGCAAGGCGCGCTCGCCCAGGCGCGGCGGGCGCTACGCGAGGGCGGCAAGTACTCCGCGCTCGTCTTCGCGGAGCCGGACCGAAACGGCTTCTTCTCGGTGCCGATCGGGATCATCCGCAGGCGGGCGCAGCTGCCGCCGCCTGCGCCGGGGCTCCCGGGGCCGTTCTCGTCGGCGGCGCTCGGCGAGCAGCTCGAGGGTGCGGGATTCCGGGACGTCGAGGTGCACCGCGTCGAGGCGCCCCTCGAGCTCGCCTCTGCGGCCGAGTGCACGCAGCTCGAGCGCGAGTCCTTCGGGGCGCTGCACCAGATGCTTGCGGCGCTCTCCGAGGACGAGCGACAGGACACCTGGCGGGAGATCGAGGCCGCGCTCGGCGAGTTCGAAGCCGCGGGCGGGTTCCGCGGCCCGTGCGAGCTGCTCGTCGGCGTCGGCACGAACTAGGAGGGTTGGCTGGTCGAGGCACCGGGCGGCGTCCGCGCCGCTCGGTAGCCTCCCCCTCGCGTGCACCTGAGGGCGATCAATCTGCGCGGCTTCAAGTCGTTCGTCGACCCCGTCGAGATCCAGCTGGAGCCCGGGGTCTCCGTCGTCGTGGGCCCGAACGGCTCCGGCAAGTCGAACGTCTCGGATTCGATCCTGTGGGCGACCGGCTCGATGAGCCCGGGCGAGCTGCGCGCCGAGAAGCCCGACGACGTCCTGTTCGCCGGCTCGACGACCGGCCGGACCCCCGTCGACTTCGCCGAGGTCGACCTGCTCTTCGACAACTCCGACGGCGCGTGGCCGGACCTCCCGTTCAGCGAGGTCTCCGTGGCGCGGCGCCTGCATCGCGGCGGCGAGGGCCAGTACCTCGTCAACAAGGCGGCGGTCCGTCGCATCGACCTCGTCGAGCTCCTGTCCGACGTCGGTCTCGGCGGCGGCCTGCGCTCGGTGATCTCGCAGGGCCGCGTCGAGACGGTGCTCAACTCGAAGCCGGCGGAACGCCGCGAGTTGATCGAAGAGGCGGCCGGACTCGGGCGCTTCAAGCGCCGGCGCCACCGCGCGGAGCTGAAGCTCGCACGCGTCGCGGTGCAGGTCGACCGCGCACGCGACCTCGAGGACGAGGTCAAGAAGCGCCTTCGTCCGCTCGCGCTGCAGGCGACCGCCGCCGAGCGTGCAGAAAAGCTCGGTGGCGAGATCTCGCGCCTGCAGGCGGCGATCGCGATGCTCGACCTCGCACGGCTGGCAGAGCGGCGCGCCGAGGCGGAGCGCCGGCGCGTGTCGACGGCGGAAGAGCGACGCGTGCTAGACGAGCGGATCGCGGCGCTCGTCGCCGAGCGCGAACGCGCAGAGGAGGAGCTGACGGATTCCGCCGGAGCACGCGAGCAGGCGACCGCCGCGCTGTACCGACTGCGCAGTGGCGGCGAGCGCATGCAACTTCGCCGCGAGTCGGCAGCGTCGTTCGTGTCGGCGGTGCGTGCCGACCTCGCCGCCGCGCGGGCGTACGACCCGAGCGCATCCGCCGAGCTCGAGCAGGCCGCGCGCACAGCCGCAGCGGCAGCGCAGGTCGCCGCCGGTGAGCGTGCCCGGCTGCAGGTGGAGGCGGAGGAGCGGTGGGCGCGTGTCGCCGCAGCCGAGCGGCGGACGCAGGCTGCGGCCGCGGGTCAGCTCGACGGCGTGCTCGCGCGGCGCGCCGAGACCGAGTCGCTGCTCACGGGCGGCGGCCGCGACGCGTTGCTTGCGCTGCGCGGCGCGACGCAACGTCTCGGCGTACGGCACGAGTCGTCGCAGCGCCTGCTCGCGGAGCTGCGTTCGGATCTCGGTGACGCGCGGCACACGCCGCGCGGCCCCTCTCCGGCCGAGCTCGGCCGTGTCGCGGACGAAGCCGACGCCGCGGCACGCACCGCGCTGCGCGAGCGCGAGGACCTGGATGCACGTGTGGCGCTCGCGCGCGAGCGGCTCACCACGCTCGAGCAGTCGCTTGCCGAGCGCGAAGGATTGCCGCCGGCTGCACGCGCGCTCGCCGAGCAGGGCGAGCGTCTCGTGCTGCAGATGCTCGAGGTCTCCGCTGGACGCGAGCGGTCGGTCGCGGCTGCGCTCGGCCATCGCGCATCTGCCGTGCTCGTCGACGACGCGCGGCGCGGGCTCGAGCTGGTCCTGCAGGCCCAGTCGTCCGGGCTCGGGTCGGTGCTCGTGCTCGTCGGGCGCGATCCGCGCGAGCTCGCAGACCTGCCGGTCGTGCCGCGTGACGAGCTGCTCGCCTCGACCGTCCCGGCCGTCACCGAGGACGGCATCGGGTGGGACCCGGCTCGCGGCGAGCTCTGGTTCGCGGGCGAGACCGCCGAGGCGGTGCTGCTCGAGCTCGACGCCCGTCGGCGCGATTTGGGCGCCGAGGTCGAGCAGCTTGTCGAGCAGGCCGCGCAGGCTGCGCGGCGCGTCGACGAGTCAGTCGAGCGTGCACGCGTCGCCGCCGCGGCGTTCGCGCCGGTCTCGCACCTGCGGAACGTCCGCCGCGCCGACCCGATGCGGCTCGAGCGGCTCGTCGGCGCCGCCGAGCGGCTCGACGAGACACTGCGTGTCGCAGCTGCGGTCGCCGTCCGGCTCGAGACACCGCTCGCCGAGCGCGCCGGCCGTCTCGCCGAGGATCTCCGCGGCATCGCCGGCCGCGAAGCCGACCTGCGCCGCGCCGTTGCGGATGCCGATTCGCGCGCGCTCGCGGCCGAGCGTCAGGCGAACGGGCGCACGGCCGAGCCGGGCGGTGACGTCGACACGCTTCGCCTCGTCGCGACCGAGCTGTCCGCCGGCGCCGCGGCAGCGGCGACCGCGGCCGAGGAGGCTGCGGATCGTGCCCGCGCGGCGGCCCGCGCGCTCGCCGAAGCAGATCCGACGCGCACGCGCCGCCCGAACGAGCTCCTGCTCGCGCGACTCGTCGCCGACGCGGAGCGGCTGGAGGAGGCGCTCGGCTTGGATGTCGATCGTTTCGAGGTGCCGGTGCGCAGCCGGGCCGAGGCTCAGGCGGCGCGCACGACGGAGCTCGGGAGCGAGCTGCGGCGCCTCGCTGCGGCCGAGGTCGAGCTTCGCCAGACCGCGTCCGCGGCGGGCGAGCGGCTCTCCGCGGTCGATGTGGAGCTCGCGCGCACCGATGCCGAGCGCGACGAGGCGCAACGCCGGCTCGACGCGGCTGCCGCCGAACCGGCCGAAGGCGAGAATCGCGAAGAGCTCGCCGAGAAGCTCGATCGCTACGAGCGACGCCGCGAGCAGCTCGGTCAGGTGAACCCGCTCGCGAAGGAGGAGTACGAGGCGGAGAAGGAGCGGCTCGTCGAGCTGGCCGCGCAGCGCACGGATCTGGAGAACTCCCTGTCGGAGCTGGAGCAGCTGCGCGACGACCTGACGAAGACGGTCGAGACGCGCTTCGAGGAGACCTTCGAGGCGGTCGAGCGCCACTTCCACGAAGTGGCGACGACGCTCTTCCCGGGCGGCGAGGGGCGGCTGCGCCTCACCGAGTCCGACGACGACGACGACGAAGAGCCTGGCATCGAGGTCGAGCTCCGTCCGGCCGGCAAGCGGGTGACGCGGCTGTCGCTGCTCTCGGGCGGCGAGAAGGCGCTCGGCGCGATCGCGTTCCTGTTCTCGCTGTTTCTCGCGCGGCCGAGCCCGTTCTATCTGCTCGACGAGGTCGAGGCTGCGCTCGACGACACGAACATCGGCCGCTTCACAGAGTTGCTGCGCACGTACGCCGATCGCGCGCAGTTCATCGTGATCACGCACCAGAAGCGGACGATGGAAGCCGCCGACGTGCTGTACGGCGTCACGATGGGGCCCGACGGCGTGTCGCAGATCGTCTCGCGGCGCCTGCCGCGCGAAGACGAAATCGCCCAGACGGCGTGAACGACCTCGCGTTCGTCGAGCGCGTCCAGGCGTTGTTGCTCGTGCGTGGGGTCGACACGTGGGTGTTCGGCGGGTGGGGCGAGGAGCTGCGCGGGCTGATCGCGCCGCGCGACCACGTCGATCTCGATCTGCTCTACCCGGCCGAGTCGTGGGACTGCGTCGACATCCTTTCGCTCGACTGGGTCGCCGGGAAGCGATTCCCGTGGAAGCGCGCGTTCATGCTCGACGGGATCATGGTCGAGCTCTTCCTCGTCCGTCGTGACGAGCACGGCTGGTACACGCGGCTCGCACGCCGCATGCACCGCTGGCCCGACAACGTGCTCGCGACGAACGGCCGCCTGCGCGTCGCGTCGACAGCCGCTCTCGCCAGCTACAGGCACAGCTACCGCGTCGACGCAGCCTGACGCTAACGTGCCCGCTCGTGGCGCGTAGCTGGGCACAGCTTCTGGGTGACTCCGACGAACCGGAGGAGACGGTCGACGAGCAGCGCGGCTTCTTCGGCCGTCTACGCGAGTCGCTTGCGAAGTCGCGGCGTGCGTTGACCGAGCAGATCCAGGTCGCAGCGTTCGATCCCACGGACGACGCATCGTGGGAGCGGCTCGAGGAAGCGCTGATCTATGCCGACGTCGGCGTCCGCGCGACGGCCGAGTTGATCCGCCGCCTCGAAGCGCGCGGGGAGGTCACGGAGCTCGGCGAAGCGCTGGCGGAGGAGATCGCGGGCCTGTTCGGCGAGCCTGCGACGCTCGGTGTCTCGGACCGGCCGTCGGTCGTGCTCGTCGTCGGGGTCAACGGGACCGGCAAGACGACGACGATCGGAAAGCTCGCATCGAAGCTGCGCGCGTCGGGTCGCACCGTCACGCTCGGCGCTGCCGACACGTTCCGTGCCGCTGCCGAGGAGCAGCTCGAGATCTGGGCGGAGCGCGCGGGCGCGGCTTTCATCGGCGGGGAGCGCGGCGGCGATCCGGCGGCGGTCGCCTACGACGCGGTCGGCGCCGACACTGATGTCGTGATCGTCGACACCGCCGGCCGTCTGCACACACAGACGAACCTGATGGACGAGCTCGCGAAGGTCCACCGCGTGATCGCGGGACGCCGCGACGGCGCACCGCATGAGGTGCTGCTCGTCGTCGATGCGACCACCGGGCAGAACGGCCTGCAGCAGGCTCGCCTCTTCAACGATGCCGTCGGAGTGACGGGCGTTGCGTTGACGAAGCTCGACGGCTCGGCGAAGGGCGGAATTGCCGTCGCGATTGCGTACGAGCTCGGGCTGTCGGTGAAGCTCGTCGGCGTCGGCGAGGGACTCGACGACCTGCGGCCGTTCGATGCGACCGACTTCGCACGCGCGCTGGTGGCCGCATGAATCTCGTGCCGTCGGATCGGTTTTCGTACGCCGAGCTCGCGGAGCTCTTCACGAGGGGCTACGAGGGCTACTTCGTGCCGATGCACTTCGACGAGCCGACGCTTCGTTACATGGTCGAAACGTGGGACATCGACCTCTCGAAGTCTCGAGTCGCGCCGGATGCTGGTGTTGCGAACCTCGCGGTCCGCGGCGATCGCGGTTGGATCGGCGGGATCGGCGTCGTGCCGGAGCAGCGCCGGAACGGCGTCGGTCGTGCGCTCATGGAGGCGGTGCTGGAGCTCGCCCCGCCGACCGTGCTGCTCGAGGTGATCGAGGCGAACGAACCGGCGATCAAGCTGTACGAGTCGCTCGGCTTCGAGAAGACGCGCGTGCTCGAGGTGTGGCGTGTGGAGGCGCCGCTCGTGGAGGCGACGAGCGCCGTGCCGTCGACGCTCGGGCAGACGGACGTGCCGTGGCAGCGGGAGGACGCGTCGCTGCCCGCGGACTACGAGCGGGTCGAGGTCGACGGCGGCGCCATGCTCTGGCGCGGCGCCACGGTGTTCCAACTCGAGGCGCGCGACGAAGATGCCGCGGCCGCGCTGCTCTCGCGCGGGACCGCGCTCAACTACGTGAATGTTCCGGAAGGCGACGTCGCAAGCGGCGCGCTCGAGCGCCTCGGCGGCGAGTTGCGGTTGAAGCAGTTCGAGATGGCCCTCACCCGCTAGCCGTTTTCGGACTGGTCCTCCGTGCGAAGCGCACTGCGCGGTGCCTGGCACCAGCCATGGCCCGACGAGGCTCGTCTAGTCGGCCGACGACCGCGCCCAGATGTTGATGTCGCTGTCGGTGGCGTAGCGGTCGATCTCGGCCAGCTCGTCGCCCGAAAAGCTGATGTTCCCGAGCGCGCCGAGCGAGTCCTCGAGCTGGGCGACGCTCGACGCTCCGATCAGCGTCGACGTCATGCGCGGGTCGCGCAGCGTCCACGCGAGCGCCATCTGCGCGAGCGACTGGCCGCGCCTCGATGCGATCTCGTTGAGCGCGCGGATCTTTCCGAGCGAGGCGTCCGTGATCAGGTCGGGCGAGAGCGACGTGTTCGCCGCCGCGCGCGAGCCTTCGGGGATCCCGTCGAGGTACTTCGTCGTCAGCATCCCCTGCGCGAGCGGCGAGAAGCCGATGCAGCCGACACCGAGCTCGTCGAGTGCGTCGAGCAGCTCCGGCTCGATCCAGCGGTTCAGCAGCGAGTACGACGGCTGGTGGATGAGGAGCGGCGTGCCGAGGCGCTCGAGGATCGCGTACGCCTCGCGCGTCTTCTCGGGCGAGTACGACGAGATGCCCGCGTACAGCGCCTTGCCGGAGCGCACCGCGCTGTCGAGCGCGCCGATCGTCTCCTCGAGCGGGGTGTCCGGGTCGAAGCGATGCGAGTAGAAGATGTCGACGTAGTCGAGCCCCATCCGTGCGAGCGACTGGTCGAGCGACGAGAGCAGGTACTTGCGCGACCCCCATTCGCCGTACGGCCCCGGCCACATGTCGTACCCGGCCTTCGTCGAGATCACGAGCTCGTCGCGGTACGGCCGGAGGTCGGAGGCCATCACCCGTCCGAACGTCACCTCCGCCGAGCCGTACGGCGGCCCGTAGTTGTTCGCCAGGTCGAAGTGCGTGACCCCGAGGTCGAATGCCCGCAGGAGGATCGAGCGCGACGTCTCGAGCGGGCGATCGCCGCCGAAGTTGTGCCACAGCCCGAGTGAGATCGCAGGCAGCTTGAGGCCGCTCCGCCCGCAGCGGCGGTAGTCCATCGAGTCGTAGCGGCTCTTGGCGGCGTCGTAGGTCATGGATCGATTCTCTACCATGCCCGCGCGTGTTCGACACCTTGTCCGACAAGCTGCAAGGCGCCCTCGGCGACCTGCGGAAGAAGGGGACGCTCGACGAAGAGTCGATCTCGCGCGCGATGCGCGAGATCCGGCTCGCGCTCCTCGAAGCCGACGTCAACTTCACGGTCGTGCGCGACTTCGTCGGCCGTGTGCGGGAGAAGGCGCTCGGCGACGACATCCTGAAGAGCCTCACGCCGGGCCAGCAGGTGGTGAAGGTCGTCCACGACGAGCTGACGCAGCTGATGGGCGAGGGCGAGTCCGGGCTCGCGTTCGGCAAGTTCACGGTCATCCTCCTCGCCGGGCTGCAGGGCTCGGGCAAGACGACGACCGCCGCCAAGCTCGCGCTTCACCTCCGCAAGGAGGGGCGCAAGCCCGGGCTGGTCGCCGCCGACCTGCAGCGCCCCGCCGCGATCGACCAGCTCGAGCAGCTCGGCAAGCAGATCGACGTGCCGGTGTTCCGGACCGACACGAAGGATGCAGTCGAGGCGACGCGCAGCGGCCTTGCCCGCGCGCGCGAGGAGGGTCTCGACACCGTGATCGTCGACACCGCCGGCCGACTCCAGATCGACGAAGAGCTGATGGACGAGCTCGCTCGCGTGCGCGACGAGGCGAAGCCGACGAACGTGCTGCTCGTGCTCGACGCCATGACGGGTCAGGAAGCGGTCAACGTCGCCGAGGCGTTCCACGAACGGATCGCGTTCGACGGGGTCGTGCTCTCGAAGCTCGACGGCGACGCCCGCGGCGGCGCTGCGCTGTCGGTGAAGGCGATCACCGGGAAGCCGATCAAGTTCGCGTCGACCGGCGAGAAGGTCGACGCCCTCGAGGTCTTCCATCCCGACCGCATGGCCTCGCGGATCCTCGGGATGGGCGACGTGCTGACGCTCATCGAGCGCGCCGAGGCAGCGGCCGAGGCGGACGAGCAGGCTGACTTCGAGAAGCAGCTGGCCAGGGGCCAGTTCACGTTCGACGACTTCCTGAAGGCGTACAAGATGCTGCGCAGGATGGGGCCGTTGCAGGGGATCCTGAAGATGATCCCGGGCATGAAGGAGCAGATCGGCGACGTCGAGGTCGACGACAGCCAGCTCGGGCGTGTCGAGGCGATCGTGCTGTCGATGACCCCGCAGGAGCGCCGTTCGCCTATCGTGATCGACGGCAAGCGGCGGCTCCGGATCGCACGAGGCTCCGGGACGACGGTGGAGCAGGTGAACAACCTGCTCGAGGCCCGGAAGCAGATGGAGAAGATGATGAAGCAGATGGGGCGGGGGAAGATGCCGGGTCTCCCGGGGCTCCCGACCCAGCAAGCGCCGGCACCGTCCTTGTCCGCCGGACGGAAGAGCGGCGTGAAGCGCAAGAAGAAACGAGCGAAGCGTTGATGAAACACATGGTGAAAGGACGTAGATGGCAGTCAAACTGAGGCTCACCCGCGTGGGCTCGAAGAAGAACCCGATCTACCGCGTGATCGCGGCCGACTCGCGGGCTCCGCGCGACGGGAAGTTCCTCGACATCGTCGGGCGCTACAACCCGCAGACCGATCCGTCGACCATCGACCTCGACGAGGCGAAGGTCAAGGACTGGCTCTCCAAGGGCGCGCAGCCGACCGAGGCGGTCGCGAAGCTGATCAAGATCTCCGGCATTAGCTCGTAAACACGGCGTAGCCTTGGCGGAGCAGCGTCCGGAGCGGAGGCGTCGGCTTGGCCGGCGCCGGAGCGATAAATGAGCGAGTTGCTCGCGTACCTCGCGCGCGAGCTCGTCGACGATCCGGCGGCGGTTCGTGTCGAGGAGGAAGAGCGCGAAGACGCGCTCGTCCTCGTCCTGCACGTTGCGCCGGACGATGTCGGCAAGGTGATCGGCCGGCAAGGCCGCATCGCGCGAGCGCTGCGCACGCTCGTGCGTGCAAGCTCCGCGCGCGACGGCCGCCGCGTGCTGGTCGAGATTGCCGATCCACAAGAATGAGAGTCGCCGCGCTGTACGACGTCCACGCGATGCCGTGGGCGCTCGAGGCCGTTCTCGCGGCGGTCGACGACGAGCGGGTGGACACGGTCGTCTTCGGCGGCGACTACCTGTACGGGCCGTACCCACGCGAGACCGTGGCGATGATCCGCGCGCTCGACGCGGTCGTGCTGCGCGGCAACTGCGAAGACACGGCCGAGGAGTGGGAGAGTGCGCAGCTCGGTACGGACGAGATCGCGTGGCTGCAGTCGTTGCCGCTTGCGGCGATCGTCGACGACGTCCTGTACTGCCACGCCGCGCCCCACGACAACACACCGATCACGACCGCGATCACTCCGGACGACGCGGTGCTGGGGACGTTCGGCGACACGCGCGGCACGGTCGTGATCGGTCACACCCATCATCAGTTCGACCGGACGGTCGACGAGCTGCGCGTGATCAACGCCGGATCGGTCGGGATGGCGTACGAGTCCGACGTCGCCGCCTACTGGACGATCCTCGACGACAGCGAGCCGATCTTCCGCCGGACGAAGTTCAACGTCGAGCGCGCGGTCGCCGAGATGCGGAAAAGCGACTGGCCGTACGCCCCGGAATTCATCGAGGAGAACCTCCTGGTCGCCGTCGATCGTGACGAGGCGATCGAGTCGCTCGAGAGCCGCCGGACGTGAAGGTCGCTATCGGGAAGGTCGGGCGCCCGCACGGGATCGACGGTGCGTTCTTCGTCGAGCAGCCGTCGGAGGACGCCCGCTGGTGGAGGACGGGCGCCCGCTTCCTGGCAGGGAGCGTGCCGGTCGAAGTGGTCGCGCACCGGACGTCGTCGGGGCGGCCCGTGATCAAGGTGGAGCCCGCGGTCGAGCGCGGCGTGCTCCTCGAGGTCGATCGCGTCGATCTCCCGGCCACCGCCGAGGACGAGTACTACGCGTTCGAGCTCGTCGGCCTGCAGGTCGTGGAGGAGACCGGCCGCTCGCTCGGAACCGTGGCGGCCGTGACGCCCGGTGTCGCGAACGACGTCCTCGAGCTCGACTCCGGGGTGCTGCTCCCGATGGTCGAGGACTGCATTCGCGTCGTCGACATCGCCGCCGGCCGGATCGAGGTCGCGGAGGGGTTCGCCGGCTAGTGCAGCTCGACGTCTTCACGCTCGTCCCGCACGCCTTCGCCTGGCTGACCGAGCAGCGCCCGGTCGCTACCGTCCTCGGCGGCGAGCTCGACCTGCGCCTGCACTCCTACCGCGATCACTCGCCGCTCAGCTCCAGGCAGGTGGACGACGAGCCGTACGGTGGCGGCGCAGGGATGGTGCTCCGCGTCGACGTGGTCGCGGCGGCCCTCGACGCCGTCTACGGCGGTGTCCCCGAGCACCGCGTCGTCGCGCTGACGCCGAAGGGCACGCAGTTGACGCAGGCGGTCGTCGAGGAGCTTGCGACAGAGGAGCGGCTGACCCTCCTGTCGGCGCGGTTCGAAGGGTTCGACGAGCGGATCGTCGAACACCTCGCCTCGGATGCCATCTCCGTCGGCCCCTATGTCCTCTCGAACGGCGATCTCCCGGCGATGATCGTCCTCGAC
Source organism: Gaiellaceae bacterium (assembly GCA_035474195.1). Classification (GTDB taxonomy): domain Bacteria; phylum Actinomycetota; class Thermoleophilia; order Gaiellales; family Gaiellaceae; genus PALSA-600. Next base: position 36,260 of record DATINO010000043.1, read on the forward strand.
GCGATCGCGCGGCGACTGCCGGGGGCGCTTGCCGAGGGCTCCGGTGAGGTCGAATCGTTCTCCGCCGAGCTCGGCGGCGGCCTGGAGTACCCTCACTACACGCGTCCCGCGGAGTTCCGCGGGTGGCGAGTGCCCGGCGTGCTGCTCTCGGGTGACCACGCGAAGATCGACAGCTGGCGAAGGGAGCAGGTCCGCTGAGGAATCCGATCGATTACTTGACCGAAGGTTTGCCTCATGGCTGGCGCGTCACGATCGACTGGCTCGTAACGATCGTCGGCGCGATCGTGATCGTGCTCGCGATCAAGCACTGGGTCGTCAACCCGTACCGGATCCCGTCCAGCTCGATGGAGCCGACGCTGCATTGCGCGCGGCCGGGCCAGGAGTGCGAGGCGAGCTACTCCGACCGTGTCCTCGCCTGCCGGTTCTGTTACCGGCTCTGGAGCCCGAGGCGCGGCGACATCATCGTGTTCATGACGCCGAAGCTGGCCGCTCTCCGCTGCGGCGCCGGCGGCACGTTCGTGAAGCGGCTGATCGGCCTCCCCGGTGACACCTGGGAGGAGCGGAACGGCTACGTCTACATCGATGGGAAGCGCCTGAACGAGCCGTACATCCAGCCCGACCGGCGCGACGACCGGACGATCGCACCGGAGGTGATCGCGAAGAATCACTACTTCATGATGGGCGACAATCGTCAGTCCTCTTGCGACTCCCGCAGTTGGGGCACCGTGCCGAGGAAGAATCTGATCGGGAAGGTGTTCGCGACCTACTGGCCGCCGAACCGGATCTCGATCCAGTAAGGCGAGGCTTCCGCTACCATTCCGCCCGGCCTCCGGCCCCTTTCGATATGAGCACGATCATCCAGGACATCGAGCGCCGTCAGCTGCGCGAGGTCCCGCGGTTCAAGGCGGGCGACACCGTGCGCGTGCACTTCCGCGTGATCGAGGGCACCCGCTCGCGGATCCAGGTGTTCGAAGGGATAGTGATCAAGCGGCAGGGCGCCGGCGCGCGCGAGACGTTCACGGTGCGGAAGAACTCCTTCGGCGTCGGCGTGGAGCGCACGTTCCCGCTGCATTCGCCGAAGATCGACAAGATCGAGGTCGGCGCGATCGGCGACGTGCACCGCGCGAAGCTGTACTACCTGCGCGGCAAGGTCGGGAAGAAGGCTCGCGTCCGCGAGCTGCGCCAGACGCGCTAGTCGCAGAACCGCGCGCTCTTTCCACACTTTCGGCACAATCGCCGGCCGTCGCTCGGGCTAGGCTCGATGCATGCCTCCGGCGAAGAAGCGCACGGGCCAGAAGCTGCTCCGGTTCGACCGGTCGACCGGCGGACGGTTCGTGGCGGGAGCGGACGAAGCTGGCCGGGGGCCACTCGCGGGGCCGCTCGTCGTCGCGGGTGTCCTGCTCGACTACGCGTGCCTGCGCGACCACAGGGTGCGCCCGCTTGCGCTGCTGAACGACTCGAAGCAGGTCGACTCCGACACGCGCGACGAGCTCTACCGCGCCGTCGTCGCGTGCGCCGAGCGGATCTCGATTCGCGTGTTCCCCGCAACGGTGATCGACCGCGACGGGCTGCACAAATGCAATCTCCGCGGGTTGCGCGAGGCACTCTGGGCGTGCCAGCCGGCCGACGTCTCGCTCGTCGACGGCTTCAAGCTCGGGCCTACCGCGCCGCCGCACCGCGCAGTTGTCGACGGCGATTGCAAGAGCGCTGCGATCGCCGCCGCCTCGATCGTCGCCAAGGTGACGCGTGACCGCTACATGCGCACCGCCGATGCGCTGTACCCGGGCTACGGGTTCGCATCCCACGTCGGGTACATCACCCCGGGCCACACGGCGATCGTGCGCGAGCGCGGGCCGTGCGAGATCCACCGCCGTTCCTGGCGGGCGCGTGCGTACCTCAGCGAAGAAGAGCTCGCCGCGGCATCCCTCTGAGCGCCGGGCCGCATGGTGGTACCGCCTGCGCGGCTACCGCGTGCTCGCGGCCAACTGCTGGGCGGCCGGGTACGAGCTCGACCTGGTCGTTCGCCGCGGGCGCACGCTCGTCTTCGTCGAGGTGAAGTCGAAAGCGGGGCCGCGCTTCGGCGACCCGCTCGAGATGGTGACGCCGGTGAAGGTCGCCCGGGTGCATCGGGCCGCGGGGGCCTGGCTCGCTGCGAATCCATCGCTCGCCGGCCTCGAGCGGCGCTTCGACGTAGCTGCGGAGCGGGCGGGGAGGCTGGAGGTCGTGCAGGACGCGTTCTAGCCCGCGTCGAACGGGGGCCTGTGGCGACGCAGGAGCAGCTCTACGCCGGCCTGGACCTCGACCTCTCCTGGTCCGAGCGCGACTTGCCCGAGCGCGTGCGGACGAAGCACGTCCATCGCCTGCACCCGTACCTCGGCAAGTACATCCCGCAGCTCGTCGAGGAACTGTTCCGGCGGCACGTGCCGCCGCGTGGGCGCGTCCTCGACCCGTTCGCGGGTTCGGGCACGACACTCGTCCAGGCGCTCGAGTCGGGGCTCGAATCCACCGGTGTCGACATCGCGTCGTTCAACTGCCTTCTGACGAGCGTCAAGACCCGCGCGCACAATCCGTTCGTGCTCGAGACGGAGCTGCGCGACGCGCTTGCGCGGTTCGAGCGCGGGGAGGGCGCCGCCGAGCGGACGACGCCGTACGTGCTCTCGTGGTTCGCGCCGTCGGCGCGCGACGACCTGCTCCGCTTCCGTTCGCTCGTCGAGGAGTACGAGTCGTCGGATGTGCTGCGGGTTGTCCTCGCGCGCGCCGCACGCTCGGCCCGGCTGACGACGCACTTCGATCTCGACTTCCCGCGCACGCCGCAGAAGGAGCCCTACTGGTGTCACAAGCACAAGCGGGAATGCCGCCCGGTCGAGCGCGCCGATCACTTCATCCGCCGTTACACGGTCGACACGCTCACGCGGCTCAAGGAGTTTGCGCACGTTCGCACGCGGCGGGAGGCGAACGTGCTGCACGGAGACGCGCGCGAGGTCGACTTGCCCGGCCCGTTCGATGCGGTCGTCACGTCTCCGCCGTATCCGGGCCTGATCGACTACCACGAGCAGCACCGCTACGCGTACGAGTTGCTCGGTCTGGACGACTTGCGGGAGCGGGAGATCGGGGCCGCAGCCCGAGGGACGTCGAAGGTCGCGCTGGCCGCGTACACCGAGGGGATCGTCGGCGTGCTCGCCGCGTGCCGCGAGGTGTTGAAGCCTCGTGGGCGCGTGGTGATCGTCGTGAACGATCGCCGCGATCTGTACCCCGAGATCCTCGCCGGTGCCGGTCTCGCGCTCGAACAGCGCTACCAGCGGCACGTCAACCGGCGCACGGGCCGCCGCGCCGGTGAGTACTTCGAAGACGTGCTCGTCGCCCGCCCTGGTTGACATGTGACCGTATAGTCACATAAGATCGGTGCGTGACCGACGACGACCGCGTCTTCAAGGCACTCGCCGACCCGACCCGGCGTCATCTCCTCGACCGGCTCTTCCAGCGGGACGGCCGCACGCTCACCGAGCTCGAGTCCGAACTGGAGATGACGCGGTTCGGCGTCATGAAGCACCTGCGAGTCCTCGAGGACGCAGGTCTCGTGGTCACGCGCCGGCAGGGACGGGAGAAGCTTCACTTCCTGAACCCCGTCCCGATTCGGCTGATCCACGACCGGTGGATCGACAAGTACGCCGAGCGCCAGGTGTCGGCGCTCTCGGAGCTCAAGACACGACTGGAGGGACGTCGATGACGACGACCGTTGCGCAGACGACGCAGGTCTACCAGGTATTCATCAAGGCGAGCGCCGAGCAGATCTGGGAGGCGATCACAAGACCGGAGTGGACGGCGCGCTACTTCCACGGGGCGCGCATCACCGTTACGCCGGAGCGCTACGACTCGCGCAGCGCGGACGGAGACGTGTGGGGCGACTCCGCGGTCGAGGTGTTCGACCCGCCGCGCAAGCTCGTCCACGGATGGCGTTCGATGTACGACCTCGAGCTGGCCGCGGAGGAGGAGAGCCGCGTCACCTGGGAGATCGACGAGGAAGAGCAGGGCGTCTGCCTGCTCACCGTCACGCACGATCGGCTCGAAGGTGCGCCGAAGACGGCCGCCAGCGTCTCGGGCGCCGGCTGGACCGGCGTGATCAGCAATCTCAAGACGCTGCTCGAGACCGGAGAACCGATGCACTGACGGGAGCGTTGCGTGCGCCCTGGCTATCGTCCAGGGCGCACGCCATGTTCGAGACCGATGCCGAGATCGACGAGCTCGACGCGCTGTTCGCTCGCACGTACGCGCACGCGAACGCGCATCTGACCGGGATCGTTAAGCCCGAACGCCGGTTGAACGCGCATCAGGTCGTGCGGTACCTCCAGGGGACGAAGCACGTCGCATTCGCGACCGTCAACGAGCGCGGCGAGCCGCGCGTCGCGCCGCTCGACGGCGTGTTCATCCACGGACGGTTCACGGTCTCGACCGGTGGAGAGGCGGCGCGCCTCCGCCACCTCCGCGCGAACACCGCGTGCAGCGCGGCGCACATGGACGGCGACACGGTCGGCATCGTCGTGCACGGCCACGCGACGATCATCGCGCGCGAGGACCCGGCGGCCGCTGAGCTCGAGCCGGTGTGGCGCGAGATCTACGGCTCGAGCCCGTTCGAGTGGGGCGACGGCGTGGTCTTCATGCGCATCGAGCCGACGTCGATGTGGGCCTACGCGTTCCACCCGGAGAACTTCCCCGGGTAAGAAGCACCATTTCGTCACACATCTGTGACGGACACGTGCTCAAATGTCGCCTAACGTGGCAACGTGCTCGCACGCACCGTCACGCACGCTCTCGTCGGCATCGACCCGCGCCGGGTCGAGGTCGAGGCGCACATCCAGGACGGGGTCCCGTCATTTGCCATCGTCGGGCTGGCCGACCGCGCGTGCCAGGAGGCGAAGGCGCGGGTCCGCTCGAGCGTCGCCGCGGCCGAGCTCCGCTGGCCGGGGCCGCGCATCACGATCAACCTCGCGCCGGCTGCGTTGAGGAAGGAAGGCTCCGGATTCGACCTTCCGATCGCCTTGGCGCTGCTCGCGGCGTCGTACCAGGTGCCGATCGAGAGCCTCACCGGGCACGCGGCGTTCGGCGAGCTCGGCCTCGATGGCCGCCTGCGGCCTGTGGCCGGTGCGCTCGTCGCGGCCGAAGGTGCCCGCCGAGCGGGGCTGACCCATCTCGTCTGCGCTGCCGAGTCGGCGCCCGAGGTCGCCTTGGCCGGCGTCGCGCCGGTCGGGGTGCGACATCTCGGTGAAGCGGTCTCGTACTTGAGGGGCGAGCACGAACCGCTCGAGCCGCCGCCGCCCGGAGACGACTTCGACGTGCTCGCCTGCGTTCCCGACCTCGCCGACGTCCGCGGCCAGGAGCGGGCTCGCCGTGCGCTCGAGATCGCCGCGGCGGGCGGTCACAACCTGCTCCTCGCAGGTCCGCCGGGCACCGGCAAGACGATGCTCGCCCGCCGCCTCCCGGGCCTTCTGCCGCTACTCGGCGACGAGGCGGCGCTCGAGGTGACGCGCATTCACTCGGTCTGCGGGACGCTCCCGCCCGCCGCCGGGCTCGTCCGCGTGCCCCCGTTCCGCGCGCCGCACCACTCGAGCTCCGTGGCGGGATTGATCGGAGGCGGTGCGGGCTCATTGCGGCCCGGCGAGGTCAGTCTCGCCCACCGGGGCGTTCTGTTCCTCGACGAGCTGCCCGAGTTCCAGCGTCCGGTGCTCGAAGCGTTGCGGCAGCCGCTCGAGGACGGCTTCGTCTCCGTGGCACGGGTCGCGATGCGGGCCGTATTCCCGGCGCGGTTCCAGCTCATCGCGGCGCTGAACCTGTGCCCGTGCGGCGGCCGAGGGGATCCGGCTGCCCGGTGCGTGTGCACGCCGGAGCGCATCCAGCGCTACCGCGAGAAGCTCTCGCGGGCGCTGCTCGATCGCGTCGATCTCGCGATCACCGTGCCGAGACCGCGCGGCCAGGAGCTCGCCGGTCCCGCGGGCGAACGCTCTGCAGCGGTTCGCGCGCGCGTGCTCGCCGCGCGGGAACAACTGCGCAGCGCTCTGCCCGCGCGTACATCGCTCGCCGAGGAGCTGCTGGGACGCGCGGTCGAGCGTCTGCCGCTCTCCGGCCGCGGCCACGCGCGCGTCGCCCGGGTCGCCGCGACGATCGCCGCGCTCGCCGGGGACCCCGACGTGTTGCCAGAGCACGTTGCCGAAGCGTTGTCGTATCGCGTGCCAAGAGATGCAGACGGATGAGCGAGCTCGCGACCGCCCTGTTCGCCGCGTCGACCGAGTCACATCTGGTGGACGAGCCACGGTCGGCCAGGTTCGAGCGCTTCTGCGCCGAGCTCGACGAGCCGGCCGTTCTCGGCGACCTCGACCGTCGCGGGATCCGCTGGGTGGCCCGCGGAGCGGCCGAGTACCCGGCGCGGCTCCGCCGGATCCACGACCCACCTCCCGGCCTCTTCATCCGCGGCGCGGCCGAGCTGTCGCTGTTCGACAGGCCGTGCGTCGCGATCGTCGGCGCCCGCGCGTGCTCCGCCTACGGCGCCGCAGTCGCGGCGGAGCTCGCGCGCGGTCTCGCGCGGGCCGGCGTGTTGGTCGTGTCGGGTCTCGCGCGCGGCGTCGACGGCGCGGCGCATCGAGGTGCGCTCGACACGGGAACGACGGTGGCCGTCCTCGGTTGCGGTGTCGACCGCGACTACCCGCGCGCGCACCGGCTGCTCGCCGCGTCGATCGCCGAGCGCGGCCTGATCGTCTCCGAGTATCCGCCGGGCGTCGAGCCGGCGCCGTGGCGGTTTCCCGCCCGGAACCGGATCGTTGCGGGGCTGTGCGACGCCACCGTCGTCGTCGAGGCGCGCGAGCGCAGCGGTGCGCTGATCACCGCCGACCTCGCTCTCGACGAGGGGCGGGAGGTGCTGGCGGTCCCCGGGGAGATCACAAGCCTGCTCTCGAAGGGATCGAACCACCTGCTCCGGCTGGGTGCGATCCCGGTCACGTGCCTGGGCGACATCCTCGCGGCCGTCGGCGTGGAGCCCGTCAAAGCTGTACCCATCTCGCTCGAGCCCCGGCTCGAAGCCGTGCGTGCGGCCGTCGCCGATGCGCCGGCCGCAGTCGACGAGCTCGTCCGAAAGGCCGGGCTGCCGGCGAGCGTTCTCGCGGCCGCGCTGGCCCAGCTCGAGTTGGCCGGCGTCGTCCTGCAAGCGGATGGGCTCTATCGGGTGGTGATGCCGGCCGGCAGCGATTGACTCGAGGTCGTCGCAGTGACAGGGTCGCCGAGGTGGCCGGACGTCTGGGCGTGCTCGCGCTTGCCGCACTCCTTGCGGCCGTCACGTTATGGACCGCGTCGGCAGCGGCTCCCGCTGCGGACACGTCGGTATGGCACGTCGTCGCACTCGGAGACTCCGACACGAGCGGATCCGGTGATCCAACGGGGCTCGGCTGGGCGGGCCGGTACGCGCGTCTGCTCCGGACGCGTCTCGGGCTCAAGGTCGTGTTCACGAACCTCGCCCAAGAAGGCAAGACGAGTGACGTCCTGCTGTCCGAGTTGCGGTCGGATCCGGCGACGCGCGCCACGGTGAAGAAGGCGCAGATCGTGCTCGTCGGGATCGGCGGGGCGGATCTGAACGCCGGCGACACGAGAAACGAAGCGAAGACGTGCAAGGGAACCGCGTGCTACGCCGCCGACCTGCGCGCGTTCGGCCGCAACCTCGACCTGACGGCGGCCGCGATTCGCAAGCTCCGCAAGCCGGGCGACGCGGTCCTGCGTGCGATCACCCTGCCCAACGTCGTGCCGGGCGCGGCGAAGCTCATCCCGCCGTTCATCACGCCCGCGATCGGCATCTACCAGACGACGACACTGAAGATGCACATCTGTGCAGCGATGGCTCGTCACGGCGGACGCTGCATCGACGCGTTGGGTGCATTCAACGGCCCGACCGCAACGCAAAACGCCTACGCGACGGGTCTGCTTGAGAAGACCGAGTGTTGCTACCCGAGCGGCAAGGGCCAGCAGCTGATGGCCGAGCTCGTCTTGAAGACCGGCCTCGCACCCCTGCGCTGACCGCGCTCGTTCAGAGCTCGAGCCGCGGCAAGGCCGCCAACCCCGGGAGGGCCGTATAAACATATGATCGGCGATTTCATATTCCCCTTTAACTTCAGTACGGCAAGATGTTCAAGAATTCTCTCCTTTACTTTCTCCATACCAAAATGATCTTTGTTTAATA
>DATINO010000044.1:0-22671 GCA_035474195.1 Gaiellaceae bacterium
GTCCTTCGCAAGGCCGTCAAGGGCATGCTCCCGCGCAACAAGCTCGGGCGCGCCCAGCTGACGAAGCTCAAGATCTACGCCGGCCCGGAGCATCCGCACGAAGCTCAGGCCCCGACTCCCCTCGAGGTGTAAGCAGATGGCGACTCCCGCTCAGTATCTCGGCACCGGTAAGCGCAAGACCTCCGTCGCGCGGGTGATCCTTCGTCCCGGCAGCGGCGCCACGTGGGTCAACGGCAAGTCGCTCGACGAGTACTTCCCCCGCATGGTTCACCGGATGCTCGCGACCTCGCCGCTGAAGACGGCCGGTCTCGACGGGCAGTACGACCTGCGTGTCCGCGTGCACGGCGGCGGCCCGTCCGGCCAAGCCGGTGCGGTGCGGCACGGCATCGCCCGTGCGCTCGTCGAGGTGAACCCGGAGCTCCGCGTTCCGCTGAAGCGCGCCGGCTTCCTGACGCGCGACGCGCGCCAGGTCGAGCGCAAGAAGGCCGGCCTCCACAAGGCCCGCAAGGCGCCGCAGTTCAGCAAGCGGTAGCCGGGCCTCCGCGTGGCTCGGAGGTACTTCGGCACCGACGGTGTTCGCGGGATCGTGGGCGAGTTCCTCACGCCCGAGCTCGTCGAGCGCCTGGGCCGGGCTGCAGCGATGTGGACGGGGGCGGCGAAGGTCTTCGTCGGGCGTGACACGCGCGCATCGGGCGAGGCGTTGGAAGAGGCGTTCGCACGCGGCGTCGTCTCGGTCGGCGGCGACTGCATCCTCGGCGGTGTCCTGCCGACGCCCGCCGTCGCGCTGCTTGCGCTCGACCTCGGCGTCGTCATCTCTGCGTCGCACAATCCCCCGGAGTACAACGGCGTCAAGTTCTTCGACTCGAATGGGCACAAGCTCTCCGACCGGTCAGAGGAGCAGATCGAAGAACTGCTCGCCGCATCGCCCGGCATCGACCAGGGCCGCATCGAGCGTGTCGAGGTCGCGACCGACTCGTACTTGACGCACATCCACGAGCGCTTCGGCTCCGACCTCAGCGGATTGAAGGTCGTCGTCGACTGCGCGAACGGCGCGTACTCGGGGCTCGCGCCGTCGGCGTTCTCACGTTGCGGTGCGGAGGTACATGCGATAGGCGATGCACCCGACGGCGAGAACATCAATGTCGGCTGCGGCGCCACAGATCTTGCGCTGCTGCAACAGACAGTGCTCGAGCTCGGCTACGACATCGGAATCGCGTTCGACGGCGACGGCGACCGGATGCTGGCGGTCGACGAGCAAGGTCAGGTCGTCGACGGCGATCAGATCGTCGCCGTCCTCGCGCTCGACCAGGAGGTCGACCAGGTTGCGGTAACGGTGATGACGAACCTCGGGTTCCACGCGTTGATGAACGAGCGCGGCATTCGCGTGCACACCACTGACGTCGGCGACCGTTATGTGCTCGAGGCGCTGCAGCGCGAGAACGCGATTCTCGGCGGCGAGCAGTCGGGCCATGTCATCTTCCTGCGCGACCACGTCACCGGTGACGGCCTTGCCGCAGGACTGCTGCTGTGCGGTGCGCTCAAGGGCCGGCCGCTGAGCGAGGTCGCCGCGGTGATGCCGCACTACCCGCAGGTAAAGGAGAACGTCCGTGTGGCCGAGAAGGATCTGACACCGGCAATCGTGACAACCGTCGAGAAACTGAACCGTGAGTGGGCCGGAAGCGGCCGCATTTTGGTCAGACCGTCCGGAACCGAGCCCTTGATCCGCATCCTCGCGGAGGCGGAGAATGAGGCGGTGGCGCAGGAAGCCTGTGCTAGCATCGCCTCCCTCGTACGACGAGAGCTCGGCTGACCCGGCCCGACGCGGGGACGGGGTCACATCAGCCGGGCTTTGCTGTTTTCTGGAGCGCGAAAGGAGAGCCCCAGATGTGCGGAATCATCGGATACGTGGGGCACCGGGCCTCGAAACCGCTGCTCTTGCAGGGTCTGAAGCGCCTCGAGTACCGCGGCTACGACTCTGCGGGCATCGCCCTCTTCGAAGAAGACGGCCTCGACTACACACGCGCCGTCGGGCCGCTCGACAAGCTCGTCGCTGCAGCCGGGTCGAACGGCTCTCTGTCGACGACGGGCCTCGGGCACACGCGCTGGGCGACGCACGGCGGCGTCACCGAGGCGAACGCGCATCCGTTGACCGCATGCGACGCGAACAAGCTCGCGATCGTGCTCAACGGGATCGTCGAGAACTACCGCGAGCTGCGCGAAGAGTTGCTCGAAGCGGGCCACACGTTCACGTCGGAGACCGACGCCGAGACGATCGTGCACCTGCTCGAGGACGCGTACGACGGCGACCTCGTCGCGGCGGTTCGCGCCGTGTTCCCCAAGCTTGAAGGTCACTTCACGTTCGTCGTGATCCATCACGAGCACCCGAATCACCTCGTCGGTGTTCGCCACCAGACGCCGATGGTCGTTGGCATCGGTGACGGCGAGAATTTCCTTGCCTCGAACCTCGCAGCGTTCCTCGCCGAGACGCGCCGCGTGCAGTTCCCGGACGACGGCGAGATCGTCTCGATCACTCCCGACCGCGTCGAGATCATCGACGCGATGACGGGTGAGCCCGTCGAGCACGACATCGTGGAGGTCGACTGGGACGATGCCGCCGCCGAGCGGTCAGGCTACGAGACGTTCATGCTCAAGGAGATCTACGAGCAGCCGGAGGGTGTCGCGGAGACGATCGGCGACCGCGTGCGGCACGGCCACCTCGTGCTCGAGGGCCTCGGCATGACCGAGGAAGAGCTCAAGCACCTGCGCCGCATCGTGATCGTCGCGTGCGGCACCTCGTACCACGCCGGTGTCGTCGGTCGATACGCGATCGAGGAATGGGCGCGCGTGCCGGTCGAGCCGGACGTCGCGAGCGAGTGGATCTACCGCAATCCGGTGATCGATCCGGGCACGCTCGTGATCGGCATCTCGCAGTCCGGCGAGACGCGCGACACGATTCAGGCGATGAAGCTCGCACGCGAGAACGGCGCGCGCACCGTCGCGATCACGAACATGATGGGCTCGCAGATCACGCGCGAGGTCGACTCGGTCCTCTACACCCGGACCGGCCTCGAGGTCGGTGTCGCCGCGTCGAAGACGTTCACCGCGCAGGCGGCGCTCCTCTTCCTGATCGGCCTGAAGCTCGCGCAGTGCCGCGGCACGCTGCCAGACTCGGAGATCGAGTTCATCCTCGACGAGGTCTACGACCTGCCCGAGAAGATGCAGCGGTTCCTCGACGGCGATCATCCGATCGAGGAGATCGCTCAGCGCTTCCACGATCGTCCGTTCTTCCTCTATCTCGGGCGTCACATCGGCCTGCCGGTTGCGCTCGAGGGCGCGCTGAAGCTGAAGGAGATCTCGTACATCCCGACCGAGGCGTACTCGGCGGGAGAGATGAAGCACGGACCGATTGCGCTGCTCGAGGAAGGAACGCCGGTCGTCGTCGTCGCGACGCGCATCCATGTCTACGAGAAGATCGTCTCGAACATCCAGGAGACGCGTGCGCGCGGTGCGCACGTGATCGCGATCGCGACCGACGGCAACGAGGACATCCAGCATCACGCGGACGACGTGATCTACGTGCCGAAGTCGCCGGCGTTCATCCAGGCTGCGCTCGCGATCCTGCCGCTGCAGTTGCTCGCCTACCGCATCGCGCGCCTGCGCGGCCTGAACGTCGACCAGCCGCGCAACCTCGCCAAGACCGTCACGGTCGAGTAGTCGCAACAGCTGCTTCGACGAACGCGCGCGCCGCCGGCGAGTAGTACCGGTCGCGGTGGCGCGCGATCGCGATCACGCGCGGCGGCATCTCCTCGAGGTCGCGGACGACGATCCGCGGGTCTGCTTCGTCCACCGTGAGCCGCGGCTGGATCGCGTTCCCGATCCCTGCCGCGACCAGGCCCTGGACGGTGCCGTTGTCGTTCGAGCGGAATGCGTATCGCGGCTCGAGCCCGGCGGCGCGGAGAACTGCTTCGACGGCCTCGACCGAGCGATGTGGCTTGAACCCGATCAGCCGCTCGGCTGAGATCTCGGCGAGTGTCGGTGGCTTCGGCGAGACGGCGAAGGGCGAGCCGGCAGCGGCGACCAGCACGTAGGGATCGTGGACGAGCTCACTCCACTCGAGCGGTGCGTCGGACACCGGCAGTGCGATGAAGCCGACGTCGAGCTCGCCGCGCTCGATCGCCTGCTCGACCTCCTCGTCCTCGAGCTCGCCGATCACGACGTCGATGCCGGGCCATGCGGTCGTGAAGCGGCGCATGACGGCGGGGAGGAGGCGCGCGCCTGCCGACTGGAAGGTGCCGACGCGTAGCGTGCCGAGCTCCCCCGCCTGCAGCGCGTGCAGGTCGGCCTGCGCGGCCTGCAGCCGCGACACGATCGAGTCGGCGTGACGAAGCAGCAGCTCGCCCGCCTCCGTGAGCGAGATCGGCCGCGGCCCGCCAGGCCGCTCGACGAGCTTCTCGCCGACGATCCGCTCGAGGGTCGCGATCTGCTGGCTCACCGCCGACTGCGTGTAGCCGAGCCGCTCGGCCGCGCGGCCGAACGAGCCCTCGCTCGCGAGCGCCTGCAACGCGGCGAAATGCCGAAGCTCAACGCCCAGCCAGCGATCAGGTGTGCTAATCAAAATCAACATTATAACGATTTGCGCTGATAGTCCCTGCTCAGCCACACTGAGTCCATGACCGCTCTCGCCATCATCATCGGGCTCCTGGCGCTCTGCGTGCTCTCCGCCGTCTACGGCGCGGACAGCCGCTTCGACCGCCCGGGCCGCCAGCTCTAAGCCCGCGACCTAGTAACAGACTGTTACAAGCGCTCCGCAGCGCGCGTGGCTTCTCGAGCGTTTGCGCGCTTCGGAGCTAGTAACAGACTGTTACTAGCTCGCCCCGCGCCCGACGTCGGCTCTTGCTCGTCCACGTCTGTGGTACTCAGAGGGCATGTGGCTGTGGGACGGGCTTGCAAATGCGCTGCGGATGGCCTGGGAGGTCTGGTGGGCGCTCGTGCTGGGGTTCGCGCTCTCCGGAATCGTGCAGGCGTGGGTGCCGCGCACGAAGCTGCAGGCCGCGCTCGGCGGGCGCGGCGCGCGCGAGGCGGCGCTCGCGACCGGCCTCGGCGCCGCCTCGTCGTCGTGCTCCTACGCGGCGATCGCGATCGCGAAGTCGCTGTTCGAGAAGGGCGCGAGCCTCGCCTCGGCGATGGCGTTCCAGTTCGCGTCGACGAATCTCGTTTTCGAGCTCGGAATCGTCCTGTGGCTGTTCATCGGCTGGCGGTTCACGCTCGCCGAGTTCGTCGGCGGCCTCGTCTTGATCGCCGTCATGTGGATCGCGCTCCGGCTGCTCGTCACGCGCGAACGGGAAGAAGAGATCCGGACGATCGCAGCGGGAGCCGATGCCGGGCACATCCACCCGACCGCGTCGTCGGAGCTACCGCTTCGCCGGAAGCTCGGCTCGCTGCAGGCGTGGTCGGACGTCGCGCACAACTTCCGGGGTGACTGGCAGATGCTCTGGAAGGAGATCGGCGCCGGATTCCTGATCGCCGGGTACATCGCGCTCCTCCCGATGGACTTCTTCAACGGGCTGTTCGTCACGGACGCACCGACGCCGGTGCGGATCGCCGAGAACGTGATCGTCGGGCCGATCGTCGCCGCGCTCGCCTTCGTCTGCTCGATCGGGAACGTTCCGCTCGCGGCCGTGCTGTGGGCGGGCGGCATCTCGTTCTCCGGCGTCGTCGCGTTCCTGTTCGCCGATCTCCTGATCCCGCCCATCATCGCCTATTACCGCAAGGTGTACGGCGGCCGGTTTGCCGCGCTCCTCGTCGCCGTCATGGGCGGCTCGGTCGTGCTCGCCGCACTGGCGGTCGACGGGCTGTTCTCGCTCGTCGGCCTCGTTCCCACAGATCGCCCGTCCGTCGAGACGATCGCGGAGCGCCCCGTCACGTGGAACTACACGTCGGTGCTCGACATCCTGTTCGCGCTCGTGTTCGTCGCGCTGCTCGCGCTCACGTTCCGCCGCGGCGCGAAGGACCCGGTGTGCGGCATGACCGTCGACCGGAGCGCCGGCAACCCGACGTCCGTCCATGCTGGCAAGACATACTTCTTCTGCGGCGCGCACTGCAAGCACCGCTTCGACGAGCAGCCCGAAGCGTTCAGCTCGCGCTCGCGCGACGCTGCCAGCGATCACCCCACGTCTCACGCGTGATGCCCGAGAGGATCGCCCGGCGCACCAGCCGGCCCCCGCGGTCGCGGCCGAGCAAATGGACGCGCAGCGGCGTTTCGCCGATCGGCAGCTCGACGCTCGTCGCGTCGCCCGGCAGCTCGCCCGCCTCACGCACCTCGTAGTCGCCGCGCGGATCGGGACGCTCGCTGATCCGGATCTCCCACGCGGTGACCTTCGGCTCGGCGCGCCAGGCGAGCGTCGCCGCACCGTCGCGGCGGACGTCCATGTTCCCGGTGATCGTCGCGCGGCTCTTGAAGAGCGGCGCCCGCGAGGCGGGGGCGACAGGCGGAGCGGGCGCGGCGGCGCGCGCACGGTGCACCGCTCCGACGCGTTCGAGCCGGCGGAGGGCGTCACGCTGGTCGCCGCCGAGCGCGCGGATGCGGTCCCGGAGCTCCTTCCAGTCGGGTGACTTCCCGGCCGCAACCAGCGCGCGGGCCTCGTCGATGATCGGTTCTGACGTCATTCATCCAGGTTACGTCGAAGCCGCTTCGTCGCGCCACGGCGTTTCTTCTCGTCGAGCCGCTGCTCCTTCGACGACGCCGTCGGCTTCGTCGGCCGCCGACGCCGGCGCACCTTCACCGCCTCGGTCAGCTGCTCGAGGATGCGGTCGGTGGCGAGGTTGCGGTTGCGGAGCTGCGACCGTTCGTCCTGCGCGACCGCGCGCACGACCGGCCCGAGCTTCGCGAGCACCCGCGCGCGCTCGGCGTCGGTCAGCCCCGCCGACTCGGCGACGTCGAACAGCGCCTCGGCGCGAGTCGAGCTCTTCTGCGCGTGCTGCCCGCCCGGGCCGCTCGAGCGCGAGAACCGGAACGCGATCTCCGACCGAATAGACTCGGCGTCCATGGCGGCCATTCTCCTGGACGTGGACGGCGTGCTGCACGTTTCCGGCACGCCGATCGGCGGCGCGGTCGCCGCGGTGCGGCGCCTGCGCGAGGACGGCCACCGGATCCGGTTCGTGACGAACTCCACGACCCGGTCGCGCGCGCAGCTTGCGGAGCAGCTGCGGGAGATGGGGATCGACCTCGCTGACGACGAGCTCCAGACGACGGGCAGCGTCGCCTCGCAGGCACTGGCCGGGAAGCGCGTTCTCGCGCTGACGATGCCCGGCATCCTCGAAGACCTGGAAGGCCTGCAGCTCGTGGGGATGAACGTCGACGCGGTCCTGATCGGCGGCGCCGACGAGGGCGAGGAGACCGGGCGCATCTTCTCCTACCTCAACCTCAATCGGGCCTTTCACGAGCTCGAGGGAGGCGCCGGGCTCTACTGCCTGCACAAGAACAAGTGGTGGCAGACCACCGACGGCCCGCGTCTCGACACCGGCGCGTTCGTGGCCGGGCTCGAGTACGCCGCCGACATCGAGGCGACCGTGCTCGGCAAGCCGTCGACGACCTACTTCGCGGCGGCGCTCGAAGCACTCGACGCGGACCCAGGGCTCACCTGGATGATCGGCGACGACCTCGAGGGTGACATCATCGGCGGCCAGAAGCACGGCATGCGAACCGTGCTGGTGCGCACCGGGAAGTTCCGGCCGGACGAGGTCGAGCGCTCCGGCGTGCAGCCCGACGGGATCATCTCGTCGATCGCGCAGCTGCCCGACTGGCTCGAGAGAAATTTGTGAAGGTCGGCGTCGACCTGATCGAGATCGAGCGGATCCGCCGTGCGCTCGACCGGCACGGCGACTCGTTCAAGGAGCGCTGCTTCACCGACGCGGAGCGGGCGTACTGCGACTCGAAGCCGAACCCGCCACAGCACTACGCAGGCCGCTTTGCGGCGAAGGAAGCGATCGGGAAGGCGCTCGGCTCGGGCGTCTACTTCACGTGGAAGGAGATCGAGGTGCGCGGCCGTCCGAAGCCGGGCGTGTATCTGAGCGGCCGCACCGCGGCGTTCGCGGAGAGGGTCGGCGCGGGCACGATCGAGCTCTCGATGACGCACTCGCGTGAGCTCGCCGCCGCGATCGCGGTGGCGTTGCCTGCATGAGGCTGCAACCGCTCCTCACCGCCGACGAGACACGCCGCGCGGAGGAGGCGCACCAGGGCTCCCTCGGGGAGCTCATGGAGCGTGCCGGAGCTGCGGCCGCCGATCTCGTGCTCCGGGAGTACCCCGGGCGCGTGACGGTCGTCTGCGGCAAGGGCAACAACGGCGGGGACGGCCGAGTGTGCGCGCGCGTGCTGCGCGAGGCGGGACGTGAGGTCACGGTGGTCGACGGTGTCGGCGATCTGGGCTCGCCGGACGTCGTGGTCGACGCGCTGCTCGGCATCGGGTTCCACGACGCACCGCGCGAGGACGCCGCGCGAATGATCGACCTGATCAATGCGTGCGGCCGCCCGGTGATCGCGATCGACGTTCCGTCGGGTGTCGACGCCTCGACGGGCGAGGTTCCCGGCGTCGCTGTGCAGGCGACGGCGACGGTGACGTTCGGTGCGGCGAAGGTCGGGCTCGCGATCGCTCCGGGCCGCTTCCACGCCGGCCGGGTGCAGATCGCGCCGATCGGGTTGCGCCCGCGCGAGCACGATCACGCACTGGTGCCCGCGTCCGCGCTGCTCGACGTCCCGCGCAAGACGACGACGTCGACGAAGTACTCGGCGGGGTCGGTGCTCGTCGTCGGCGGTTCGCGCGGCCTGACCGGCGCGCCGATCCTCACCTCGCTCGCCGCGTTCCGTGCGGATGCCGGCTACGTCGCCGTGGCTGCCCCGGAGTCGACTCTGCCGGTGCTCGAGACGGCGTTGCTCGAGGTCGTGAAGCGACCGCTGCCCGAGGACGCGGGCGGCCGGCTGCTGCCGCGCGCGGCCGATCTCGTGCTCGAAGCGGCCGAGAAGGCGGATGCCGTCGCGATCGGCCCGGGACTCGGCCGCAGCGACGGGACGATCGAGCTCGTGCGGATCCTGCTCGAGCGGCTCACAGTCCCTGTCGTCCTCGACGCCGATGCATTGTGGGAGCTCGAGCCGTTCGCGCGTGCCGCGCCCACGGTGCTCACGCCGCACAGCGGCGAGCTCGCGCGGCTCCTGAACGTCGACGCCTGCGAGATCGACGCCCATCGCCTCGACGCCGCGCGGCGTGCGTCGTCACGCTTCGGCGCCGTCGTGCTGCTGAAAGGCGCGGACACGATCGTCGCAGCACCGCGCGAAGGTGTGCTGGTCGCGTCGTACGGGACGCCCGCGCTCGCGACTGCCGGCTCCGGTGACGTGTTGACGGGCATCGTCGCGGCATTCCTCGCGAAGGGCATCGAGCCGCGCTTCGCCGCGGCGACCGCCGCCGTCGCCCACGGTGTCGCGGCCGAGCTGCTCGACCCGCAGCGCGGCGCGATCGCCTCCGATCTCTTGCCGGCGCTCCAGCGCGCGCTCGCCGGCCACGGCCTGCAACGCGCGCCGTTGCAGTGAGGTCGGACCTCCGGATCGACCTCGGTGCGCTGCGCCGAAACGTCGCGGCGCTGCGTCGCGTGCTCGACGGCGCCGAGCTCTGGGCCGTCGTGAAGGCGAACGCGTACGGGCACGGGGCGCTCGACTGCGGTGCGGCGGCGCTCGACGCAGGGGCGACCGCGCTGTGCACGGCGACGGTCGGCGAGGCGCTCGCACTGCGGGGAAAGCTGCCGCACGCGCGCCTGATCGTGCTCGGGCCGTACTCGCGAGCAGAGCTGGCGCAGGCGGGTGAGGCGCGCCTCGAGCTCGTGACCGCCGGCGGCGCATTGCCAGAGGGGGTGCCCGTACATGCGAAGCTCGACACCGGAATGGGGCGTTGGGGAACGTCGGAGCTCCCGTCGCCGACGCGCGACGTCGTGGGCGTGATGACGCATCTCGCGACGGCGGACACCGACCTCGACTTCGCGCGCGTGCAGCTCGAGCGCTTCCGCGAGGCGACCGCCTCGCTCACCGGCGTGACACGCCACGTTGCGAACAGCGCCGCAGCGTTGCGCCTCCCCGAAGCGCGCCTCGACGCGGCCCGCTGCGGGATCGCGCTGTACGGGTTGTCGCCGTTCGGAGGAGATCCGGGCGACGACGGTCTCGAGCCGGTTCTCTCGTGGCGCAGCGAGCTCGCGCTCGTGAAGCTGCTGCGCGCCGGCGAGTCGACCGGCTACGGCCGACGGTTCGTCGCGGCGCACGACACGTGGGTCGGCGTCGTGCCGGTGGGGTACGCCGACGGCTTCCGGCGTGACCTGACCGGCACCGAGGTGCTCGTCGCTGGTGAGCGGCGACGCGTCGTCGGGACGGTCTCCATGGACGCGGTCGTCGTCGAGCTCGACCGCGAGCTGGCCGCCGGCACCGACGTGACGATCGTCGGGGACGGCGTATTGCTCGAGGAGCACGCCCGGGTCGCCGAGACAATCACCTACGAGCTCGCCTGCGGGCTCGACCGCGCGCCGGAGCGATCGAGCCGTCAGGTGATCGAGTGAGCGGGAAATGAGCAACGCCGATCGCCGCGCCGAGCGGCAGGCGGAGCGCGCGGCCGCTCTGGCCGCACTCCTCGACGAGCTGCTCGTGCTCGACGGTGACGAACGCGTGCTGGACGTCGGAGCAGGCACCGGCGCATTCGCCTTCGCCCTCGCCCCGCGCGTCCGCGAGGTCGTCGCGATCGAGCACGACGCCGGGCTAGCGGCACGCGCGCGGGCGGACGCGCCGCCGAACGTCGAGGTGCTGGTGGGCGACGGGGAGCACCTCGAGCTCGAGCCGTTCTCGTTCGATCTCGTCGGCTGCCTGCGCGTGCTCCATCACACGCGGCGGCCCGAGCTGATGGTCGCCGAGCTCGCACGCATGACCCGGCCCGGCGGGACGATCCTCGTCGCCGACCAGCTCGCGCCCGTCGATCCGCTGGCGGCCGGGGAGCTGAACCGCTTCGAGCGCGCACGCGACCCGTCGACGACGCGCGTCCTCTCCGACGGAGACCTGCGTGGGCTGTTCGACTCGAACGGGCTCGTGCTCCGGCGCGAGAAGGTCGTGCGCGAGCCGCGCGATCTCGATTCGTACCTCGACCTCGCCGGGTGTGAGGGGGCCGAACGCGAGCGCGCGTTGGGTCTCGCGCCTACGTGCTACGAGGGGGTTGTCGGTTGGTACGTCCTCGCACGGCCGTGACGAGGCCGGGCACGAGCCCCTCGAGCCACGCGGCCGGCCGGTACCAGCGCGGCACGTAGATCTCGCGGCGGTCGTGGTCGACCGCCGCGAGCAGCCGTTCTGCGACGAGCGAGGGCGGCGCGACGAACCGGTAGAGCGGCCGCGGCACGCGGCGGCGCTGCGGGAAGCCGGGCGTCTCGATCAGGCCGGGGAGAACGGCGTGGACCTTGACGCCCCGCGGCCCGAGCTCTGCCGCGATCGACCGCGAGAACGCGAGCTGCGCGTGCTTCGACGCGGAATACGGCCCTTCGGCGAACACGCCCGCGACCGACACGACGTTGACGACGTGCGACCCCGCTTGCAAGCCGGGCAGAAACGCGAGTGTCGTCCAGATCGACCCGAGATAGTTGACGTCGATCACCCGCTCGATCCGCTCGGCGTCGCCGTCGAGATACGTCGTGCGCCCGGCGACGCCCGCGTTGTTGACGAGCAGGTCGATGCGCGGGTGGCGTTCGAGGACGCGCGCGGCGGTTGCCTGCACTGCTGCGCGGTCGGCGACGTCGCACGCCTCGTGCTCGTCGGCAGCCGACGGCGAACGCGACAGCCCGACCACGAGCGTGCCCCGACGCTGGAGCGCCTTCACGACCTCGGCTCCGATCCCGGAGGAGGCGCCGGTGACCAGTGCTACTTGCAGATCTTGATCTTGCGTGCTGACGCAGCGGTCGTGCCGCCCGCGTCGGTGAGCCTGGCCACGAGCGTATGGATGCCCTTCTCGGTCTTGCCCGTCTTCCAGGCGAACGAGTAGATCCCGACCGGGCCGGACTTGTCGACGCCGATCCGCTTTCCGTCGAGCGTGAACTCGACCTGCTCGACCTTCTTCACCGCGCCGCCGGTCACGACCAGTTGCTCGGTCTTCGCGGCGCACACGTTCGGTGCGGGCGCGAGCCACGAAACGGTGGGACCGGCGACGACCGTGATCTTCTTCTGCGCGAATGTCGAGTTCGGGTAGATCGCGTCGCCGACGGTGTTGATGTTCTTGGTCTCCTGGTAGTCGGACGCCTGGAGGATCAGATTCGTCTTCCCGGCCTTGAACGGCGGCGCGGCCGCCGGGATGCCGAAGAGGACCAGGCCGCTGGCCGGGTCGTAGGCCGAAGCGCCGACGAGCGCGCCCGAGTAGTTGATGACGAGCGACAGCGGATCGACGCCCGACTGCGGATCGACCGCGACCGCGGCGATCAGCGGCCGCCCGGCCGTGACGCGCGTCGTAAGGATGCGCACCGCAGGCCCGACGAGATCGTCGACCCATGCCTTGAGGACGTACTGGCCCTTCTGCGAGCGATTCGTGAACTCGTCGGCGCGCGAGTCGACGGCGACGTAGAACCGCTGCAGCCGCGGGAACTGCACCCCGGCTGCCCCGACGTCGAGGTTCGCGTCGTAGGTCAGCGAGTTCACGTCCGTCGGGATCGCCGCGTAGCCCTGAACGTCGTTCTCGTCCTTGGAGCCGAGAATGAACGGATCGATCAGCGAGTTCGCAGACGCGCCGATCACGGAGACGCCGAAGTTGACGATCGGCTGGTTGACCTCGAACGAGTAGAGCGTCTCGGAGCCGTCCTCGTTCATTGGTGCGCCGGTGTAGGTCGGCGGAGGCCCGAACGGCTCGGCCGGGCAGCAGTAGACCGACACTCTGCTCGTTCCCTTCGCGGTGTTGCCGACCTCGATCTCCTTCAACGGCGTCGACGGCGCGTCGCGAAGCGCGGGCCGCTCGACGAGGAATGCGTAGGGGACGCGGCGCTGGACGCCGTTCCCGCCGAGGACGATGAAGCCGTCGTTGGTGCCGGTGGCCGCGTTCGCGTCCGCGGTGACGGTGACCGGGACGAACGCGAGGCCGCCGGGCCCGAGCGTGACCGTCGGCTGCACGGCGACCTGGACGCCCGAGGTCTGCGATTGCGGTGCCACCGACACACTCCACGTGCCCGCGCCGTCGCCGGCGTCGGTCAGCGAGAGGAGCAACGACTTCCGCTGCGTGCCGGTCGCCACGTCCATCCGCTCGAACGAGAGCGACTGTGGGTCGGTGAAGAGCTTCGGGTCGTCGGCCGCCTGCACGTTCGCGAGGCCCGCGCCTTCGAGGAGCACGTTCGCCTCCTGCGTGCGGGCGGTGTCCTGCCACGCCGCGCCGGCGGTCGACATCAGCGCCGACTTGATCTGCGCCGGCGTCCAGTTCGGATGGCGCTGAACGAGCAGCGCGGCCGCGCCCGCGACGTGCGGCGTCGCCATCGACGTGCCGGCGAAGACGGAGAACGTCGACCCGGTGGTCAGCGGCGGCGTGGAGGAGAGGACGTCGAGACCCGGGGCCGAGATGTCGGGCTTGAGATCCCAGCCGAAATCGGTCGGGCCGGCGGACGAGAAGCTCGTGATGACGCCGCTCCGTCCGGTCTGGATCTCGCGGATGTCGCTCGAGACCCGGATCGTCGCCTGGCCGCCGTGCTGCGACGCATAGCCGCGGAGCACCGACGCATCGAGGTCGGAGATCATGCCGGCCGGCAACGCGAGCGGAATCGGGATCGCGTTCGCCTCGCCGAAGCGGTTGTCGGCGAGGATCAAGCCGATCGCGCCCGCGCGCTTCGCGCGGTCAGCCTTGGACGCGAACGTGCACGTGCCGCGCGAGGCGAGCGCGATCTTGCCGGTCAGCGACCCGGCCGGCAGCGTGCCGTCGCCGGAGTTCGGGTCGCTCGCGGCGCCGCAGAGATGCGCATCGACCGGCTTTCCGTCGGTGCCCATGATCTCCGAGACGTCGACGATCGTCTGGTCGAGCGTCGACCACGCTGCGGGCAGCTTCATCCCGGCGGCGCCTTGGATCGGCACGGCACCCAGCGAGGGCGGCCCGCCGGTGACGGACAACGCCGGCGCGAAGACGTGCGAGTTCGACGTCGCGGCCACCGCGATCGCGTCGGGAGCGACGCCCGGCGTGCCGGCGGTGCCGAAGCCGAAGTCCTCGCGGTCGTTGCCGGCCGCGATCACGGGCACGACGCCGGCGAGCGTGACGTTGTGGATCGTCTCGAACATTGCGTCGTTCACCGGGTCGGTCTGCGGGCCGCCGCCGGAGAAGTTGATGACGTTCATGCCGTCGGCGACGGCCGCCTCGAACGCGTGGACGATCTCGGGCGTCGACGCCTCGTGGCCGAGCGGGGTCGGCACGGTGAAGACGCGGTAGTTGCCGATCCATGCCTTCGGCGCGACCCCGGAGAGGTTCGCGACGGCAGGGTGGTCGGGCCCGGCCGGTGCGTTCGTGCCTTCGTCGCCCGCGGCGATCCCGGAGACGTGCGTGCCGTGGGGCTCCGTCGGGTCGAACGGCTTCGTGCTGTTCTTGTCCCGCGGCTCGCCGGGGAAGACCTTCGCGACGATCACCTTCGGCGTCGTCAGCTTCGTGTCGCCCTTCGGGAAGCCGGCCGGGTAGCTGAAGCCTGCGGGATTCAGGAACGGGCTGGTCGAGTCGACGCCCGTGTCGACGACCGCGATCTTGACGCCCTGGCCCTTGTCGCCGGTCGCGGCCTCGAGGTCGGTTGCGTGGATGACCGACGGCCCGCGATCCATCGTCGAGTAGTACGCGAGGCTCGGATAGATCTTCGTGACGCCGCTGACGCGCAGCAGCTTCGGCAGGCTCTTCGCCGGGAGTTGCACGGCGAACCCGTCGAGGAGGATCGAGTAGCGCTCCTGGAACACCGCGTTCGGGATCGCTGCGCGAACGGCTGTGATCGCGACGTCCTGGCGGCGCATCAGCTCGGCGACGTACGCCTGCGCTGCTGCCGAGTGGACGTTCAGGTGCTGCGCGCTGCGCGCCGACGTCGTCTGCCGCGCGGCGTTCCAGGCGGCGAGCGGTGGGCTCGCGAGGCGCACGATCACCCGGGTGGTCCCACGCTCGGACCTCGGCGGGATCGTCAAATGGCCGACGCGGACACGCTGGAATCCCTGCTCGCGGACCTCACGATGAATCGGCTTCGGCGCTGCAGAAGCCGCCGCCGACGCGACCAGCGCGATCGCGACGGTCAGGAGCAGGGGGCGGCGCAAGGCTCCGCACAGTAGCCGATGCCAGTTAGCATCGCCCGTGATGTTCTCGGGGAAGCGGGCACTCGTTCTCGGCGTCGCGAACAAGCGGTCGATCGCGTGGGCGATCGCCCGCCGGCTGGCCGAAGGCGGCGCCCGGGTCGCGTTCACGTTCCAGGGCGAGCGCATCGAGAAGACCGTGCGCGAGCTCGCGGAGTCGGTGTCGAGCCCACTCGTCACCGAGCTCGACGTGCGCGACGACGCCGGGATCGAGCGCGTCTTCGGCGAAGTGGGGGACGTCTTCGGCGGCGAGCTCGACATCCTCGTGCACTCGGTTGCGTTCGCCGCGGCGGAGGATCTCGAGGGCCGCTTCACCGATACGCCGCGCGATCGCTTCTGGATGGCGATCGACATCAGCGCGTACTCGCTCGTCGCGACTGCTCGCGCGGCGGAGCCGCTGATGGAGAAAGCGGGCGGCGGCTCGATCGTCACGATGACGTACCTCGGCGGCGAGCGCGCGGTGCCGCATTACAACGTGATGGGCGTCGCCAAGGCGACACTCGACTCGTCGGTCAAGTACCTCGCCTGGGACATGGGCGAGAAGAACATCCGCGTGAACGCGATCTCCGCGGGCCCCGTGCGCACGCTGGCCGCGCGCTCGATCGCGGGCTTCCCGACGATGGAGTCGATCGTCGAAGAGCGCGCGCCGCTGCATCGTCACGTGAGCGCCGACGACGTCGGCGCCGCGGCGGAGTACCTGCTCGGCGAGGGCGCGTCGAACGTCACCGGGACGACGTTGTACGTCGACTCCGGGTATCACGCGATGGGTATGTGATCGGCCGGCTCGACGCCGGCCGATCACATCGACCTGGTTCAGCCCGCCCGCTAGACCCGAACGGTCACCTTCAGGACGGTCGCGGTGATCGTCGTCGCGTCACTGCTCGTGTTGTGCTCGTTGAAGAGCGCGTCGAGCTCGGCGTGCAGTTCGTCCTCGCGACCGTCTGCGGCTGCTGCGGCATACGCGTTCATGGTCGGTCCGTAGTAGTCACGGAAGTCGGCGAGGAACTCCGACGGCGTACCGGGGTGGTCGAAGGTAAAGGAGACGCGTTCGAACGAGATCGCGTCCTCGGGCACGCCCGCCGCGGTGAAGCGTTCCGTCACGTCGCTCTCGACACCCCACGTCATCGGGCTGACGAAGCCCTCCGGTGGCGGCGGGGAGTACGCCGAGCTGACGCGGAGGAGCTGCGCGACGAGAGTCGGGTCGCCGGGGATCCAGTTGCCCATGACGATCCGGCCGCCGGGCCGCGTCACGCGCACGAGCTCCTTCGCGACGTCGAACGGCCGCGGTGCGAACATCGCACCGAAGACGCTGACGACCAGGTCGAAGCTGTCGTCGGCGAGATCGTCGAGCTGAGAGGCGTCGCCCTCCTGGAACCTGAGGTTCGACAGGCCGAGCGCCTCGGCGCGCGCGTTGCCCGCGGCGACGAGCGGCGCGGAGATGTCGACGGCGAGAACCTTCGCGCCGCGACGGGCCTCCGGCACGGCGGTCGTGCCGTCGCCGCTCCCGACGTCGAGGACGTCCATTCCGCTGGTGACTCCGAGTAAGTCGACGAACGAGTCGCCGCTGTCGCGCATCGTGTCGGCGATCCGCGTGAAGTCGCCTTTCTCCCACAGGGCCTTGTTCGGGTTGGTCATGCGCCGATCATCGCATTGTCGCTGCAAAGATGGGAGTGTGCGTGGTCGCCGTCTCGTCGCCCTACCGGAACGCGTCGTCCGCTCGGCCGCGGCGATCCTCGGCGGCGCCGTGCACGAGACCGCTCAGGTCGTGCTGCCGCGGTTCGTCCGGCAGTCGCGCGTCTACGAGGCGACCGCCAAGAACGTCCTTCGCATCACGATCGAGCTCGTCGGCGGCGTCGACCAGGGAGCGCAGCCCGACCAGCCGACGGCCGGCAAGCTCGCGGTGCGAAAGGGAGCCGGCAACGTCGTCGAGCTCGGCTCGATCGCCGCGTTCGGGTTCTCGCCGCTATGGCTGCTCGCCGCGGCAAGCGACCTCGCGCGTGGGTCGCGCGTGTACCTCGCCGCGCTCGTCGGCGAGCTGAAGGCGGGCGGCGTGCTCGATCGGGACGCCGAGATCGCGAGCGTCGACCAGCTGCTCGGCGTGCTCGAGCGCGGAGCGGGCAAGAGCGCCGCGCTGATCGATGTTCCTCCGATGGAGCTGAAGGAGCTGCGCACATCGATCGCCGAGCTCGCGGCCGAGCGGAAGGAGCTGCCCGGCCCCGACGAGCTGCAGGCGCTCTACGAAGGGCTGGTCAGGCAGGCGCGCGCGGAGAACCGCTCGCTGCTCGCCGTCTCGAGCGGCATCGGGCTCGCGTTCCTCAACTCCGCCCAGCACGTCGGGCGCGACCATGTCTGGGTCCCGTACCGCGAGGACTGGCAGCCGCTGAGGCAGGAGGGATTCGCCGCGTACGCCCGCCGTGTCGCGACGCCGTACCGCGCCGCGGTGGAGGGGCATTTCGACGAGGAGAGGCCGACCCACACCGAACGGCTGCTTGGCCGCATGCTCCGCCGGACACCACGCGGCTAGCGCGCGTCACAACATCTATGCGGAAACCATGCGGCGGGCGCTCAGCGTGCGTGCATGACAACGCTCATCGCTCTCCTTCTCCGCCTCTCGACACGGGCGGGCACGCGAGCATCGGTGCCTCCGACCTCGCTGTCGGCGACCACGACGTCTCCGCGCGCTTCATGAGCGACAATCCGGACGTCGAGGGCTCGAGCGGCCCGCTCCTCGTCGGCATCCTGCTGCTGCCGCAGACGGTCGATGCGGCGGAGACCGCCACGACCGTGACGTCGTCCGCGAATCCATCCGAGTACGGCGCCGCCGTGACGTTCACCGCAACGACCAGGACGGCGGCGTCGATCTTGGGCCGCCTGTTGCCGTCAACTCGGCGGGTCATGCGGCGGTGACGACCGCGTCGCTGGCCGTCGGGCCGCACTCGATCACCGCGGCCTATTCGAGAAACTCGTCGAACTTCAAGGCCAGCTCGTCGACGCTCGACCAGACGGTCGGGCCAGCGCGGACGACGCTCGGGTACGACGGAGCCGCGACAGCCGACTACCACGATGCCGCGACCCTCTCCGCGCGTCTCACTCGCACTGACGACGGGAGTGGCCTGGCCGGGAAGACGATCACCTTCTGGGAACGATCGTGTCGACTTCGATCGGGAAGGCGGGAGCGGTCATTTCGGGCGGAATCGTGCACATCGTCGTTGTCCAGACGGCACCCGGGTACGCGAACGATCCGGGCCACGCGGGGACGGGCACGATCGTCGCCACGTACTGCTGAGCATGTTGCGGGCAGGCCGTCAGGCGGCGCACGCCGCCTGACGGCCCGCAGCCGTCTACGCGAAGGGCTTGGTGACCATGTCGAGCACGACGAGCATCAACACGGCGACGTCGAACCGCGCGATGAGCATGATCCGCTCGATCAGGGCGATCGTCTCCGGATGGGTCGGTCCGTTGCGCTCCGCCGACTCGTCGATCTTCTTCGCCATCGGCGAGAGGATCGCGATGCCGACGATGAACGTCGATGCGTAGCCGATCAGACCGGCGACGATCCAGAAGTGACCCCAACCCAGATTGGTGTTGATCATCATCGCGATCCCCATCAGGAACGTGATGAGCCCCACCGGTGCGAAGACCTTTTCGCCCATGAACGCCGCCTGCTTGGCGACCGTGACGATGTCCTCCGGCTTGTATGCCCGCTGCCCCCGGATCGCGTGGATCATGATCGAGACCCCACCGCCGACCCAGATGACGGCGCCGAGCACGTGCACCGCCTTGAACAGCGAATACCAGTTGTTCGGCATGAACGCCGAGCCTGAGAACGCGAAGATCACCCCGACGATCGCAACGCCGGCGAGGATCCCGTACGTGAGGTTGCTTGTGCCGCGGCCGGGCGCGGCTGACCCCGTTGCTGGTGTGTCCATCGCTCGATCGAAGCAGGTCAGGCGGCCGGATTCAAGCTTCGCGCCGCTTCGAGCCACACCTCGACGTCGGGGACGTCACCGGTCACGTAGTTCCAGGCATTCCTGATCACCCCGCTCTCGTCGACGAGGAACGCGCTTCGCTGAGCGACGTCGCGGAAGCCGCGGAACTCAAAGCCGATCCCGAATCCGCGCACCGCCTCGCCGTTGAAGTCGGAGAGCAGCCCGAAGTTCAGGTCGAGCGCCTGTGTCCAGGCGATGTGCGTGTACGGCGAGTCGCGCGAGATGCCGACCGGCTGGACTCCCAACTCGTCGAAATCGGCTCTCCTGTCACGCAGGAGCTCCATCTCGTTCGTTCAGGTGGACGACCAGTCGAAGAGATAGAAGACGAGAAGCTTCGGTCCGTCGTCGAGCAGATCGCGCATGGACACGGGCTGGCCGGGACCGAGGTAAACCGTTGCGTCCGGGACGCGATCGCCTGCCTGGAGCATGGACGCGACTCTACTTGGAGCAGCACCAGCGGCCGTCCAGCTCCAGGAGCGGCCCCAGACCGTCCGGGCGCGCGAACTGCTCGCGGATGTTCGCGACTGCGCGCACCTGTTTTCCCTTGATGAACACCCACTGGTTCGCGTCCGGCCAGTTGACGAGCAGCCAGTCGCCGGACGGCGACCACTCGACGTCGCCGAACGTGCCAGGCCCCGCGAACAGCAGCCGCGCGTGCCCAGGGTGGTCGACGTCGACGATGCGAACCTCGCTCCGGCCGGTCGCCTGCACGACCACCGCGAGGTCGTGTGTGCCGGGCTTGAAGGTCGCCTGCCGCAGCTCCGCGCCGAGCATCGAGATCGTCCGGTGCACGTGCCCGTGCCGGTCGATCACGACGATCTGCTTCGTCGACCTGACGGCGAGGTACCGACCGTCGGACGACCACTCGAGCGCGGCGGGAAGGATCTTGATCGGTGCGCGCCACACGAGCGACCCGTCCGCCCGGCGCAGCACGATCGCGCCGCCGCTGTAGTACGCGAGCGTGTGCAGGCGCGCCGGATCCCAGGCGGGCGCGACCTGCCCCGCGTACGCGTCGAGAAGACGGTCACCGCTCCCGTCACCGGCGACGACGCGCAGCCCCGAGGCAGCGAGGTACGCGATCCGCGTGTCGGTCATCGTCCCTTCCCAGCGCGGCGACGACGGGTCGCGCCGCGCGAGCTTCCAGTGAACGCCTCCGTCGGGGTCGAACGCGACGAGCGCGTTCCGCTCGGTCGCGATCACGTACAGCCCGTGCGGCGACCACTCGGCGTCGGAGTAGGGCCCGAGGTTGCGGACGAAGCCGTTCGACTTGACGAGCCAGACGCCGCCGTTGTCGCTCGACACGACGAGCAACCGCCCCGGAGCCGGCAGGGAGAAGAGCGCCGGCTCCGCGCGCTCGATCCCGACGGCTTTGCGCACGGATTTGAAGACCGCCTTTCCTGGGGGCGAGAGAGCTGCGACCACCACCGCGGCGACGGCTACCGCCGTCGCCGCCAGCGCCAGTCTCGTCCTGCGCGGCTGCGGTGTGTGCGAGCGCTCCTGGTAGGCACGCTTCACGACCTCCCACGCTTTGTCCTCAGGCGTCACGTTTCATCCGATCGAGGCCGCGGCGGAGTCGCGAGTTGACAGTGCCGCGCGGTAGGTCGAGGAGCTCGGCGATCTCACCCGGCGTGTACTCGAGCAGGTAGCGGAGGACGACGACCGCCCGGTGCTCGGCCGGGAGCTCGCCGATGCGGGCAAACGCCTCCCCGTCGGGCTCGGGCGCCGGCGGGGCGGCGACGTAATCGCCGAGCTCCACCTCGGCCCGCAACCGGCGGGCGCGCGTCCAGTCGATCGCGCGGTTGACCACGATCCGGTGCAGCCACGGGCCGAACGGCCGGCGGCGGTCGAAGCGGTCGAGGTTGCGGACGGCGGCGAGGAATGCTTCCTGGGCGATGTCCTCGGCGGCGGCGGGGTCGCCCGTGACGAGCCGCGCTGCCCTGAGCGCGCGCGGCCAGTGCTCGCGAAAGAGCCGTTCGAGGTCGTCGACAGAGCCTCGCTGGGCACCCCGGATCCAGGCGCGCTCCGCCACCCCACGACTCTACGACGGGCGTACCTCATGAGGTCCATACGGCGCCTGGACCTCTGGGGGTCCATGATGCGTATTGCACGCATGACGCGTCTGCTGCTCGCCTTCGCCGCCGTGACGCTCCTGCTGCTTCCTGGAGCCGCAAGCGCCGCCGCCTGCTCGCCGCTCAACTGCGCACCGAGCCAGTTCACGCTCTCCGACGGCACGCTCGTCGCGTACCGGCACACGGCCCTCGGCCGGGTCTCGGTCGCCGACCTGCGAACCGGGAAGCACCTCTTCTCCGTGCCGGGAGGGTTCGTCGGCGGGAATGTGCTCGTCCACCGAACGGGCAAGCAGCTGACGTGGTTCGACCTGCGGACCGGCGCCATCAAGGCTCAGACGACGCTGCCGTGGGTTTTCGGGTTCTCCGGCGTCTCGCAGGACGGCTCAAGCGCAGTTGCGTTCCGCAAGGTGAACGGCGCCCAGACGCTGGTGATCATCTCGCCGCACTCGTGGCGGCAGGTCCCGCTCCCGCAGGGCAACTGGGACTTCGACGCGCTGCGAGGTACCAACCTCTTCCTGATCAAGTACCTGAAGAGCGGTTCGTACCAGGTTGACTACGTCGACCTCTCGACGGACAGCCCGACGGCCAAGCTCATCAAGGATCCGCACGAGTCGGGGACGATCTGGGGCTCGCCGTTCGCGCGGCTCGCGTCACCCGACGGCACGCTGCTCTTCACGCTCTACGTCTCGGGCAACGGCGCTGCGATGGTGCACGTGCTGAATCTCGTCAAGGCGCAGGCTCGGTGCATCGACCTCCCGGGGACCGGCGACTACGGTGGTGCGGCGTCCTGGGCGATGGCGCTCGCGCCCGGTGCGCACCCGAGCACGTTGTGGGCGGTCAGCCCGGGCTACAAGAAGGTCGTCGGAATCAATGTCGGTGCGCGCAAGGTCGCGACGGCGTTCGCGATCGATGTACCGGGTTGGAACATCGGCTGGGGTACCCGCATCGCGTTGGGCCGTGACGGGAGCGAGATCGCAGTCGCCGACGGGAAGTCGATCGCCCGCATCGGGCTCGGCGAACGGCGCGTGATCGACGTCACACCCGGGAACGCTGTTGCGCTCGGGTACGCGCCGATTACGGGACTGCTTCGGGTGCTGCGCTGACGACTGCCGCTTCCGTCGCGGCGGAGATCTCCCGCACGACCTCGACGATGTCGCGGTTCGCGTTCCACACGCGCAGCTGACGGTCGGCGCCGTTGCCGCGCGCCAGGATCTCTCGGATTCCCTCGAGCTCACGTTCGGAGCCGAGCTCCTTCGCATGCGGCTCG
>DATINO010000045.1:0-4346 GCA_035474195.1 Gaiellaceae bacterium
TGCCGCACCGGTCAGGTTGTTGCCGGAATGGTCGGCCAGCGTCGAGCCGCTGCCCTCGTTCAGGTTCCAGACACCGAGCAGCCCGCTCTGCGGCGAGGTGATCTCGCTGTCCATAGACGTCTGGAGCTGCGCCAGTGTGCGAGCGCTGTTCCAGATCCGCACCTCGTCGACCACGCCGGCGAAGAAGCCGGCCGCCGTCCCGGTCGTCGTCAACGCACTGCCCACCGAGGTGAGTGCGTTGGTCGCGGCGTTCGCCGGCTGCCCGACCGTCAGCGACCCGTCCAGCGCACCATCGAGATACACCTTCAAGGTCGTGCCGTCATAGGTCACCGCCGCGTGATGCCAGACGTTGTTCGTGATCACCGTCGACGCCGTCAACGGATGGTTCATGCTCGCATTGGCGCCCGTCTGGCCTTCCTCGAAGTCGGCCACGAGCTTCCCGCTCGACGCGTCGATCCCGAGGAAATAGTCGATGTCCTGCGCCGCCGTCTCCCCCTCGGCGCGACCCTTCGCGATCAGCGGAATCGCACTCGCGATCCCGCCCGTCCCGGTGCTCGTCCCCACCCCCGCACCCGTCCGCTCGAACCACAACTCGGCCGTATACGTCGCCGAGCGCAAATCACTCGCAGCACCCAACGTCGCATACTGAGTCGACCCGTTCAACTGCAACGCCGTGTCTCCCGCCGCCGCCGTGACCGTGAGCGACACCGTCACGACGTTCGAGTCGGCAGTCCCGTCGTTCGCGTGGTAGGTAAAGCTGTCGGGCCCGCTGTAGCCGGTCGTCGGCGTGTAGGTGAAGCTGCCGTCCGCTGCAAGAGCCAACGTGCCGTGGCTGACCGTCGAGTCGAGCACCGCCGTCAACGGGTTGCTGTCGGCATCGGTGTCGTTGCCGAGCACACCCGGCGCAGCAACAACCCGCTGCGCGTCCTGCGCCGTCGTATACCCGTCCGCCGTGGCAACCGGCGCGTGGTTCGTCGGCGGCGAGACCCAGGAGTAGCCGGTGCCCGTAATGGTGCCGCTCGCAGCCGTGGCCACGCTGTCGGCGACGTTCGTGCCCGTCCCGTCGTCCAGGCCCCAACGCGCGACCAGTCCGGTCCCGGAGGTCAGCTCCTGATCCTTCGCAGCGAGGATCTCCGCGCCGGTGCGCGCGTGGTCCCACACCCGCGCCTCGTCCAGCACGCCCTGGAAGCGGCCGAGCGCCGTACCGGTCGATGTGATCATCGCCCCGAGACCGACACGCTGAATCGAGTCCGAACGCACAGGCTGATTGACCGCGAGCGTCGTCTCGAGATTCCCGTCGAGGTACAGCTTCCAGGTCGAGCCGTCGTACGTCGCGGCCGCGTGGTGCCAGACGTTGTTCGTGATCACCGTCGTCCCGTAGACGGGATGGTTCGTGCCCGGTGACGCGCCGGCGGCGCTTTCCTCGAAATCGGCGGCCAGGACATTCGTCGTCCCTGTCCCGGTCGTGCTGATGCCGAGAATCCAGTTCGCATCGACGTTCGACTTCTCCGCCTCGGGCGCGCCGTGCGTGAGGAGCGGGACCAGGCTTGCGACGCCACCCGTCCCAGTAGAGTTCGGCGTTCCCGTCCCCGTGCGCTTGAACCACGTCTCGACGGTGAACTGCGCCAGATCGAGCTTCGCGGGATCGCCGAAGGTCACGTACGCGCCCGAACTGCCCAGGTCGAGCGCGCTGTCGCCGATGCCGGCGCTGGAGATGGCAGGAAGGCTCACCAGCGCCACCGCGCCGACGAGCGCTGCGAATGCGTAGAGAGCACGAGCGCGCCACGGTGAACGCAGGCGCTGACGACTCCGCTTCAAGCCCTCCATGAATTCGATCCCCTCTCCCCTTGGTGACGTCTAGACGTTCAATTCCCGCCACGGCCGCCACCCTCGACTCCCCACCGACACGACCCGGCCGGCGCTCATGCGCACGCCGGGTGTCGTGCCGAAGGGTCGAGAATGCGCCGCAGCATCTGGATCCTGGTTCCATCGTGTTTTGCTTGATCGCGATGTCGCTGGACCAAAGGCCAGGATTCTCGGGCTGAGAGCCGGACCTTCGACTATGAGGACTTACGCTGCGGGCGCAACCGGCGAACGCTCGGCCGGAGTGATCTCGCCCGCCTTGATCGCCTCGGCGTAGTGGCAGGCGACGACGTGGCCGTTCAGCTCGCGCAGGCTCGGCTCCTCGTCGGCGCAGCGCGTCGGCTGCACGAACGGGCAGCGCGTGTGGAACCGGCACGCATCCGGCGGGTTCACCGGGCTCGGCAGGTCGCCGCCGACGCGGATCGCGCGGCGCGTCCGCTCGACCTTCGGGTCGGGAACCGGGATCGCGGAGAGCAGCGTGACCGTGTACGGGTGCAGCGGGTTCTCGTACAGGTCGTCCGCCGGCGCGATCTCGACGATCTTGCCGAGGTACATGACGATGATCCGCGTCGAGATGTGGCGGACGACCGCGAGGTCGTGGGCGATGAAGAGATACGTCAGGTTGAAGTCGCGCTGGAGATCCTCGAGCAGGTTGACGATCTGCGCCTGGATCGAGACATCGAGTGCCGAGACGGGCTCGTCGCAGACGACGAAATCGGGATTGAGCGAGAGAGCGCGCGCGAGGCCGATGCGCTGCCGCTGGCCGCCCGAGAACTCGTGCGGGTAGCGGTTCGCCGCGTCCGCAGGCAGCCCGACGACTCCGAGGAGCTGCGCGACTTGGCGGCCGACCTCACGCCCGCTGGCGATGCCGTGTGTGCGCAGCGGCTCCCCGACGATGCGTCCGACCGAGTGCCGCGGGTTGAGCGACGCATACGGGTCCTGGAACACCATCTGCATCCTCCGGCGCACCGGGTGCAATTCGGCCTCGGACGCAGTGGTGATGTCCCGCCCCTCGAAGACGATGCGCCCGCCGGTCGGCTTGTAGAGACGGAGGATCGTGCGCCCGAGCGTCGACTTGCCGCAGCCGGACTCGCCGACGAGGCCGACCGTCTCGCCGCGGGCGATCGAGAACGACACACCGTCGACCGCCTTGATGTCGCCGACGTGGCGATCGAGCACGACGCCGCTCGTCAGCTTGAACCAGACGCGAAGGTCGTCGACCTCGACGAGCGGTGCTCCACCGTTCGTGCTCATGCCGACGCCTCCAGCTGGCTCCGCTCCCACGCAGCCGCGTCGACCGGGTAGAAGCACGCAGCGGCGTGCCCGGGCTCGAGCTCCTCGAGCTGCGGCAGCTCGGCGTCGCAGTGCTCCTTGCGGTAGCGGCAGCGTGGCGCGAACGGGCACGACGTCGGCGCCGACAGCATGTTGCGGGGCGTGCCGGGGATCGGGTTCAGCGCCGCAGCGCGTCGTGTGTGCAGGCGCGGGACGCTCTCGAGCAGGCCGAGCGTGTACGGATGGCGCGGCGAGTCGAAGATGTCGTCAGCCGTCCCGCCCTCGACGAACGTGCCGGCATACATCACCTTGACGCGCTCGCAGATCCCCGCGACGACGCCGAGGTCGTGCGTGATCATGATCAGCGCCGTGTCGCGCTCCTCGACGAGCGCACGCAGCAAGTCGAGGATCTGCGCCTGGATCGTCACGTCGAGCGCGGTCGTCGGCTCGTCGGCGATCAGCAGCTTCGGCTCGCACGCGAGCGCCATCGCGATCATCGCGCGCTGGCGCATTCCACCCGAGAACTGATGCGGGTAGTCGCGCAGACGCTGGCGGGCGTTCGGGATGCCGACGCTGTCGAGCAATTCCGCGGCGCGGCTGAGCGCCTCCTTCTTGTTCATCCCGAGGTGCGTCTCGAGTGGCTCGCGCAGCTGGCGCCCGATCGTGAGCACCGGATTCAGGCTCGTCATCGGGTCCTGGAAGATCATCGCGATCTGCCGCCCGCGGATCGCCCGCAGCTGCGAGTCGCTCATCGTCGTCAGTTCCTTGCCGTCGAGCCGGGCACTGCCGGCGGTAACGCGCCCGGCGCGCGGGAGGATGCCGAGCAGCGCGAGCGAGGTGACGCTCTTCCCGCAGCCCGACTCGCCGACGATGCCGAGCGTCTCGCCCGGTGCGATGTCGAACGAGATGCCGTTGACGGCGTGCACGAGCCCGCGGCTCGTCCAGAACCGGACCTCCAGATCCTCGACTTCCAGGAGCGGCGTGCGCGATGTCATGCGCGTCCTCGCAGCTTCGGGTCGAGCGCCTCGCGCAGGCCGTCGCCGATCAGGTTGAACCCGAGCACGGAGAGGACGATCGCGACACCCGGGAAGATCGCCAGGAAGGGCGCCGTCTGCAGGTAGCGCACGGTGCTCGTCAGCATGTTTCCCCACTCCGGCGTCGAGGGATCCTGCGGCCCGAGCCCGAGGAACCCGAGACCTGCCGCGTCGATG
>DATINO010000046.1:0-8236 GCA_035474195.1 Gaiellaceae bacterium
CGTGCAAGGTTGCCATCTGCTAGCAGAACGCTAGCACCAGGGACGCAAAAGGTGTCTGACACCTTCTGGTGTCAGACACCCGGCTACGCGGCGAGGCCGGCGAGCTCGCGCAGGGCGGCAAGCCGCGACAGCGCCTGGCCCTCGAGCTGACGGACCCGCTCGCGGGTCAGGTCGAGCTCGTGACCGATCGCCTCGAGCGTCCACGGCTCACCGTCGAACCCGAAACGCAACTCGAGGATGCGCCGCTCCCGCTCGGGGAGAGCGTCGAGCGCCTTGCGGATGTTCTGGCGCCGGAGCGACTCCTCGGCCTCGTCGAACGGATCCGCCGCCTCGCGGTCGGCGAAGAGATCGCCCAACTCGCCCTCGTCGTCGGCGCCGACCGTCTGGTTCAGCGACACCGACGCGGACGCTGCGGACAGCGCCTCCTCGACGTGCTGAAGCGGCAGGCCCGTCGCCTCGGCGAGCTCTTCCTTCGTCGCTTCGCGACCGAGCTCGACCTCGAGCCGGCGCGCTGCGCGCGAGAGCTTCTGCTGACGCTCGACCACGTGCACCGGCACGCGGATCGTGCGCGCGTGGTTGGCGACGGCACGCTGCACCGACTGCCGGATCCACCACGTGGCGTACGTCGAGAACTTGTAGCCGCGCCGCCAGTCGAACTTCTCGACCGCGCGGTTCAGCCCGAGCGTCCCCTCCTGGATCAGGTCGAGGAACGGGACGCCGAGACCACGGTAGCCCTTCGCGATCGACACGACCAGACGTAGGTTCGACTCGATCATGCGGCGCTTCGCGCGCAGATCGCCGCGCTCGATCGCCTTCGCGAGCACGACCTCCTCGTGCGCGGTGAGCAGCTTGTGCTTGCCGACGTCGGCCAGGAAGAGCTGCAGGCTGTCGCCCGCGCCCGACGGCGTGTCGGCCTCGTAGATCACCGGCTCGGGCTGCGCCTTCGTGTTCTTCTCCTCGGTGACCGGTTCGCGCACCTCGAGGCCGACGCGCTCGAGCTCGCGCACCACCTCCTGGACGTCCGGATCGCCGAGGTCGTTCTCGACCGCGAACGCCTCGAGCTCGGCCGGCTCGATCCAGCCGCGCTCCTCACCGGCGGCGATCAGCGCGACGGCGCTCTCGGTCTCAAGCAGTTCAGTCAGCTGGCTCTGGGTCAAGTCTGAATCGATGTCCTTTCGTTTCTCCGAGCGGCGCCGCAGACCTGCCTGCAGCAGCGCAGGGTACCCGCCCATCCGAACGCGCGGCGCTGTGGGCCCATTCCTCCCCCGACCTCCTGATTATGGACGGTTTCGCGATGGAAATGTTGTACAGGGGTGTTGCGACTCAGTTACGAGCGCCGCTTCGTGCGCTTCTTCGCGGGGCCGCGGTCCCGGCGCTCCTGGATCAGGGTGTAGGCGCGCTCGGGAGTGATGGTGTCCATGGTGTCCCCGGCCCGAAGGGACGCGTTCGTCTCGCCGTCCGTCACATACGGGCCGAAGCGGCCCTCCTTGAGGACGACCGGCTTCCCGCTGACAGGGTCGTCGCCGAGCTCCTTGAGCGGCGGCGCGGCCGCCCGGCGGCCCCGCGCGCGGGGCTCGGCGAGCTTCACGAGAGCCTCTTCGAGGCTGATCGTGAAGAGCTGCTCTTCGCCCTCCAGCGACCGGGACTCCTTGCCTTTCTTCACATAGGGGCCGTAGCGCCCGTTGGCCGCGACGACCTCTTCGCCGTCGGACTCGCCGAGCGTCCGCGGCAGCGTCAGGAGGCGGAGCGCGTCGTCGAGCGTGACCGTCTCGGGCGACATGGATGAGAAGAGCGAGGCGGTGCGGGGCTTCTCGTCGCCGTCGACGACCTCGGTCACGTACGGGCCGTAACGCCCTGCCTTGACGACGATCGTCCGGCCGGTCTCCGGGTCTACGCCGAGCTCCTGGTCGTGCCCGGCCTGCGCGAGCAGCTCCTCCGCGCGCTCCGGCTTGAGCTCGTCGGGCGCGATGTCAGGCGGCAGCGTCTGGCGGTCCTCGCCGCGCTCGAGGTACGGGCCGTACCGCCCGACGCGCACGACGATGTCGGTGCCGGGCAGCTCGACCGTGTTGACCTCGCGTGCGTCGATCTCGGCGAGCCGGCCTTCGACGAGCTCCTTCAGCCCGGCGTCGCCGTCGGCGCCGAAGTAGAACCGACTCAGCCACTCGTCGCGCTTCTCGTCGCCTGAGGCGATCTCGTCGAGGTCGTCCTCGAGCCGCGCGGTGAACTCGTAGTCGACGAGCTGCGCGAAGTGCTTCTCGAGCAAGTTGACGACGGCGAATGCGAGGAACTCCGGGATGAGCGCCTGCCCCTGCTTCCGGACGTAGCCGCGGTCGAGGATCGTGCCCATGATGGCCGCGTAGGTCGACGGCCTGCCGATGCCCCGCTCTTCGAGCGCCTTCACGAGCGTCGCCTCGGTGTACCGCGACGGCGGAGAGGTCGAGTGGCCGTCGGGGTCGAGGCGGGACGCATCCAGCGCGTCGCCCTCGGCGAGCTTCGGGAGGAGCCGCTCCTCGTCGTCGTGGGTCGCAGGCTCGTCGCGGCCCTCCTCGTAGGCGAGCAGGAAGCCGCGGAACGTGATCACGGTGCCGGCGGTCGCGAACTCGGCCACCCGACCGTCGCTCGCGGTGCCGGTGATGCGAACCGAGACGGTCTGCCCGCGCGCGTCGGCCATCTGCGAGGCGACCGTCCGCTTCCAGATCAGGTCGTAGACGTTGAACTCGTCCCCCGAGAGCTCGCGACGCACCTCGTCGGGCGTGCGGAACTTGTCGCCGGCGGGGCGGATCGCCTCGTGCGCCTCCTGGGCGTTTTTCACCTTGCGCGTGTACTGGCGCGGCTCGGCCGGGACGGTCTCCGGGCCGTAGAGCTCGCGCGCCTGGTCGCGGGCGGCGGCCAGCGCCGACTCGGACAGCGTCGTCGAGTCGGTGCGCATGTAGGTGATGTAGCCGTTCTCGTAGAGGCGCTGGGCGACGCGCATCGTCTGCTGCGAGCTGAGCCGCAGCTTGCGGCTCGCCTCCTGCTGCAGCGTCGACGTCATGAACGGCGGCGCGGGCCGGCGCGTGTAGGGCTTCTCCTCGACGGAGCTGACGCTGAACGCGGAGTCTGCGAGCGCGGCGCCAAGTGCGCGTGCGTCGTCCTCGCCGAGCTGCACCGCATCGGCGGTGCGCAACGCACCTTGCTGATCGAAGTCACGACCCTGCGCGACCCGGCGTCCGTCGACCGCGGAGAGGCGCGCGTCGAACGCGCCCGGGTCGAACGTCGCGACAATGTCCCAGTAATTCGCGGCGACGAAGCGCATACGCTCGCGCTCGCGCTCGACGACGAGCCGCGTCGCCACCGACTGCACGCGACCCGCGGAAAGTCCTTGCATGATCTTCCGCCAGAGCACCGGCGAGACTTCGTAGCCGTAGAGGCGATCGAGGATGCGCCGGGTCTCCTGCGCGTCGACGAGGTCGTCGTCGATGTCGCGTGTCTGGGTGAGCGCGCGTTCGATTGCGGGGCGCGTGATCTCGTGGAACACCATTCGCCGCACCGGCACCTTGGGTTGCAGCACCTCGCGGAGATGCCAGGCGATCGCCTCGCCCTCGCGGTCTTCGTCCGTCGCGAGCAAGAGCTCGTCGGCGTTCTTCAGCTTCGCCTTCAAGTCGGACACGACCTTCTTCTTGCGCGAGTCGACGACGTACAGCGGCTGGAAGCCGTTGTCGACGTCCACGCCGAGCCTCGACCACGACTCCGCCTTGTACTTCGCCGGGATCTCGGCGGCGTTGTGCGGCAGGTCACGAACGTGGCCGATCGACGATTCGACCACGAAGTCCTTGCCCAGATACCCGGCAATGGTCTTGGCCTTGGCAGGAGATTCGACGATTACCAGCTTCATTTCGCGCGCCAGCCTAGCGTCATGGTCAAGATTCGCGATACTCGCCGCGCGTGACTCGTCCTCCCCGGCCATCCTTCCTCTACTCGGCGATTGCGCTTGTTTCCTGGCCGATCGTGCGAATCGTCTTCCGGTACCGGGCGTTCGGGCGCGCGAATCTCCCGGCCGATGGCGGCTACGTGATCGCTGCCGGTCATGTCTCGAACCTCGATCCGTGGCCGCTCGCGCTCGACCTGTGGCCGCGGCGCTTCCTGCGCTTCATGGCCAAGTCGGAGCTCTTCTGGTTCCCGCTCGGCCCGATCATCGCCGCGTGCGGCGCGTTCAAGGTGCGGCGCGGCCTCTCCGACCGTGAGGCGATCGACACCGCAGTGCAGCTCGCGCGAGCGGGCCACGTGATCGCGATGTTCCCCGAGGGCACGCGGCGCCGGAAGGGGCTGCGCAAGAAGCACGAGGCGCACGCGCATTCCGGCGCGGCACGGATCGCGATCGACGCGGGCGTGCCGCTCGTGCCCGCCGGCATCAAGGGAACGAACGGACTGCGCCGGTTCGAAGGCTGGCGGGTGCGCTACGGCGCACCGGTCGAGGTGTCGGACGATGCCGTCGAGACGACCGACCGCCTGATGGCGGCGATCCACGAGCTCGAGGCGTCGTTGTGAACCCGGGGTTGCTGCTCGCAATCGACGGCGATTCGCTCGCGCATCGCGCCTACCACGCCTTGCCGAAGTCGATCCGCTTCAACGCGCTCGTCGGCTTCGCGAACTTCCTGATGCGGCTGTGGGAAGCGGAGCAGCCGGAGTCGGTGCTCGTCGCATGGGACTCGCTCGAGACGCCGACCTACCGGCACAAGGCGCTGCCCGCCTACCAGTCGGGCCGCGAGTTCGAGCCGTCGATCCTCCAGCAGCTCGGAATGCTGCCCGCGCTCGTCGAGGCGTTCGGCTTCGCCGTCGCGAAGGCGGGCGGGTACGAGGCCGACGACTTCCTTGCCGCCGCTGCACGCTCCTGGAAGGGACCGGTGCTCGTCGCGACCTCAGACCGCGACGCCTTCCAGCTCGTCAACGACCACGTGACGATCCTTCAGCCGGTGAAAGGGGTGAGCGAGGTGGCGCGCATCGGCGTACCGGAGGTGCGCGAGCGCTACGGCGTCGAGCCCGAGCAGGTGCCCGACTTCATCGCCCTTCGCGGCGACCCGTCCGACAAGATCCCGGGCGCGCCGGGCGTCGGCCCGAAGAAGGCGGCGGACGTGCTGAAGCAGCACGGGTCGCTCGCGCAGGCGCTCGCCGACGGCCGCTTCCCGCAGATCGCGGACGACCTTCTTCTGTATCGCGACATCGCGACCATGGATGTCGAGGCCCCGCTGCCGGAGCTGAAGGCGACGCCGCCGGATTGGCAGGGTGCCGCTGCGCACGCGACCGAGCTCGGCCTGGGCAACCTGGCCGGGCGTCTAGAGTCGATCGGATGAACGAGTGGCTCGAGCGCGTCACGAAAGAGCTCGGTATCGACGGGCAGGTGAGCGACGAGGACGCCGAGGCGCTGCTCAAGATCGCCCGCATCGCCGCGCACACGAGTGACGACCGGCGGACTGCGCCGCTGCTCACGTACCTGGTCGGTCGCAGCGGCTCCTCGCCGCAGCAGATACTCGAGGCCCTGCAACGGACGTCATAAGCAACAGCGCGTTCGTCCGCCTCCACCCGACGGGCGGACATCCGGAGTCGCAACAGCGCATCGCAGTGCTGCACGAGCGCTTCCCGTTCGCCGAGTGCGGTCCGGCGACCGAGGCAGACCTCCTTCGCTGCCACACGCCGGAGCTCGTCCAGCAGGTGACGACGGCGCGCGGCTTTCTCGACGGCGACACGCTTTGCACCGAGACGACGTACGACGCGGCGCTGCTTGCGGCCGGCGCGGCGATCGAGGCGGCCCGGACCGGCGGCTTCGCGCTCGCGCGGCCGCCGGGCCATCACGCCGAGCGACACCGCGCGATGGGCTTCTGCCTCTTCGACTCGATTGCGATCGCCGCGCGGCACGCGCAGGCGGAGCTCGGCGTCGAGCGCGTCGCAATCGTCGACTGGGACGTTCACCACGGCAACGGCACACAGCACATCGTCGCCGACGACGATTCGATCCTCTTCGTCTCACTGCACCAGTGGCCGTTCTATCCCGGGACGGGCGGACCGGACGAGCAAGGGCCGACGCTCGTGAACCTTCCGCTGCCCGCGGGAACGGGCGACGAGGGGTACCTCGAGGCATGGCGCGCGGTGGAGGACGCCGTGACGACATTCGATCCCGGCCTGCTGCTCGTGTCGGCGGGCTTCGACGCGCACGCGGAAGACCCGCTCGCGAACATGTACGTGTCGACTGACACGTTCCGCGAGCTCGCGCGCCGCGCCTCGCACCTCGCGCCGCGCGTCGGCGCGGTACTCGAAGGCGGATACAACGTGCGCACGTTGCCGGCGCTCGTCGAGGCGGCTCTCGACGGCTTCTCGTCGAACTGATCATTAGGGTTCCGAGGTGCGGGTCCTGTGGGTCAAGGCGCCTCTGCTCCTGCGCCGGCACCCGCCGGTCCTGGCCGCGGTCGTGCTCTCGATCGCACTGGCCTCGCTGGCTGCGTCGGCTGTTCCGCTTGTCCGCGCGGGTGTCGAGAGCGAGTCGCTGAACGGGCAGCTGCGCTCGATGTCGCCGCTCGCCGCCGGCTTGGAAATCCGTGTCCAGGGCGGCCGCGCCGGCGGGGACGGCGCGCGGCGGGCGGCGGCGGTTCGGTTCGGGCGCTCCGTTCGCTTCCTCGGGACGCCGGTGCTCTCATCGCTCACGACCGGCGGGATCCAGGTCTCCGGGTCGGCCGCGCCGGGGTTCGCCGTCGTTCCGCTCGCACGCACGGGCGCGATCGCGAGCGTGAAGCACATGACCCCGCGGGCGGGGCCGGGCGTCTGGATCGCGGACTCGATGGCGAAGGTGACGCACCTGCGGCCGGGAGGCACGCTCCGCCTCACCGTTCAAGGGTTCATCTCCAGGCAACGCGTCGTCGCATTGCCGATCGCCGGCGTCTACCACACGCTCGAAGCCGACCGCGACAACCCGTACTGGGCGAATTGGCAACAGGACATCCGCAACCCTGATCCCGACTTGCCCCCACCGCCGCCGTTCGTCCTGATGGACGAGGCGTCGCTGCGGCGCGTCGCGCGCGCGCTGTCCCCGGTCGTCGAGAACCGGTTCGAGTTCCCCGTCGATCCGCACGGTCTCTCGTTTGCGGACGCGCAACGACTCCAACACCGTTTCCGTGCGTTGCGGGAACAGCTCTTTGCGAGCGCCGGGATCTCGCTCGGCTGCCGGCCGCGGCTGTGCGAGACCAGCTCGTCGCTCAGCGCGGCGCTGACGATCGCATCGACGGACGTCGGGTCGGTCACGCCGACGATCTCGCTCCTGTCGGCGATCGGGCTCCTGATCGCGTTCGGCCTCTGTGTCGCCGCGGGGCTGTTTCTCGTGCGACGGCGCACGGACGAGGCCTACGTCCTGTTCACGCGTGGCGAAGC
Source organism: Gaiellaceae bacterium (assembly GCA_035474195.1). Taxonomy (GTDB): domain Bacteria; phylum Actinomycetota; class Thermoleophilia; order Gaiellales; family Gaiellaceae; genus PALSA-600. The sequence continues at coordinate 7,396 of DATINO010000046.1, forward strand.
GGCGAGCATCTTCGCCTCGCGCACCGGTCTCGAAGCGCTTGTACCGGCTCTGGCCGGGCTCGGTGCCGGTTTGGGCGTCGCCCTGGCGGCGCTGCGTGCGCTCGCGCCCGCCGGGACGGTGACGGGGGAGACCGTCGCCGCCGGAGCTGCCCGGGCGGGCGCCGCGACGGCGGTCGGGCTCATCTGCGTCGCGGTCGGTGCGGGCGCCGGCTTCCCGCGTCGGACCGGCGCGCACGAGCGGCGGCGTCAACTGACGCGTGTTCCGTGGGAGGTCGTCCCGCTCGCGATCGCGGGCGTGCTACTCGGGCTCGTCGTCAGCGGCCACGGCGTTGCCCACGCCTCGAGCGGCGCGAGCCATCCTCGGCTTGCCGTCTTTCTCGTCCCCGTGTTCGCCGTCGCAGGCGCCGCGGGGCTCGCCGTCCGGCTCGTTCGTCGTGTGCTCGCGCGGCGTGGCGGCGGCGCGCCGCCGGAGGTCTTCCTCGCGTTGCGCCGCATCGCTGCGACACGCGGCCTGTTCGTCGCAGTCGTCGTCGCAGTTGCGACGTCATTCGGGACGTTCGCGTATGCCGCGACGCTCTCGAGCTCGCTCGATCGCAGCGTCGCGGAGAAGGCATTCGTCGCGAACGGGAGCGACGTTCAGGGCCTCGTCGATCCGCTCGTGCGCGTGATCGAGCCGCTCCCGTTTCCGACCGCAATCGTCATGATCGACACCTCGTATGCGGCGTTCCCATCGGGCGAACGCGTCGACCTGATCGCAGGCGATCCGCAGGCGCTCGCACGCACGCTCCGCTGGGGCGACGGTTGGAGCGACGACCCGCGCAGACTTCTGCCGAAGGTCGCG
>DATINO010000047.1:0-9400 GCA_035474195.1 Gaiellaceae bacterium
AATCCGTCTGGTTCGGCGGCGACACGGGTTACCGCGCCGTTCCCGACCTGCCCAAGGGAACAGACGACTACGCTCCCGAGTACGCGCATTTACCTCACTGCCCTGCATTCGCGCAGATCGGTGCTCTGCGCGCGCGCCTTCGCGAGATTCTTCTCGGGACGCCGAGGGAGGGGTACGCCTCCTGCTGCGAGGCCGTCGCCGACTGGGACTTCGGCGAACGCCTCGGAGACATCGTCGCGCCCACGCTTGTCGTTGCCGGCGCCGAGGACGAGGCGATCCCCGCAGCCCATACCGACCTCCTCGTCCAGAGCATCCCAGGCGCACGGGGTGCGGTCCTCGAGGACGCCGCGCATCTCGCGAATCTCGAGCGGCCGGCCGCGTTCGCCGACGCGGCGCTCGCGCACCTGGAGGCAGCATGACGGACGACGAACGCCGGGCGGATGGCATGCGGACACGCCGCGAGGTTCTCGGTGACGAGCACGTCGACCGCGCGACGGCAGGCACGACGCCGTTCACGAGCGACTTCCAGGATCTGATCACGCGCTACGCGTGGGGCGAGATCTGGACGCGGCCCGGGCTCGACCGCCGCACACGGAGCGCGATCACGCTCACCGCCCTGACGGCGCTCGGACACCATCACGAGCTGGCGATGCACGTCCGGGCCGCGCGAAGGAACGGGCTCACGCCGGATGAGATCAAGGAGGTGCTCCTCCACTCCGCGATCTACTGCGGCGTTCCCGCCGCGAACAGGGCGTTCGCGATCGCGCAGGAGATCCTCGCGGAGGAGACGTCCTGAAGACTCAGGTCGCCATCGTCGGCGCCGGCCCGGCCGGCCTGACCCTGGCACGGCTGCTCGAGAACGCCGGAGTCGCGACGGTGGTCCTCGAGGCGCGCAGCCGGGCGTACTGCGAGGCACGGATCCGTGCCGGCGTGCTCGAGCAAGGGACGGTCGACCTGCTCCGCGATGCGGGAGTCGGCGCGCGCCTCGACCAGGAAGGCATCACGCATCACGGCATCTCGCTCCAGTTTGACGGAGAGCGACATCGGATCCCACTCAGCGACCTTGCCGGCGGACGCAGCATCGTCATCTACGGCCAGACGGAGGTGGTGAAGGACCTCATCGCCGCGAGGGAGGCAAGCGGGCTGCCGCTGCTCTTCGACACGCCGGCGACGAGTATCGACCTCGAGCGGGGAATCGTGCGCCACGCCGGCGGCGAGATCACGTGCGATGCGATCGCCGGGTGCGACGGCTTCCACGGCGTGTGTCGCGAAGCCGTCCCGACTGGCGCGCTGCGCGAGTTCACGCGCGAGTACCCATACGGCTGGCTCGGCATCCTCGCCGACGTCGCGCCTTCGATCGACGAGCTCGTCTACGCACACACCGAGCACGGCTTCGCGCTCCTGTCGCTCCGCTCGCAGACGCGCTCCCGCTACTACCTCCAGGTCAACCACGACGAGGAGGTCGAACAGTGGCCCGACGCGCGTGTCTGGGATGAACTGCAGCGCCGGACCGCGGTCGCGGGGTGGACGCTGCACGAGGGACCGGTGCTCGAGAAAGGCGTGACCGGCATGCGCAGTTACGTCTGCGAGCCACTACGCCATGGAAGGCTCTTCCTCGCGGGCGACGCCGCGCACATCGTCCCGCCCACGGGTGCGAAGGGCCTGAACCTGGCGATCCACGACGTTCGTCTGCTCGCCGAGGCCCTCGCCCGCTTCTACGAGAGCGGCAACGAAGCGCTGCTCGACGCATATTCGGACGCCTGCCTCCGGCGCGTGTGGCGCTGCGAGCACTTCTCGTGGTGGATGACGACCATGCTGCACCTACCGCCCGATAGCGACCCGTTCGACCTGCGCCTGCAGCGTTCCCAGCTCCGCTATCTGACGACATCGCGCGCGCAGGCCACCGCGCTCGCCGAGAACTACGTCGGGCTCGCAACCGTCTGACGTAGCACGAGGCCGATCGCGCTGCCGTCGTCAGCCCCAAGCGCGGGCCTCTCCATAGTTCTCGGCAATCTGGTGACCTCGAAGCCGCGTTCGATACGCCAGCTCGAGATAGCGAACAAGGCATCGGCGCCTACGGGCGAGAAGCTTAGGTTCACGTTCACGCCGTACTCTGGACTTGGTGTCCCCCGTGAATGGCCCCGTTCGTACCGAAGAGATCGGTGGACGCCGACTCGAGCTCTTCCTCGGTCGCGGCGGTTCATCGACGCAGGCCTGACAGCGACCGGCAGATCGGCTCAGCGCATCGAAATGATCGCAAGCACGACGACGAGCAACGCGACCACGTCCACCAAAGTGATCACCAGATTCATGTTCACTCTCCTCCGTCTCTCTTGCCGATCCGATGGAACTCGCCGAGGATCAGCCGGCTGTTACGGAAACCACTCGCGTTCGCATCGGCGAGTTCGACGAGGCGTGTCATCCCTTGCTCGTAGGTCACGTCGACCACCGCTCTCCGGGCTTCCCCACGGTCGCCCTCCGGAGCGAATCGAGCTGGAACTGGCCCGGCTCGGGGAGCGCCTCGACCTCCTCCGCGGTGATGACGAGGCTCACGGTCTTGGAGCCTGCATCGGCCGCCGCGACCAGGTCTGGCGTGATCACTCGATAGGCACCTGAAACTGCGGACGAGAGCCGCACGAGCAGGTAGTCCGGGGCAAGGTTCGTGCCAGAGAACACCGGCGTCGCGACGGCGCCCACCAGATCGTCCCCGGCGCTCACGTCGAACCCGTTGCAGCGCGCGAGCACCCGTGCGGTCGAGAGACTCACCATTGCGGCCACGGTAGGCCCGCGGTGTGTTCACGGATGTTCGGCCGCTTCAACCCTCGTGAGGAGCATGTGAGCGTTCGCTCATACCTCGACGAGCTTGTAGCCGAACTCGCGGACCGTGACGATGCGCTCGGGGTGCCCAGGATCACGCTCGACCTTGCGGCGCAGGTTCGAAATGTGCACATCGGCGGCGCGACCGTCACCCGTATGCGGGCTCTGCCACAGGCGCTCCATGATCTGGGCGCGCGAGAACACTTGGCCAGGCGACTCGGCAAGCAGCGCGAGCACGGTGAACTCGGACGCCGTCAGAGCGACGCTTTGCCCATCTGCCTCGACTTCATGTCGTGCGTAGTCGACGCTCAAGCCGCCGACCCTGAGGATGTGGGCCGGCGCGGCCGTCCGGTCGATCTCGCGTCGTCGAAGAAGCGCACGCACGCGCGCGACGAGCTCCGCGGCCGAGAACGGCTTCGTCACATAGTCATCCGCTCCGAGCTCGAGCCCGAGGACCCGGTCGCTTTCGGCGTCCTTCGCCGTGAGAAGGATGATGGGCAGGTCGCTTTCGGCTCGCACGGTCCGGCAGACGTCGGTCCCGAGCATTCCGGGCATCAGGACGTCGCAAATCATGAGGTCGTAGCCCCCACGCCGAACCTCGGCGACTGCCTGTTCGCCGTCGAGCACCGCCGTGACGTCGAACCCGTGCTGACGGAGCGCATAGACGAGTGGATCGAGGAGATCGGGCTCGTCGTCCGCGAGGAGGATGCGTTCGTTCATGCCGTATGTAGCACGACCCGAGCGATGGTTCCCACTCCCGTCTCCGACTCGAGCTCGATCCGTCCGTGCATCGCGATCGCCGAGTCGCGCGCGATCGCGAGTCCGAGGCCGAACCCGTCGCGTGCGGAACCTTCAGCGGTATAGAAGCGGTCGAAGACACGCGAACGCACTTCGGCCGGGATTCCAGGGCCGACGTCGCGCACCTCGATCACGGTCGAGTCGCCGCCGTCGATCGCGCGAAGAACGACATCTCCAGCCGGTGCGTGCTTGACCGCATTCGCAACGAGGCTCGCCACGACCTGCTCGAGGACGTCCGCCTGCGCGAGCGCAGCGACTGCTCCCACCGGCTCGACACGCACGCGCCCTGACGGCTCGGCGGCTGCGATGCGATCGAGGAACGGCGCCAGCTCGATCGCCGCGAGCGGCATCTCCTCCTCGCCGGTCTGCGCGCGCGCGAGCACGAGGAGCGACTGGGTGAGACGCGTCAGCCGCTGCGACTGGCGCCCGATCAGCCCGATGAACCGGTCACGCTCGACCGGATCCATCCGTGCTCCCAGCTCGAGTGCCTCGACCGCGCTCGCGATTGCGCTCACCGGCGTGCGGAGCTCGTGCGACGCGTTCGCGACGAACTCGCGCTCGGCGCGCCGGCGGCGCTCGTCAGCGGTTATGTCCGCGAGCACCAGCACGGCGAGCTCCGTGCCCGCGGCGGGGATACCGACGAGAGAGTACGTGGCGCCGTCCGGGCCGTCGGACCGCGCTTCGGCGATCGGCGCGCCGCGCGCGAACAAACCTTCGGCGACCGCCCGGAGCGGAAGATCCTCGAACCGTTCCGGTAGACGCGAGCCGGGTTCGAGGTGCGGGAGGTGGCCGCGAATGCTCGCGTTGGCGTATTGCACCGAGAGCTCGCGGTCGATCGCGATCACACCCTCGTGCAACCGATCGAGAAGCAACTCGAGCCGATCTCGCTCGGCCTCGAGTTGTGCAAACGCCTGCCCGAGCCGGCCCCGCATCGCATCGACCGTTGCGGCGAGTCCGCCGATCTCGTCGTGGAAGCGCGGACGCAGCTCGGTGTCGAATGCCCCGTGCTCGATCGCGCGCGCCGCGGCTGCGATCCTGCGAAGCCGCTGCGCAACGAGCCACGCGAGTACGAAACCGAGCGCAGCCGCAGCCGACGCCGCCCAAACCGCCGCGCGAGCGGTCTCGCTCCGAAAGATCGAAAGCGATGCTCCATACGCACTCGGTCGCGGGGCGTAGGCGACGAGCGCGGCGACGGTCGTGGTGCGCCGCAAGGGCAACGCCACGACGGTGGCGGAGCCGACGTCCTTCACGAACCGGCGGCCTCGGAGTGCCGAGCCGAGTGCACTCGATCCGTCGGGCACCTCCCGCCACTGGGTGGCCGCGTGCGAGCCTTGCGCGACCAATCGGCCCTTGGGTGAGAAGACGAACAATGCAATGCCGTATCGCGCGGCGTTCGCGCGCGTCTCGACGGCCAGCCGGCGCGAAGCGACCGAGCGCTCGACCGTGAACCCCGCCGACACGGTCTTGCCAATCGCGATCTCGCGCGCGTTCTCGCGAACATCGCCTTCGACCTGCCTGGACGAGACCGCCGCCGTCAGCACCGCCGTCAGAACGGCGATTCCAGCGAAGGCCCCGGCGAGCCACCAGCGCATACCGATGCGGAGCCGACCCACCGCACCACGGTATCGCCTCGGTGTGAGCACACCTTTACGAAAGCCTCGTCCGGCGCTCATTCGACCCCACGCAGCGCTGACGAGCCGCTTCTACGGTTGCCGGAAGGAGACAAAAGGAGACTCGAAATGAGACACGCATCGTCCAGGGGACGCTGGCTCGCCACCGTGCTCTTGGCCGCAGTCACGTCCGGCGCGGCCATGCTGCTGGTCACGACCGGAGGGCCCGCCCTCGGGTCGTCGAGCGCAGCCGAATACGAGTACGGGCATCCGGCGCCGCAGACGGCACCCGCCATCACCGGCACCGCCCAGGTGGGTCAGAAACTCACCACCTCGAACGGCACGTGGTCGAGCTCGACGACGATCTCGCTCTACGGATACGCGTGGCAACGCTGCGATACGGCCGGGAACGGCTGCACGACCATCGCCGGCGCCACGACGAACACCTACACGCCCGTGGACTCTGACCAAGGACACACGATTCGTTCGCTCGTGACCGCCGTCAACTCCAGCGGCCCGACCACGGCAGCGTCGGCGCAAAGCGGCGTGATCGCCGCCTCGTTCCCGACGGGGAAGCAGGTCGACGCGAAACTCGTCGTGCTCCCGAACAGGCTGATCATCGACAAGGTGACCTATTCGGCGAACCCGATCCGCTCTCGTAGCGTGCCGACGGTGATGCGCATCCACGTAGCCGACAGCCGCCAGAACTCGGTGCAGAACGCTCTGGTGTTCCCGGAGGGGTTGCCGTACAGCCGCATCGGGTCATTGCCGGAAGTTCGCACCGACGGGAATGGCTGGGCCACGGTGCAGTTGCGGCCGGCGCAGTTCTTCCCGCGGAAGGGTTACCTCGTCCTCTTCGTCCGAGCGCGCGTCGAAGGACAAGACGCGATCGGAGGCACGTCGACGAGAAGGCTCGTGCAGGTGACGATCGCTCCCCCGAGCAGCTGAACCGGGGCCGATGGCGCTCACAGCGGAGCGGCTGGGGACGGCGGTGACGCCGTCCCCAGCATTCCTCGGGGCAACACTCTCGGCCGGTGCCGTCGTCCTGTTTGCCGCCGCCGACGGTGGGATCGCTCCGACCGCCTGGCGGGCAGGAACGGTTGCGCTCGCCGGTGCCGCCGCGCTGCTCGCGTTGCGCCCGACCACTCGGCGGGTGCGCGCGAATCTGAGCTTCGCCGTCCCGCTCTGCGGGTACGCCGCGCTCTCGCTCATCTCTGCGCTCTGGTCCGCGGACCCCTCCGCGTCGATCCTCGATGCGCAGCGGACGCTGCTCTACATCGCCGGCCTCGCGGCCTTCCTGCTCGCAGGCGAAGGGCTTGCTGCCGGCGTCGTCGTCGGCTCCGTCGTGGTCGGCGCGTGGGCCCTCGTCGTGCGCGCAGTCGACGGCGCGCCGCTCGACTCCTACGAGGGGCGGCTGCTGACCCGGCCGATCGGGTACGCCAACGGGCTCGGCGCGCTGATGGCGGTAGGGGCTGCCGTCAGCCTGGCGCTGGCGCTCCGGGCACGCCGGCCGCTCTTCGCAGCTCCCCTGGCCGTGCTCGTGCCGGCACTCGCACTGACGAACAGCCGAGGGAGCGAACTGGCGCTCGCTGTCGGGTGCCTGGTCGCGGTCGCCCTCTCGGCGAAGCGACGCGCGGTCGCCGTCCTTCTTGTGGCCGGATCCGCGACGCTACTCGCCTGGCTGCTCGTCCTCCCGCCGACGGGCATCGGCGACCGCGCCGCCTACTGGAGCGCCGCGCGCGCGACCACCGGCGCCCACCCTCTCGACGGGACGGGTGCGGGGACATTCGGCCGGGTTCACCTGCTGGCGCCGTACGCCCGCGATGCACACAGCCTCTACTTGCAAGTCCTGTCGGAGCTCGGCGTCGGTGGATTCGTTCTGATCCTCGCCTTTCTCGCGATCCCGCTCTCGCTCGCGATCCGGAGGAACCTCGCCGCGCCGGCGGCCGGGCTCACGGTGTTCGTGCTCCACGCAGGCATCGACTGGGATTGGCAGATTCCCGCGGTCACGTTCAGCGCGCTTGCCCTCGTGGCGGCAAGCGTGGCCCACCGATCACACGCCGGAGGGCTCGAACCTTCGCACTCCGGCAGAAACGAGACGTGAAGCTGTGCGAAGCCCCGGGCATGCGTCCTTCCACGATTGGCTGCTGGCGCGTCCGCATCTGTCGCTGGCGGCCGCTGCCGTCATCGGGGCGTTGCTCGCGGTGACGGTTGCCGCGTCCGGGCGGGCGGCCACCCCCGTCCCAAGCTGCGCGACGCCACGCCTTGTCGTCTGGTTGGACACGACCGCGAACGGCGCCGCGGGCAGCGTCTACTACCACCTGAAGTTCACAAATCTCTCCGGCCACGCCTGCCGGATGCGGGGCTTCCCGGGCGTCTCGGCGGTGACGCTGGTGGGGAACCGGATCGGAAAAGCAGCCTCGCGCAGCACAAGCAAGGTGCAGACGGTCCGGCTCGCGCAAGGGAAGACGGCCACGGCCCTGCTCCGTGTCGTCAACACGAGCAACTACCCCGCCCCGCGCTGCCGTCCCGCGATCGCTGCCGGACTGCGCGTTTACCCGCCGGGCGCCGGCGTCTCGAAGGTGATCCCGTTCACGTTCCGCAGTTGTCGCCGAGCAGTACCTGTCCTTAGCGTCGGCGCCGTTTTCGCCGGCGCGGGTTGAGAAGTCCCAATGAGCGCGCTCAGGCGTTTCGGAGGTTCGCTGGTCGAACTCCAGCAGGGGCTGTGGTTCGTGCCTGCGCTGATCGTCGTCCTTGACGGCGCGCTCTCCGTTGCCCTGGTAGAGGTCGACAGGCACACGAGCATCGGCTGGGGGCCGCTCTTTCAGGGAGATGCCTCGGCGGCACGCACCGTGCTCTCCGTGATCGCGGGCTCGCTGATCACCGTAGCGGGCTTGACGTTCTCGATCACGATCGTCGTGCTGCAGCTCACGTCGAGCCAGTTCAGCCCGCGCATTCTCCGCACGTTCTTCGGAGACCGGCTGACCCAGGTCACTGTTGGCTCCTACGTCGGGATCTTCGTCTACTCGATCCTCGTTCTGCGGTCCGTGAGTGGCGCATTCGTTCCCCGTCTCGCCGTCACGGGCGCCTCGGCGCTCGCCGTCGCCGCCGTGGTGCTGCTCATCGTGTTCATCCATCACATCTCGCAGCTGATCCAGGTCTCGTACGTGACCGGAGACATCGCCGAGAAGGCGCTGGTGCGGCTGGACGCGTTGTATCCAGCGACTCACGGCGCGATCGACGAGAGCGATTGCGGGGCGCTGCTGGAGAAGTGGCTGCTCGAGCGGCCGGGTCTTGTGCTGCCGGAGCGACCCGGCTATCTCCGGCGCATCGACCTCGACTCACTCGCCGGCGCGCTCGCCGAGGTTGACCGTGCGGCGGTGCTCGTCCGTCCCGGCGACTTCGTCAGCGTCGAGCAGCCGCTCGCTGCCGTGTGGCCCGCAGCACGGTCAGCAGAGTGCAGCGCGGGAATCCGGAAGGCCTTTCACGTCGCGCGCGAGCGGGATCTCGACCAGGATCTCGACTTCGGGCTCCGCCAACTCACGGATACAGCCGTGAAAGCGATGTCCCCCGGGATCAACGACCCCACGACCGCAACCACGTGTATCGGGTACCTCCGCTCGATCCTCGTGCGTCTTGCCGAACGCGAGTTCCCCGCTCCGCTCAAGTCCTATCCGGAAGCGGGGCTCACGCTGATCGTCCAGCGTCGCGAGTTCGAGGAGTACCTCGATTCGCTGCTCGAGATCGGCCGCTACTCGAGCAAGGACGCTCGCGTCACCGTGGCAGTCCTGGATGCGCTTCGAAGCGTCCGGGTGGTCGCCCGCGCCGCGGGCTACGAGGCGCGCGCCGCTGCTGCCGCCGTGGCGGCAATTGCGATCGGCACGCCCGCAAGCAAAGCAGTCCTCAGTGATCTCGACAGAGACTCGATCGGCGGCCTGCTCGCGACCTTCCGCGACTGACGCGGCGTCGGCGCGCGCCGCGAGAGTCAGCTCGTCGCGACCGCCGCCGCAACGAAGGCCAGGTTGACGACGACGAGCGCGACCGTCACGCCGGTGCCCTAGCCGCGTCGCGAGAGCAGCCTGAAAGAGAGCAGGAACCCGACACTGAAGAGCAGTCGTGCTGCGGCACTCTGGGCGAACACGCGCCGGTTCGGCAGCAACCGCGGCCAGGTCCCG
>DATINO010000048.1:0-4689 GCA_035474195.1 Gaiellaceae bacterium
CCGACGACGGTGACGCGAAGGAGCTTCAGCCAAACCTCCTCTGTCGCCAACTCTACGACGCCGGCGAAACAGTTGTCACATAGCGTCGCCAGCCGTCACCCTCGGCGGCCCGGCGAATCGTTTCGTTGCGGCGTTCGAGCAGGCGACGGAAGTGCCGCTCGAGGACGAGACGGTCGAACGGCGGGAAGGCGGTCGCGAACTCGAACTCGTCGCGCATGAGCGCGCCGCCGCGCACAGGCGCGAACTGATGGTCGTGGCTCAGTCGGCGGAGAGGCCCGGCGACCATCTCGTCGCGGAACGATCGCGGGCGATCCCAGCTCGTGATGTGAACGGTCATCCGGCGGCGGCGGCCGAAGTGTCTCGCCTCCCAGGTGATCGTGTCCCCGAGCGCGAGCAATCCGCTCGTCGGGCCGGCGACCACGCGCTCGCCCGTATGCGCGGTCGAATCGAGGTGGAGTCGGACGCTGAGCGAAAGGTCGAAGCAGCGCTCCGGCGGCGCGTCGATCAGCGTCTCCAGCTCGATCAGAACGAGTAGCGCTCCTCTTTCCAGGGATCGGCGTCGTTGTTGTAGCCGTACCGCTCCCAGAAGCCGGGTTCGTCCGTCGAGCGCAGCTCGAGGCCGCGGAGCCATTTCGCACTCTTCCAGAAGTAGCGGCTGGGAACGACGAGGCGCACCGGCCAGCCGTGGTCGGGCGTGAGCGGCTCGTCGTCTGCCTCCCAGGCGACCATCGCCTTGTCGGCCTCGATCGCCTCCAGCGGCAGGTTCGAGGTGAAGCCCTGCTCGGCGTGGGCGATCACGAAGCGTGCGGTCGGCTTCGGCTTCGCGAGTTTCGCCAGCTCGCGCCAGTGGACGCCGCGGAAGCTCGTGTCGAAGCGGCTCCAGCGCGTGACGCAGTGGATGTCGGTCGTGAACTCGCTCTGCGGCAGCGCCTTGAGCTCGTCGAAGGTGAGTCGGATCGGGTTCTCGACCTCGCCCGTGACCGTGAAGTCCCAGGTCGCGAGCTCGACGTGCGGCACCGAGCCGGCATGCAGAACGGGCCACTTCTCCGTCAGGTACTGGCCGGGCGGCAGTCGCGCCGGGTCGTAGCCGGCGTCGCGGACCTTCTGCTCTGCGCGCGATCGGAACAGGGGCACGCGGAAGAGACTACTGTCCGCGCGTGGCGCTGAAGATCCTCTTCTTCGTCCTCTGGGTTCCGGTCGCCGTCCCCGCTGCTTTCGTCGTCTTCCGCTGGGCGCGGCGTGCGAACCGCGTGCTTGCCGTCGCGCTTCTCGCCGCCGCGATCGCGCTCGCCGGGCTCGTCGTCTACCCGCGGACGATCAAGGACACGGCCGCCGCTGCGCACCGCTTCGAGAAGCTGTGGAGTGCGAACAGGCACCGCAAGGGCGGCGCGTGGGACTGCCTCACGTACAACTTCCACGCCTGCGTGCGCGAGCAGGTCTGGGTCGACCTGCGGAACCTGATCCCGAAGCACGACCGCTTCTACCTGGAGACGAACTACGGGCTGATCCACTTCTGGACGTTCACGTCGCTGCTGCCGCGGATCGCCGTCGACGATCCGCACAAGGCCGACTGGGTGATCTGGTACCGCGCCAACCCGGCCCGGCTCGGCGTGAAACTCGGGACGCGGCACGTGATCCGCCACGTCTACGCGAACGGCTCGTACTCGATCGTCGCGGCGAGGGTGCTCGAGTGATCCGCGCGCTCGCCGGGCTCGCGTTCGCGAACGCCGCGTTCCTCGTCGCCGGAGCCGGGCTCGTGCGGCTCTTCGGCTGGCGGGTGCGGTCGCATCCGGGTCTCGCGTACATGTCCGGGGTGGCGTCGGTCGGTGTGATCTCGACGCTGATGCTGATCGCCGGGCTGGCGCTGCGCGGCTGGCAGGTGCTCGTGCTCTGCGCGTTGGTGGCGTCGCTCGGATTCGTGCCGCGCGGCCGGCCGGCCGAGTCCACCGGCGCCAAGATGGACCGGCGGATCGCGCTACCGGCGGGCGGCCTCCTCGGCGGCTACCTCGTCGTCCTGTTCGTGCAGTCGGTGTTCCAGCCGCTGAACTCGTGGGACGCCTGGGCGAAGTGGACGATGAAGGCGCGCGCGATCGTGCTCCTCGGCGGCCTCGACACATCGGTGTTCGCGAACCACGCGTATCAGCCGCTCGTCCTCGACTACCCGATGCTGATCCCGGCCCTGGAGGCGATGGACTTCCGCTTCATGGGCCGGCTCGACAACCTCGTCATCCACGTCCAGTTCTGGCTCCTGCTGGTCGGATTCATCGTCGCGGCGTACGAGCTGCTCCGCGACCGCGTGCCGCAGATGCTGCTCTGGCCTTCGCTCCTGCTCGTCGGCACCGCCCCCGCGCTCGCGACTAACCTGACCTCGGCCTACGGCGATGCGCCGGTCGCGTTCTTCTTCGGGCTGGCGGCAATCGCCGGCTGGCGCTGGCTCGCGACCGGGGAGCGGCGCGCGCTCTGGTTCCTGGGGCTGATCGGCGGCGCCGCGGTCGCGACGAAGCCCGAGGGCTCGCCGTTCGTCCTCGGCCTGTTCCTGCTGCTCGCGATCTTCATGCTCGTGCGGCGCAAGTCGCTGCTGCCGCTGCTCGCCCCTGCGGTGTGGTGCCTGATCGCGATCGTCCCGTGGCGCCTCTGGATCTCCCACCACGGCATCCGCTCGTCGACTCCGATCGGCAAAGGGCTCGATCCGAGCTACCTCGTCGACCGGTTCGACCGGGTGTGGCCGTCGATCCGCTCGCTGGTCGACAAGTCGTTCGACGGCGACTGGCTCGCGATCCTGCCGCTCGCCCTCGCGGTGGGCGTCGTCGTGCTCGGGTGGCGACGTTCGCGGTCGGCGCCACTGTTCGCCGGCGGGGTGCTGGCGGTCGTGTTCCTGTCGCTGCTCTGGGCGTACTGGGTGCAGCGGCCGGGGCTGCATTACCTGCTCTCGACGTCGGGCAGCCGGACGGTGACGACGCTGGTCGTCGTCGGCGGCCTGTTCCTGCCGGTGCTCGGCGGGGAGCTGCTCCGTTCGTACACTGGCCGCGATGAGCGTCGCGACCAAGGTGGCCCGCCGCCCGCGCGCGTACGTGCGGGTGCAGGGCCCTGACGCCGAGGACTACCTGCAGCGGATGCTCTCGAACGACGTTTCGGGAGCCGCCTGCGACGCGCTCCTGCTGACGCCGAAGGCGCGCGTGATCGCGCCGGTGAAGGTGTGGCGACGCGGTGAGGAGGATTACCTGCTGCTGACCGAGCCGGAACTGGGCGAGGTCGTGCGCACGGCGCTGCTGCGGGCTCGCTTCGCCGCCAGGTGCGAGATCGAGCTCGAAGAGCACTCGTCGGCGATCGTGTTCGGCGGAGCCGACGGGATCCCGAACGCCGACTACGGCGAGCCGGCGGTCGAGGTGCTGGACGAGCCGCTCGAGCCGACCGTGGCGGACGACAAGCTCGAGGCGATGCGGATCGTCGCGGGCACGCCGCGGTTCGGGCGCGAGATCGACGACCGCGTCCTGCCGGCCGAGGCGGGGCTCGTCGAGCGGGCGGTCTCGCTGAACAAGGGCTGCTTCCCGGGCCAGGAGCCGATCGCGCGGCTCCACTACCGCGGCCACGCGAACCGCGGGCTGCGGGTGCTGGTCGTCGACGGCGACGACCTGCCCGAGCACGACGCGGAGCTCGCTTACGAGGGCAAGCCGGTCGGCCGTGTCACCAGCACCGCGCGTGACGGAGACCGCATCGTCGCGCTCGCATACGTGCGCGTCGAGGTTCCCGAGGACGCCGAGCTCGCCCTCGGGAACGCCAAAGCCCGCCCGCTAGACTGACCCTCCCCGCGCCCGTAGCTCAGGGGATAGAGCGCTGCCCTGCGGAGGCAGAGGTCGCATGTTCGAATCATGCCGGGCGCATTTCCGCGTCTCGTTACTACCGTGCGGGGCGAACGCCTGCGACGAGTGTGGCGCCGAGTTTGCTCAGGTAGGGCCGCATGATCCGATATGGAACGATGGCGAGCAGTCGATAACAGACCTCCTGCTCCCAAAAGCCAACCGCGATCCCGTGAGGCGTGAGCGCGAAGTCCTGATACTGCGGGATTGACGAGTACAGCGCGTGATAGGCGCGTAGGCATGGTGCGGCGCTAGTCCGACGGATGATCGCCTTCCACGCCGTCGCCAGCGCTCGAAGACCCTGTGGAGGATTGGTGAAGAGTTGCGTGATGGCCACCGGTTCGCCCGAGGGGACCCGGACGGTCATCGGGAGCCAGCCGTCGCCGCCGTGCTGACCAGGAAAGTCTTCTTCCGTCTCGGGCAGCAATGCACTCACGACAACCGTGCTTGCTGAGAGAAGGCGGCGGTCTACGTCGGTTCGGTAGACGCCGATCTGCCTGTCATACGGCTTCGCCTTCTGCTTGCGCGCGTAAGGCGCGTACTCGCGCTGGTGAAAAAGCACGGCGTTGCGAAGTGCCGCGTTCACTGCCTTGAGGTCGGCGTTGCCTCCTCTGACCTGCGGGTAGGTGCCGCTTGTCCGGTAGTGCGGAACAGGAAAAGGTGGCGTCCGGGCAGCTACGACCGTAAGAGGAGACGCGCCTGACGATTTCCCAGCGGCATCTCCCCAACCTGCCAGCGCCAAAGCCAGGACGCCGATTACCGCCAAGCAGACGGCGTGAGGCAACCTGCGCATCGTCTCTTTGTATCGGCTCACGACACCGGGCGCAGCACA
>DATINO010000049.1:0-5341 GCA_035474195.1 Gaiellaceae bacterium
TGCCGCGAGGCCGATTGTGAGTGTCAGGCGATGCTTCATGTTCGGGTGCCTCCTGGGGAGCGATCGAAGTTGACATCCAGAAGATGTGCTCCGTGCGGCAAGGGGCTGTTGCGTCCGCGTAAAACGGACGCAAAACGTCAAACCGGGCTGAAAGGCCGCGGGCAGGCCGAGATCTTGGGGATCGAGACCCGCGCGATCGTCGAGAACGGCTGTGGGCGGCAGGCCTGGCAGATGTTCGCGTCGCAGGCGACCGACAGGAAGATGAACGCCTCCTCCATCGTGAAGCCCCACTGGTCGACGAGGAAGCGCGCGCCCTCCTCGGAGGCGCGGTCGAGCGCCTCCATGAAGTCAGGGCCGGCCGTCCCGTGTACCACCCAGCGGTCGGCGAGCTCGGTCACAGGCCACGTCCCCTGCTTGCGCTTCAAGAGCGAGACACGGATCGTCACCTCGCCGGAGATCTCGACGCCGGTGAAGCAGATCTCGCCGTCACCCATCGACGCGTGCATGTCGCCGATCGCGAGCAGCCCGCCCGGCTGGCGGACCGGGAGGTACACGGTCGCGCCGGGGCCGTGCAGGTGGTTGTCGAGGTTGCCGCCGTGCTCGCCCGCGTAGCCGTTCGTCAGTGTCTCGCGGCCGGTTGCGCAGCCGATCACGCCGACCATCGGGCGCAGCGGGAACGAGATGCGGTCGGTCATGTGGATCGTGTCGCCGTCGACGCGGAAGACGTGCGTGAGCGGCGAGCGGACTTGCTCGATCAGCTGGCCCATGCCGGGGATGAGCGTTGCGAACCCCTTGTCGTCGGGGCGCACGTCGAGCAGCTCGACGACGAGCGAGTCGCCGGGCTCGGCGCCGCGCACGGCGATCGGGCCGGTGGCGCTGTTCACGCGGTCGAAGTCGATCTCGGTGACGAGATCGGCTTCGGTCTGGATCTGCCCGGTGAAGCAGTCGTTCGTCTCGAGCGTGACGGTCTCGCAGGGGTCGATCTCGAGCACAGGCGTCATGTCGGGGCCGAAGGCCCAGACGACCTCGTCGCGGGCGATGCGGTGCGTGAGCTTCACAATGGCGATCGTGTCAAATGCACACGGCGCGCGGCGTTTCCTGAGACGATCGTGCCTATGGAAGCACGTGCCGAGTGCGAGCGCTGTGGTGCGCCCGTGGCGGTCCGGGAAGCCTGGATCCTCGTCCAGTCGGGCGCCCGGTCGATGCTCTGCGCGTCATGCGCAGCTGACGTCGGCCCTGCCCTCACGGGGCCTTGGTCAACGGCGACTGAGCTGAACCCACCGCCCGAAAAGGGAGCCGAGGACGCGCCTCCGGCGTCTCCGTCGCCCACCGTCGGCGACGAGCTTCATGAGCTCGAGGAGTCGCCGGGCCGACACCCCGTGCTCTGGTTCGTGCAGTCGATGCTCGTACTCGCGCTCGCGCTCGCGCCGTTTGTGTTTTTCTTCTGGCTGACGACCCGGTAACCGAGCACGAGTTTGAGGTGCCTGGTGACGGGCAGGAGTTCTATGTTCTGCGGCTAGCGCAGAGTTAGCGCGCTTAGGGGAGGTTTCTCGATGTCGAAGGATCCACGCCGGTTGCTGATCGCTGTGGCCATCGCTCTCGCGGCCGGCGGCGGCTACCTCGCGAGTAGGCCACTTGCGGCGGACGACTCCGACGCCGGCGGGACGGTAGCCCCGGTGACGGTGACCGCCGACGGCGATGTCGACGTTTCGTCGATCGTACGTTCGATTTCCGGCGACAAGATCCATATCGACGGGAACCCGGTTCGCCACGGCTATATCCATTTCGATCTCTCCGGAACCGACGGCGCGACCAATGCCACCCTCACGATTTACACCCGGTCCGACCAGTCCGTCGGATTCGACGTGCGGGCAACCGGTGCGGACTGGACCGAGTCCGATATTCGCTCGACCAATGCCCCTGCACCGGGCGACCTGCTCGGATCGAGCGGGCCGGTCGTCGCCAATACGGCGTACACCTTCGACGTGCCGATCAGCGGCGACGGGCCTGTCGCGTTCGAGCTCGAGACGTCCAATTCACGCTCGCTCGCGATCGGGACGAAAGACGGTGACCCCGCGTTGGCGCCCAAGCTGACATTCACACCGGCCGACGGGACAACCACTACGACGACGGCGCCGACCACGACGACGGCGCCGACTACGACGACGGCGCCGACCACGACGACGGCGCCGACCACGACGACGGCGCCGACCACGACGACGACGCCGACCACGACGACGACGCCGACCACGACGACGACGCCGACCACCACCACGACCCCCACGACGACGACCGTGCCGGCGTCTGGACCCTGCGGCACGGTCTCGGCACCGCCGGCGCACTACGCGCACGTCATCTGGATCTTCATGGAGAACCATTCGCGGGCGGATGTGATCGGGTCCTCGAGTGCACCGTTCGAGACGCGACTCGCGAAGCAGTGCGGCGAGGCAACGAACTATCAGGACACCGGTTCGCCGTCTTTGCCGAACTACATCGCGGCTACGTCAGGGAGCACGCAGGGGATCACGGACGACAGTCCTCCGTCTGCGCATCCTCTCACGGCCGACAACCTCTTCCGCCAGGTTCGCGCGGCTGGTGGTACTGCGAAGTCTTACGCCGAGTCGATGCCGGCGAACTGCACGCTCGTCAACTCGGGTGACTATCTCGTCCGTCACGTGCCCGGGACGTACTACACCGGCGCGGACGATCGCACCGCGTGTGCCAGCGACGTGGTGCCGTTCAGCTCTTTCGATCCGAACAATCTGCCGACGTTCTCATTCATAACTCCGAACCGGTGTGATGACGCACACGATTGCCCGCTCGCGACAGGCGACGCATGGCTGGCGGCGCACGTCCCGGCGATCCTCGCCTCGGCGGACTACCGGTCGGGCAACACGCTTCTCGTCATCACGTATGACGAAGCCGGCACGATGCCGTTCATCGTCGCCACGGCGGGGCTCGCGCCGAACTCGTCGACCGGAGCGAGCTTCTCGCACTACGCGCTGCTGCGCTTGACGGAGGATGCACTCGGCTTGCCACTTCTTGCGAACGCCAAGACGGCGGGTGATCTCCGGGCAGCGCTGGGGCTCTGATGGCCGAGAACACGCTGAGCTTCCTCTGGCTCATCGTGCTGCTACTGATGCCGGTCCTCCTGGCCGTCCGCGCGTTCGTGGGCGGGAGTTGGGCCGTCGCGAGGCTCGAGGGGCGTGGGCCGTGCACGCGCGTCGAGCGGCGCGAAGGCTGCCGCTGCAACCATTGCCGCAGCCGTTGTCTCTGCGCCTCACGCGCAGCGGCGGCGATGGCGGCAGGGGCCGAGCGGCAGCCAGTGGATACTCGCGAGGCGCTTCCTCTGCGTGCTCCGGCCCCGCACGGCTAGACGTTGTCGGCGGGTCTTCTCTACAACGGCTGGACCGCGAGGATCCCGAGTACCCCGGCGTCCGAGTGCGTTTGAAGGCTCACTTTCGGGAGTAGGCCCCATCCGACGACGAGGCGGTGCGCCTCGATCGAGAAGCCGGTCACGTGTGCGCAGACCTCGCCCGAGCCGCCGGGCGCTCTAGGCGGCAGAAACGCGCGCGTGCGCCCTTTGCTCATGAACACGAGCTTCGCGTGGCATGACGTCCCTGTCTGGACGAGTACGCCGCGCGCGTCGACGGCGAGCACCTGTCCTCTTGGCGGTTGCGGAGCATCCGTCGAGGTTGGGCGTCGACTGGTGAAGTCCCATCGGAACCAACCACGATCGAGAACGAAGTAGAACGCGCCGGCACTCGACGGAACGAGATCCGGCTGCGGGTCGCCGGGCACCGCAGTCGACTCGAGCGGGCCGTCGAAGCGTCGCCGTAAGACAAACGAGGGCTGAGTTCCGATTGCGCCCCGATCGAAGGTGACGCCGGCATCGGAGAGCGTCACGTAATCGATGCGGTAGCAACTCCCGGCGGTGCAACGAGGGAAATCGGCCGCGACCCACGTGTGCCGGGTCGTCATCGTCCGCACCAGCACGCGTTGCCGGCCGCCGCGCTCCTCAGCCCAGGCGAGCCTGTCACCGTCTGACGTCACCGGTGAGACGATCGACGTCGAGAGCACGACACGGCGGGTCGTGCCGTGACGGACGGCGAACAGCGCCTGCCCGTTCCCGTACGGCGCCACGAACGCGGCCCAGCCGGGGGTGGCGCCGACTCCAAGCGCAGGGAGGCCGGCAGCGACGAGTGTGGTCTTCCGATGCGTGCGGAGGTCGAGCTCCTCGATCGGTACCGGCTCGTCGTCGTCGCCGCTCGGCTGCGCGTAGACGATGTATCGCGCGTTCGAGGCGAGCGGGCCAAAGAGCTCGCCTTGCGCGCGGCCGATTGTCGTCGGGCCGCCCGCCGTCGCGGCAGTTGCGAGCGTCGCCGCGATCGCCGTCGTCGCTGCCACAGCGCCGAGTGCGGTCACGTGCCCTCTCAGGATGCCTTGAGCGCGAGCGCGACTGCGCCGAAGGGACTCGCCGCGGACAGCGTCCATGTCGGCTGATAGCTACCTGCGGCCGACACGAGCCTGTACGCCACCCGGCCGTGCGACGTGGTCATGTTGAGGTCGTTCAGCGCGGTGAAGCCGTTCGAGGGGGCGCCCGAGGTCGCGGACGTGCTCGAGAAGTTGATCGCACCGATGACCACGTCGGAGGCATTCGTCGTCGTCAAGGCAGGCGGGGCCGCAGTCGTCGACGTCCCGGTTCCGTTCGTTTGTGCGTCGACACCTGCGGTGGATGCGACCCCTGACCACTCCGTGAGGTTGATCGCGAGCGGCTTCGACGTTCCGGACGCAAAGCTCGCGGTCACGCTTGTCACCGACGACGCGTTCAGCCGGTACCAGAGCTCGATCCGCGTGTTCGACCCCGTCAGGGATCCCACCGGCCCCTTCGTCCATGTGCCGCCGGCCGAGTCGGTGACCGCGTTGATCGGTCCAGTGCTCGCGGCCTGGACGGCGATCGCGGCGACGAGAGCATCTCCGGCGGTGGTCGCTGGGATGTTCACTGTCAGCGACCCGGCGCTCGACGAGGAGCTGGCGGTCGCCTGGTGTTGAAGCGCGATCGTTCCGCCCCCGCCGCTCGCGGCGGCTATCGCCTGGGTGTTGGTTGGTTCGAGGTTGCCGACGTGGTCGGTGGCGCGGTATTTGATTGTGCTGCCGGCGGGGGTGGTGAAGGTGCCGTTGTTGGTGACGGAGGGGCTGCTGGTGGTGGGGTCGTTGCCGTCGGTGGTGTAGTAGATCTTGTCGGGGCCGGAGCCTGTGTCGTTGGCGGAGAGTTTGACGGTGACGGTGCCGCTGTAGTTGCCGGAGCAGTCGGCGCCGCTGTTGCATCCGGCGCTCGAGG
>DATINO010000050.1:0-24158 GCA_035474195.1 Gaiellaceae bacterium
CCGGGCGAGAGCCCGAGCCCGGACAGCGCCTGCGCGGCGGCTTCGGCCGAGACGCGGTGCATGGTCAGCGCGACCGGGTAGACGCAGGCGGCGAGGACGTCGGCTCCTGCGCGCGCCGCTTCGATCGCCGCCGCGAGCGCATTTCCGCCGGCACCCTGCGCGTAGAGCCCGACCGGCAGGCCCGAGACCTCGCGCAGCTCCGCGACGAGCTCGCTGGCGCGATGCGGCTGCAGCAATGCCGCGGGATCGTTCAGGAGCAGCCGGGCGGCACCGAGCTCGGGCAAGCGCTTCGCCGCGTCGACGAGCGCCTCGTGGCGGCCGCTGCCGTAGAGCAGTCCCGCCTCGAACTCGCTCTTCGAGGCGACGATCGCCTCGGCGGCCTCCCGCAGGTTGTCGACGTCGTTCAGCGGGTCGTGGAGACGGAAGACGTCGATGCCGCTCTGCGCCGCCGACGCGACGAACCGGCGCGCGAAGTCGCGCCCGACCGGCCGGGAGCCGACGAGGAACCGGCCGCGGAGCGCGAGCGCGAGCGGTGTCGACGTGCGCGCCTTCAAGGCCCGGATACGCTCCCACGGGCTCTCCACCCCGCGCCGGACGGCGTTGTCGAAGACGCCGCCGCCGGACACCTCGAGATAGGCGAACCCCGCCCCGTCCAGCAGCTCGGCGAGGCGCAGGAGGTCCGCGGTCGGCATCAGGCCGGCGAGGGGTTCCTGGCTCAGTACGCGAATCGTCGTGTCGACCAGGCGCGGCATGGGACGGGACGATACCCTGCTCCCGATGGGACACCCCAGCGAGTGGGTCCGGTGCGTGGAGTGCAAGCACGAGTACGAGCTGCCTGCGCTCGGCGAGGAAATGGGTTGCCCGATGTGCGGCGGTGTCAGCTGGGTCTCGACGCGTATCCCGGCCTCGCCGGCGCCCGAGCCTCGGTACGAGACGCAGGCAAGCTAGTCGTTCCGCAGGGGAACCCGCTTCCCCGCAGAAGACCGTCTCTTCGATGTCCACGTTGTCGCCGGAGCTTGCGCTTGTCGACCCCGACCTGCGCGCGGATGCGATCGCGAGGCTCCCGCCTGTCTATGTGAACGCGTTCCTCGAATTCCCGCCGCTCCCGGTGGCAGCACCGTCTGTCCGCACACCGAGTTTCCAGCTCGGCGCCGCGCTGGCGTACCTGGCCATCGCGATCGCGCGAACCGTCGCCTTCGACGCGGTCGTCTTCGCCGGCGTCGCGGCCCTCGTGCTCCTCGTGAGCGTGGTCGCCTAAGCGCGCTGGATGTAGCGCTTCTCGCGTGGGTCGACCTTGAGCTTGTCGCCCACGTTGACGAACAGTGGCACCTGGATGACGGCGCCCGTCTCGAGCGTCGCCGGCTTCGTCACGTTGGAGACGGTGTCGCCCTTCACGCCGGGCTCCGTATCGGTCACCTCGAGCACGACCGACGCCGGCAGGTCGACGCCCGACGGCTGCCCGCCGATGAACATCACCTGGACGCTCGACGACGGCTGCATGAACGGCAGCTCATCCTCCAGGTCCGCGTGCGGCAGCGACAGCTGCTCGTAGGTCTCCTGATCCATGAAGACGACCTCGTCGCCGGAGTCGTACAGGTACTGCATGTTCTTCTGCTCGGTCCGGATGCGCGGGAACTTCTCGCCTGCGCGGAATGTCTTGTCGACCACCGAGCCTGAGCCGGTGGACTTCAGCTTCGTGCGGACGAACGCACCGCCCTTGCCGGGCTTGACGTGCTGGAACTCGACGATGCGCCACGTCTGGCCCTCGAGCTCGATGTGCATCCCGTTCCGGAACTGATTGGTGGAGACGACCTCGGCCATCGGCGGCGAGCGTACCGAAACGGGTTACCGGACCTCGATCAGGTCTTTCCTGAAGCTCGTCAACACGTCGACGCCGTCCTCGCGGACGATCGCCATGTCCTCGATGCGCACACCGCCAACGCCCGGCAGATAGATGCCGGGCTCGATCGTGACCGAGTGGCCGTCCTCGAGCGTGTCCGTCGATTCGGTCGAGAGACGCGGCGCCTCGTGCACCGCGAGCCCGACGCCGTGGCCGAGCCCGTGGCCGAAGTTCTCGCCGAAACCGGCAGCGGTGATCGGGTCTCGGGCGATCGCGTCGGCCTCGACGCCGCTGATCCCCGCCTTGATCCCGGCGACAGCTTTCAGCTGCGCGTCGAGGCAGACGTCGTACGCGCGCCGCAGCTCGTCGGGGAGCGATCCGCCGGTCGAGAACGTCCTGGTGCAGTCGCTGTTGTAGCCGTCGACCTGTGCGCCCCAGTCGACCGTCACCAGCGAGCCCTTCTCGACGATCGCCTCGGTCGGGTGCGCATGCGGCAGTGCGCCGTTCGCGCCCGACGCGACGATCGACGGGAACGAGAGAGCCTCCGCACCGTGCGCATGCAGCAGCTCGTGCAGGCGCCACGCGAGCTCGAGCTCGCTGCGGCCGACCCAGGTCTCCGCGGTCAGCGCTTCGAGCCCGCGGTCGGCGATGCGGGCGGCCTTGCGGAGCGTCGCGATCTCCTCGTCGTCCTTGATCGCGCGAACCGAATCGACGATCCCGCGCGTCGGCACGAGCTTCGCCTTGCCGGCCGCCAACCGTTCCCACTCGAGGTATGGCAGCACGTCCGCCTCGAACTGCACCGTGCCCTTCAGCTTCTCCCCGACGTCGATCGTGAGCGCGCGCTTCGTCATCTCGACGGTGACGCCGGCCACCGACTGCGCCGCTTCCGCGTAGCGAAAGTCGGTGTACAGCGTCGTCTCGCCGCCGGGCTGGACGAGCAAGGCGGCGTTCGAGCTGTCGAAGCCGCAGAGGTAGAAGACGTTGGTCAGGTTCGTGACGAGGAGCGGTGAGTCGAGCTGCTCCCCGAGCGCTGCGAGACGCGTCATTGGACCACCTTTCCCGCGAGATACTCAAGCGCCTCGCGATATCCGTCTGGGCCTTTGCCGAGCACACGGTGCGACGCGACTTCCGCGACGACGCTGAAGCGACGCCATTCCTCGCGCTGCTCGATGTCGGACAGATGCACTTCGACGAGCGGCACCTCGAGCAGCTCGAGCGCGTCCCTGATCGCCCAGCTGTAGTGGCTCCACGCGCCCGCGTTGACGATCAACGCGTCGACGTTGTCGTACGCGTCGTGGATCCATTCGATGAACTCGCCCTCGCTGTTCGTCTGGCGGCAGCGCGCGCTGATGTCGAGCGAGTGCGCCCACGCGTAGATGCGGCTCTCGAGCTCGTTCAGGCTGAGCCCGCCGTACATCTTCGGATCGCGCCGGGCCAGCACGTCGAGGTTCGCGCCGTTCAGGACGAGGACCTGCATCAGTGGATCACCGGATGAGCGTATCCAGAGCCGCTCGCACCTCGTCCACCGGGCGTGCTTCGACCCGCGGGCCGTCCTCGTCGAGCACGACGAGGTTGATCGCTTCGCCCGAGCGCTTCTTGTCGCGGAGCAGCGCCTCCCAGGCGCGCTCGCGGTCGACCTCGACCGGCTGCGGGGCGAGCTCCCGCTCGACGGTGGACGTGTCCCGATCGGAGAGGCGGAGTGCCGCCAGCAGCCCGAGCGCCACCGCCTCGCCGTGCGGCAGCTCGAACCCGGCCGCAGCCTCGAGCGCGTGGGCGAACGTATGGCCGAGGTTGAGCCACCGGCGCACGCCGTGGTCGCTCGGGTCACGCAGGCAGAGCGCCGCCTTGTAGGCGGCCGCGCCGCGCACGTCCAGCTCGGCGTCGGCGAGCAGTCGCGTCTTGACCAGCTCGGCGAGTCCTTGCCGGCGCTCACGTTCGGGCAGTGTCTCGAGGAGCGTCTCGTCGATCACAACGCGAGCCGGCCAGTGGAACGCGCCGGCGAGGTTCTTGCCCTGCGGGATGTCGATCGCCGTCTTGCCGCCGATCGCGGCGTCGACCTGACCGACCAGCGTCGTCGGCACGGCGACCCAGGCCACGCCCCTGAGGTACGTCGCGGCGGCAAACCCCGCCGTGTCCGTCACGCACCCCCCGCCGAGCGCCACGATCGTTCCGCCGCGGTCGAGTGTCAGCTCGGACCACAGCTTGTCGACGACCGGCAGCCGCTTCGCCTCCTCGCCGGGCGGCACCTCGTGGGTCGTGACGAGCCGGTCGCCAAGTGCCTGTTGCGCGCGCGGACCATGGATCCGGGCGACGGTCGAGTCGGTGACGAGGGCGACCGGGCCATCGCCGGGCACGAGCTCGCCGAGCCGATCGAGCGCGCCGAGCTCGTGCCGGATCCCGGCTGCGGCGAGGATCACGCCGTCGACGTCGCCGCTTCGGACGACCGCGTCGGCGACCCGCCGGTACATCGGCTGTCGCTCCTCATAGAGTCGGCGGAAGTCGTCCTCGTCGCGGGCCAGCGGCCTGCCGCTTCCGGTGACCCGCCTCCACGCCGTCTCGACGTCGACGTCGAGGAGCACGGTGAACGCCTCTTCCAGCGGATCGCGTGCGTCCGGGAACGTCACGGCGCCGCCGCCAAGGTCGATGATCGCCGGCTTCTTCTGCCCTACGGCGGCGCCGACGGCGTACGCCTCGACCTGGCGAAAGCGCGGCTCGCCGTGCTGTTCGAAGATGTGCACGATCGTGTCGCGGTACCGCGCCTCGATCTTCTTGTCGATGTCGACGACCGGCCGTCCGAGCCGCGCCTGCAACTTCGCCGCCATCGTCGTCTTGCCCGCACCCATGAACCCGACCAGGGCGACATGCCGGTCGAGGGCGTTCAACGGCATTCGATGCGCTCGCGGTAGGAGCGATGCGCGGCGGCGAAGTCACCGACCGCGTCGCCTCCGAACTTTTCCTTCGCAGCCACGGCGAGCTCCCAAGCGACGGCGGCCTCGGCGACGACCGCGAGCGCCTCGACCGCCGCGACGTCGGAGCGTTCGACGAGCGCTGTCGCCTCCTCGCCGGTCGCGAGATCGACGGAGGCGAGCGGCTTCATCAGCGTCGGCAGCGGTTTCATCGCCGCTCGAACGACGATCTCCTCGCCGTTCGACACGCCGGCCTCGATGCCGCCGGCACGGTTGGACGTCCGACGGCGCGCAGTGTCGATCTCGTCGTGCGCCTCGGAGCCTCGCAGCGACGCGAACGCGAAGCCGTCGCCGATCTCGACCCCCTTGACGGCCTGGATCCCCATCACCGCGGCGGCGAGCCGCGAGTCCAGCCGGTCCTCCTTCGTCGCGTACGAGCCGAGCCCGGGCGTCACGCCGGTGGCGCGCACCTCGACGATTCCGCCGACGGTGTCGCGTTCGCTCCGCGCTTCGTCGATGCGCGTGCGCAATGCCTCCTCGTCGACGGTCGTTCCGCGGACCGCGATCCCGATCTCGGCGAGCAGCGCCTTCGCGACCGCGCCGGCCGCCACGTGCACCGCGGTGTGGCGTGCCGACGCGCGCTCGAGTGCGTTCCGCACGTCGTCGTGGCCGAACTTCTGCACGCCGGCGAGATCGGCATGCCCGGGGCGCGGCAGCGTGACGGGCTTCGTTCCCTTACCGGCCGGCTCACCTTCGGGCGGCCACGGCGACATACCCCACATCCAGTTTCTGTGATCGCGGTTCCAGACGACGAGCGCCAGGGGCGTACCGAGCGTGCGGCCGTGCCGGAGCCCTGCCAGCACGTCGACCGTGTCCTGCTCGATCTGCTGCCGCGGCGAGCGGCCGTAGCCTTCCTGGCGCCGCGCGAGGTCCGCGTCGATCGCCGCGCGGTCGAGCGTCAGACCCGCAGGCAGCCCGGTCACGATCGCCACGAGTGCGGGGCCGTGGGACTCGCCGGCGGACGAAAGACGAAGCGTCATCCGGGTAACCCTAGAGTGCGCGGTGATGGCGCTGGCCCTGCAGATCCTTGCGAGCGGGTTCGCGGCCGGCGCCGTCTACGGGCTGGTCGGCGTCGGCCACTCGGTGGTCTTCCGGCTGACCGGCGTGGTGCACTTCGCGTTCGGTGAGCTGCTCGCGCTCGGTGTGTTCACGACGCTGTTCGTCGCCGCGGGCTCTGGGCCGGTGTCGCAAACGAGCGTCGGCGGCATCCGGTTCCTCATCGCGCTCGTGATCGGCCTCTTCGTCACAGCCGCCGCCAGCGCCGGGTCGTACTTTCTCGCGATCGAGCCGTATCGCGCACGCGGTTCAACGATCGGCTGGGTCGCAGCCTCGCTCGCCGTCGCGTTCGCGGTGCGGACGCTGCTCGTCGTCTTCTTCGACCGCCCCGCGTACGTCTTCCCTGATCCATTGCCGTTCGGTGTGTGGCGGATCGGCGGAGCGACGATCCAGCAGCGTTCGCTGTTCGTCTCCGGAGCGGCGTTCGTGCTTGCAGCCGCTGGAGCCTGGCTCCTCGCCCGGACACGCTTCGGCCGGGCGCTCGAGGCGATCGCACAGGACTTCGACGCCGCCCGCGTCATCGGCCTCCCGGTGACGCGCCTCGTCGGGATCGCGTTCGCGCTGGCAGGTGCCTGGGCCGGGCTGGCGGCGATCCTCGCTGCACCCTCGGCCGCGTTCGATGTCGACGCCGCCGCCCGGTACGGCCTCTACGGCCTCCTGGCGGCGGTGATCGTCTGGTTCGAGGCGCGACGCGCACTCGTCGTCGGGGTCGCCATCGGGCTGATCCAGGCGACCGTCACGTCGGCGCATATCGAGGGCGCCGAGCTCGGGCCCGAGTACCGCGACGTGATTCCGTTCGTGATCGGGCTTGCGCTGCTCGCGCTACGCGCACAACGAACACCCGAGCCCGTCGAGTGAGCGTGCTCGCTGCGTTCAGCGAGGCGGCCCGCGACACCAAGCGAGCGTGGCATCTCCGCGCTTCGCTCGCCGCCGCCGGCTTCGGCGTCGCCGCCTTTGCCCCGCTGGTCTTCGGCGACTCGCGGCTCGCCGACCTCGCCGGCGGCCTCTATCTCGCGCTCGCAGCGACCGGCCTCGCGTTCGCTGTCGGCGTGGGCGGCTTGCCGTCCCTCGCACAGGGCGCCTTCGTCGCGGTAGGCGCGGTCGTGTCGGCGCGCCTGCTCCAGGTCGGCGTGCCGACGGTCATCGCAGCTCCGATCGGGGCAGCCACCGGTGCGGCGTCTGCCGCGTTCGCCGCGCTCCTGTTCCTGCGGCTGCCGCGCGCGGGCATCGCAGCCGCGACCTGGATCGTGGCGTGGCTCGTTGCGACGGCGCTCGAGTCGATCGGTTGGTTCTTCGGCGGAACCGACGGGCTCGTCGTGACCGCGGGACCGTCGCCGGCCGGGCACTACGAGCTCGCGCTTGCGCTGACGGCGCTGGCCGGGATCGGCTTCGCTGCACTCGCGCGCTCATCGCTCGGCCTCGGTCTTGCCGCCGGGCGGGACCGCGAGGCCGCGGCGGCCGCGTGCGGCATCCCGATGCGGCGCCTCCGCGTGACTGCGTTCGCGGTGTCGGGCGCCGCGGCCGGGCTGGCGGGCGCACTCGGTGTCGAGCTCGCGGGGATCGGCGACCCGTCGCAATACGGGCCGTATCTCTCGTTCAAGCTGTTCGTCGTCGTCCTCGTCGGCGGTGCAGTCGCGCCTCTCGGCGCCATCGCCGGCGTGATCGTCCTGGGCGTTCTCTCGATCGCTGCCGACGCGATCGGGTCGGTGGAGAACGTCGCGCACGCGCGGTCGCATGCGCTCCTCGCCGCAATCATGCTGCTCGGCGTCGTCTCCCTCGGCTGGGACGGCGTCCTGAGCCCGGGGCGGCGGCGGTTTCGCGCCGACGGCTCGCCGCCCGTCGACGCCGCGACGCGGCGCGGGCTCATCGCGCACAACCTGATCAAGCGCTACGGCGCCGTTGCAGCAGCCGACGACGTGTCGCTGACGCTCGAGCCCGGATCGGTGACGGCGCTCGTCGGGCCGAACGGCTCCGGCAAGACGACGGTACTGCGCCTGCTCGCCGGCGCCGTGGATCCGGACGGAGGCTCGATCGAGCACGACGGTGTCGCGCGGACGCTGCAGGCGACCGCCGTGTTCCGGACGCTGACCCCACTCGAGCACCTGCTCGCCGCCGCGGGACCGCGCCGCCGGTACAGCGGGTTTGCCCGTTCGCTCTTCGCCACGCCCAAGGCACGAGCCGAGGAGCGCGAACTGACAGCCGATGCACGCGCGAGCCTCGAGCGAGCGGGGATTCCACCGGACACGCCCGCGTCCGATCTGCCGGTCGGCGAGCAGCGGCTCCTGATGGTGCTGACCGCCGCCGCATCGGGCGCGCCGACGCTCCTCGTGGACGAGCCGTCTGCGGGAGCCTCGCCCGCGGACGAGGAACGGATCGTCGACACCCTCGCCCACCTGCGAGACGGCGGCCGGGCGATCCTCGTGGTCGAGCACAATCTCGGCGTCGTCGAGCGGATCGCCGATCGCGTGATCGAGTTGGACAGCGGGCGCATCCTGGAGACTGCCTGACATGCGCCGCATCGCCCTGCTCGCGCTCGTCGTTCCGCTGCTCGCCGCCTGCGGGAGCAAGCACGATGCGACGGCGACAAAGCACCTGCTCGTCGTCGTCAATGCGCCGTTCTCGAGCACGCCGTACCTCGGCCGGGCGATCGAGAACGGAACGCGGCTGGCCGCTTCAGAGGTGAACACGGTCGGCATCCCCGTCGGTGACGAGCGCTACCTGCTGACGGTGCGCACGATGGACACCGGGCTGTCCCCCGCGCGCGCGGTCTCGAATGTCCGCCGCGCGGTCTCCGACGGGGCAATCGCGATCGTCGACGAGGGAACCGGCGTCGACGCCTCGTGGCGCATCGCAGCCCGCCGCGGGGTGCCGATCTGCATCGTCTTCGCCGGCGGGCAGTCACTCGTCGACGCCGGGACGCGACCCAACGTCTTCCGGATCGCGCCGACCGACCACGGCATCGCGTTCCGGCTCGCCGAGTACCTGATCCCGAAGCACCTGAAGGTCGCCCTGCTGCACGACGACTCCGACTACGGCACCGCCGGAGCGAAGGAGCTGAAGCGCGCGTTCGCCGGCGACCCCGCATCGGTCGCGATCGACGAGACGCTTCCTGCGGACGCGCTCGACCTGTCACCTCAGATTCTCCGGGCGCGGCGCGCACACGCGACCGGCCTACTCGTCTGGGGCCGCCCCGCGACGATCGCGTCGGCGATCACCGCCGCGCGCGCGGCAGGCTGGAACGTCCCGTTCTTCACGCCGCCGACCGGCGCCGACCCGTTCGTGCGCCAGCAGTTGGCCGACCACCCGAACTGGATCGACGGCCTGACCTTCGCGGCGGGACGCCTGACGGCAGAAGTCGGCGCAGGGCCTTTCGCCGGATTCACCGAGCGCTATACCGCGGCCTACGGCGTCGATCGTGTCGGCGTCCGCACGTCGGCGGGCGCCGCGGTGACCGAGCCTGCCGAAACGCCGATGTACGCATACGACTTCGTGAACCTGCTGGCCGCGGCGCTGACGAAGGCCGGATCGACCGCTCCGGCGAAGGTGACGAACGCACTCGAGGAGGTGACTGTCGCGGGTGCGAACGGTGACGAGCGGGCATTCAACCACTCGAGCCACGAAGGCGTCGTCGACGATGACGTGTACTTCGCGCGCTTCCACGACATGACGTACACACCGGTGAAGGACGATCCGCTCTCCGCAACGCTGCCCACGATCCGTCAGACAACACAGTGAGTCGCGCCGCCGCCGTGGTCGTCGCAACGCTCGCGTGCGCCGCAGCCGCGCACGCAGCGCGGCGCATCGCGCTGCCGTCGCCGATCGCCCCGCTGTCGGCACAACCCCCGCTCGCGGGCGGCGCCAGGACCTCTGCCGAGCGCGTCGCGCATTCCGTCACCGCCTCGACGAACGTGGCGGTCGCGATCGACGGGGCCGGGACGCCGTTCGCGGTGACCGCCACGCAGCGTCTCGACGTACGCGGGCTCGGCGACTACTTCTTCACGATCGGCGCGCCGGTGCTCGCCGTGCGAGCGCCCCCGGGCTCCGCGCCGGTACCCGGCATGCGGACCGGCTCGATCATCTGGGCCGGGTTCAACCCGGGGAACCGGCTGCTCGTCGCCCGCGCAACGCTCGAGCCTGCGAAGGCGGTCGCGGCGCTCCCGATCCGGATTCGCGTCAGCGGTGACACGGTCACACTGGAGAACGAAACCGGCATCTCGGTCGGCTCGTTCAGCGCCGACGCGCCCCGCGCGCCGCTCGTCGCATATCTGGCGCGGCTCCGCGCGGAGGTCGCCCACGGCCGAACGCCGCTGCAGACAAGCATCCCTCTGGCGTCGACGCCGACGAACGAGCGCATCACCGTGACGGCGCCGCTCCATGTCACCGGCACGATCGGCCCGGAACGCATCGACGTGATGCTGATCGGTCGCACGCGGGTCCACGCTCATGGCCGCGTCGACCTCCGTGTGGAGCCGGTCGAGCATGTCGACGAGGTAACGGCGACCAGCGGACGCGCGCTGTTGCGAGAGGCGATCCGGGCGACGCTGACGCTCGCGCGCGCAAATCAGT
The DNA here is from genome assembly GCA_035474195.1 of Gaiellaceae bacterium. Taxonomy (GTDB): domain Bacteria; phylum Actinomycetota; class Thermoleophilia; order Gaiellales; family Gaiellaceae; genus PALSA-600. The sequence goes on from DATINO010000050.1 coordinate 10,429, forward strand.
ACGACGAGTTTCTCGGGAATCCCGATCCGGCCGGCTCGAGCCGCACGACGTACGCCTACCGGACGGGGAGCCCGCCCCGTGCCGCCCCGATCGCTGCCGTCGGCCACCATCGGCGCACGTGGGTCGAGACGGCACTCGTCGTCGCCGCACTCGCAGCTGCGCTCGCGGCCGGCGCGGCGCTCTGGGCTAGATCCTGACGGCAGCCCGCATCGCCTCGACCGGCGGCTCGAGGCCCGTCCAGAGCCTGAAGCTGGCAGCGCCCTGCCGGACGAGTGCCTCGCGGCCGTCGACGACCGCGCACCCGGCGGCGCGGGCGGCCGCGACGAGCGCGGTCTCGTCCGGCCCATAGGCGAGGTCGACGACGGTCTGCCCGGCAGTAGGCCGGACGAGCAGCTCGTCGCGAACGGGAGTCGCGTTCACGATCAGGTCGCAGCCGGCCGCGTCCGGCGGCCAGTCGCCCCGCCGCGTGAACACGCGCACGTCGGCGGGGAGGCTCGGTGCGAGCGCCTTCGCTGCCCCGCCGCTGCCGATCACGCACGCACGCGTGGCATCGATTCCGGCGAGGATCTCCTTGTCCGTGTTGAAGCCGAAGACGCGGCCGTCGCGGAACACGAGCGTGTTCACCGCGTCGCCCTCGGCCTCGTCGCACGCCGCCACGACCTGCTCCTTGTACGGGATCGTCACGTTCGCGCCGACATAGTTGCGGACCTGAAGCGCAGCCACGGCCTCCAGCACGTCGTCGACGTCGAGCGCCTCGTAATGCCAGTCGAGCCCGCATGCGTCGAACGCCGCGTTCTGCATCCGCGGAGAGAGCGACTGCGCAACCGGGTGTCCGAGGAGCGCTACTAACACCCGTAACCGTGCGCGCAGAGGTACTGCTGGAACGCGGTCGCGCTCGCGGTGAAGAAGTGGTGGCGCTTGTCCGGCTTCGCCACGAAGTAGAGGTAATCGACCTTCGCCGGATGCGCCGCCGCGCGGATCGACGCAAGGCCGGGATTGTTGATCGGGGTCGGCGGCAGCCCGGTGTGGAGGCGCAGGTTGTACGGCGTCGAGTTCTGAAGCTGCGACTCGTGGATCGACTCGGTGCCCGGGATGTCGAGCGCATAGCGAAGCGCCGCGTCGATCCCGAGCGGCATCCGCAGGTGGAGCCGGTTGTAGATGACAGCCGCGATCGTCGCTCGCTCGCCCTCCACAACCGCTTCGCCCTGAATCAGCGACGCGATCGTCAGGACGTCGTATGGCGTGAGGTTCTTCGAGCGCGCATACGACAGGTTCACCGACTTCCAGTTCGTGCAGAACGCCTTCACTTGTTGCGCGACAAGCTGCTTCGACGTCATCTTCGCGTCGAACGGGTACGTCGCCGGGAAGAGGAATCCCTCGACTTTTGGCTGCTTGTGCGGCGCGAAGCAGGGAACGACGAGCGACTTGGTCGCAGCCAGATACGAGGCGCGGGCGAGGACGACCGGCTTCCCGTGACGCTTCCGCTGTGCGATCTTCGCAACCGCTTGAACACGGGCGGCCATCGTGCTGCGCGTGAAGCCCTCAGGGAACACGACGCGGAAGGGGAGCCTCCTCACCGGCGGCGGGGCGGTCGTGGTCGGAGGCGCCGCCTTGTGGGTGTGCGGCAGCGCCACCGCGACGGCGACCGCCGCTGCACCGACCGCGAGCACCACGAGGGACAGCGCCGTGAGACGACGACGCCGGATCTGTGCCGGCGTCACGCGCGGCCGCTCTGCCATCGCTCCAGGTAGCCCGAGAGGAGAACCGCCGCCGCACGGGCGTCGTCGTCGCCGGCGAGGACGGAGGTGAACCGCTCGTCGAACGTCTCGACGGGAGCGCTGATCGCGCCGCGCAGGCGTTCGACGAACTCGTCGGTCTCGCGCGCCTGCTCGCCGTGCGCGCCGCTCAGTGTCAGCGGCATCCCGACGACCACCAGCTCAGGGTCCTCCGTCCCGATCACGGCGAGCAGCTTGGCAAACCCGGCATCCGTGGCAACTCGTTCGACCGTCGTCACTGGGCGCGCAACGGTACCGGTCGGGTCGGAGACCGCGACGCCGGTGCGCGCAGAGCCGTAGTCGAGCGCCAGGACTTTCAACTGAGAGCGGCGGCGAGCTTGTCGCGGCCCGCTTCGAGCGCGGCGCGTACGGCGTCGACGTTCTTGCCTCCTGCTTCCGCGAGCGTCGGGCGCCCGCCACCGCCGCCGCCGATGATCGGGCCGAGCTCGCGCACGATCTGCACGGCGTCGATCCCGGCGAGCGCGTTGTCGAGGTTCACGACGAGCGCGACCTTGCCGTCGTCGACGGACGCGAGCACGACGGCGGACGCGTCCTCGCGCTGCCGCACCTGGTCGGAGAAGTCGCGCAACGCGCTGCCGCGCGCGCCCTTCACCTCGGCGACGAACACAGCGTCCTGCCGGTCCTGCCACACGATCTCCGGTCCCGCGGCCTCGGCCTTCGGCTTCTTCGCGTCGCGGCGCAGCTGCTCCACTTCGATCTGGATCGCGCTCAGCTCCCTGCTTCGTCCCTCGAGGACGCTCCACGCCTCGCCGGCGGTCACCGCTTCGATCCTGCGCGCGCCCGACCCGACTGCTCGCTCGCTGACGATCACGAACGGCCCGATCTCCGCCGTCGACCGGACGTGAGTGCCGCCGCAGAGCTCGCGCGAGTACTCGCCGATCTCGACGACGCGAACCTCGTCTCCGTACTTCTCGCCGAACAGCATCATCGCGCCGAGCTTGCGCGCCTCTTCGATCGGCGTGACATACGTCCGGACCGGGATCGCCTCGAAGATCTTCTCGTTCACGATCCGCTCGACGCGCTCCCGCTCCTCCACCGAGAGTCCGGCCGGGTGCGTGAAGTCGAACCGCAGCTTGTCGGGCCTCACGGCGGAGCCAGCCTGCTTCACGTGGTCGCCCAGCACGTCGCGCAGCGCCTGGTGCAGAAGGTGCGTCGCGGTGTGGTTGGTCATCGTCGGGAACCGCTGCGACCACGTCACGACCGCGCGTACGCGGTCGCCGGTCGCGAAGCCGGCCCCTTCGAACACGAGCGCCTGGTCGTCGCCGATCTTGTACGCCGCCCGCAGCACGGCGACCGCGCCGCTCTCCTCGTGCACGAGCTCGCCGCTGTCGGTGACCTGGCCCCCGCTCTCCGCGTAGAACGGCGACTCACGGAGCTTGCAAAGGAACGTCCCGTCCCCCAGATCCTCGACGGCTCCCGCCTGGGTCAGCACGTCGAGCTTCGAGTAGCCGACGAACTCCGACTCGAATCCGGCGCCGCCTGCAAACTCGGCCGCGCGCTGCAGCTCGCTCTTGTCGCCGCCCGCGCGCGAGACGACACGGTGCTCCTCCATCAGCGCGCGGAACCCGTCGATGTCGACGGGCTGGCCGCGCTCTTCGGCGAGCTCCTGCGTCAGCTCGATCGGGAACCCGTACGTGGCCGCGAGGGTGAAGGCGTCCTCCGCGTCGATCGCCGGCCGCTTCGCGAGATCGTCGAACACGCGCTGCCCGCGCGCGAGCGTCTCGGAGAACCGCTCCTCCTCCCCGCGCCAGACGCGCTCGATCTCGCCGGCGTGCTCAGCCAACTGCGGGTACGCGTCGCCCATCTGGCCGACGACGACACGCGACAGCCGGTGCGAGTCGTGCAGGCCGATGCGGTTCGCCTGGTGGATCGCGCGGCGCAGCAGGCGCCTGCAGATGTACCCGCGCCCCTCGTTCGACGGCTCGATCCCCTCGGCGATCAGGAAGCTCGCAGCTCGCCCGTGGTCCGCGAGCACGCGATGCGCGCGCAGTGAGATGTCGCTGTCGCGGTACGCGACACCGGATTCCGCCTCGATCCAGGCCATGATCTGACGGAAGCCGTCCGTGTCGAACACCGAGCTGACGTCCTGCAGGACGCACGCCAGGCGCTCAAGACCGTTGCCCGTGTCGACGTTCGGGGTCGGCAGGTCGACGAGCACGTTGCCGGGCTGCAGGTCGTACGCCATGAAGACGAGGTTGTAGATCTCCATGATCCGGTCGCAATGGCCGGGACCGCAGTTCTGCGGGTCGTCGCACGCATACTTGTCGCCGCGGTCGTAGAAGATCTCCGAGCACTGGCCGCAGGGGCCCGTCTCGCCCGACTGCCAGAAATTGTCCTTGCCGAGCCTGACGATCCGTTCCGGCGGGATGCCCTTGCGCAGCCACGCGGCGATCGCCACCTCGTCCTCACCGAGGCTGAGCGCCGGGTCGCCCTCGTGCACGGTCGCCCAGAGCCGCTCCGGCTCGAGGCCGAGCACCTCCGTGACCCACTCCCAGGCGAAATCGACCGCCTCGTCCTTGTAGTAGTCGCCGAACGAGAAGTTGCCCATCATCTCGAAGAAGGAGCAATGCCTCTCGGTGCGGCCGACTTCCTCGAGGTCGGTGTCCTTGCCGCCCGCGCGGAGACACTGCTGGATACTGACGACGCGCGGCGACGGCGGTTCCTTCGTGCGCAGGAAGTACGGCTTGAACTGCTGCATCCCGGCGCTGATGAAGAGCGTCGAGAGATCCTCGGGCGGCGGGATCAGCGAGTGGCCGGGCACACGAAGGTGCCCGCGCTCCTCGTAGAAGCGCTGGAACGCCTCACGCAGTTCCGCGGTCGTCATCGCCACGGCGACAGGTTACGCGGCGCGATCGGGGTCGAGCTCGTCCGCCGCGATCTCGGCGCGGATCTTCTCGAGGGCGCGGCGGATGAGGCGCGAGACGTGCATCTGCGAGATACCGACGTGCTGCGCGATCTGCGACTGCGTGAGCCCCTCGAAGAACCGCAGGTGTAGGATCTGGCGTTCGCGCGGGTCGAGCACCTTGAACCCGGGCGCGAGCACGGCGCGGTCCTCGGAGACCTCGTACTGATGCTCGATCTCGCCGAGGGACTCGAGCGGGTCGAGCTCCTCGCCGTCTTCGGTGCCGCCACCGGTCGACAACGAGAGCGACGAGTACGCGCGACCCGACTCGAGCGCCTCGAGGACGTCTTCCTCGTCGACGCCCGCCGCCTTCGCGAGCTCCAGGATCGTCGGCGAGCGGCTGAGCTGCACGGTCAGCTGCTCGATCAGCTTCGAGAGCTTCACGTTCAGCTCCTGGAGGCCGCGCGGCACCCGCACGGCCCAGCCGCGGTCGCGGAAGTGTCGCTTGATCTCGCCGATGATGTTCGGCGTCGCATAGGTGGTCAGCTCGACGCCGCGGTTGATGTCGAACCGGTCGATCGCCTTGATCAGGCCGATCGACCCGATCTGCACGAGGTCGTCGAGCTGTTCGCCGCGATAGCTGTACCGGCGCGCGAGCGAGCGCACGAGTGACATGTATTGCTCGATCAGCTGCTCGCGCGCCTGGAGGTCGCCGTGCTCGTGATACCGGCGCAAAAGGATCTTGTCGTTCTCAGCCACGGCTCGTGACCTGCTTCGTCAGCCGGACGAACGCTCCGTCGACGTGGATGTCGTCGACCGTCGATTCGAGCACTCGGCGCAGGCCGAGCTCCCCGTTGTCACCCTCGTGCTCGATCTCGTCGAGGACGCTCGTTGTGAGGGGTCCGACGATCGTCTCCAGCTCGCCGTCGCGTGGCGTCATCTTCACGGTGATGTCGCCCGCCTTCGGATCGGTTCGGTTGAGGATGGCGTCGAGCGCCAGCTCGAGGTCTTCGAGGTTCTCGATCGTCAGGTTGAGGCGGACCGCGAGGCCGCCGAGCACGAGGTGCGCCACGCGGTGGTACTCGGGCTCGCGCGGCAGCGTGAGCGTGATCTCGTCAGTCACGAGTTGCTGTGGTTGCTTTCAGTTCCTCTTCGAGATCGCGCTCGCGCCGCGCCGACGCCTCTTTCGCGTCGGCCATCGAGGCCGAGAACCCGCGCCGTGCACGCAGGGAGGCCCAGCCGTGCGACACGCCGGCCGAGAAGCCGGCGAGCTTCTGCACCGGCCGCTTCACGGCGAAGCTGACCGAGCGCACGGCCTCGTCGACCGCCCCGACGGCGTCGACGGCGCTGTCCGTCGCGGTATCGAGCTTGTCGAGCTGCGCGTTCACCCGGTCGACCGATCCCCCAACCTTGTTGATAACGGGCAGAACCTCACGTTCTGTCCCCCGAATCAACGAAGAAAGCCGGTCGAACGTTACGCCCAGCCGCAGAAACGCCCACCCGAGGCCGAGACCGACCGCGACGAGGAACACTGCCAGCGCGAGATCCGCGAGATCTCCGAACGAGAAAGCAACCACCATGGCGGAAGACTAGTCGGCGCCAGCAGACGTGACCAACCCGGAACCGACCACCACGTCGCCGTCGTAGAGCACCGCCGCCTGGCCTCGCGCGACGCCGTAGGCGGGCTCTTCCAGGTGAATCCGGAAACCGCCGGGGGTCTCCTCGATGCTGCCGGGGAGGGCCGGCGAGCGATAACGCAGCTTCGCCTCGATGTTTCCGGCCGGTGCGAAGAGCCGCCCGCGCACGTTCACGGTCCGTCGCGCGAGCGCCTCCCGCGGCCCGACTACGACCGTGTTCGTGCGCGCGTTCGTCTCGAGGGCATAGAGCGGCTCGGGGGCCGAGACGCCGAGGCCACGGCGCTGCCCGGGAGTGAACCGCCAGTAGCCGTCGTGGGCGCCGAGCTCGACGCCGGCCTCGTCGACGACCACGCCGGGAGCAGCTGCGAGACCGTGCCGTTCGAGGAATGACCGGTAGTCGCCGCCGGCGAGGAAGCACGCCTCCTGGCTCTCCGCGCGTCCGGCGGCCGCGAGGCCGGCCGCGGCGGCCTCGGCGCGCGTCTCCGTCTTGGCCTGCGTCCCGAGCGGGAACGAGACACGGGCGAGGCGGCGCGGGTCGAGCCGCGCGAGCATGTAGCTCTGATCCTTTTCCGGGTCGGTCGCGCGCGCGAGCAGCGTCCGGCCGTCGCGCTCGACGATGCGCGCGTAGTGGCCTGTCGCGAGCCGCGCCGCGCCGATGCGCCGCGCGAACGCAAGGAGCTCCGCGAAGCGGAAGCCGCCGTTGCAGCGGACGCACGGGTTCGGCGTCTCGCCGCGCGCGTACCCCCGCACGAACGGCCCGACGACGGCCCGGCGGAACTCCTCGCGTAGGTCGAGCGTCACATGCGGCAGCCCGCGCGAGTGGCACAGCGTGCGGGCGGCGATCACCGCGGACGGCGAGCAGCAGGCGCGCTCGGAGTCCGGGCCGTCGGGATCGAGCCATAGGCGCAGCGTCACGCCGACCGCGCGCGGGCCGGAGCGAAGCAGCGTGACGGCGCTGTCGACGCCGCCGCTCATCGCGACCGCGACGCGTTCCCGATCGGCGGCTGCGCTCACCGAGGGCGCGAGGGCGTTGGCGAGCGCATCGACGGCCAGGGTCTCCCCACCGACCGCAGCTGCTTCGAGCAGCGTCAGCCCCCGCAGGTCCTGCGCGAGGCCGTCGGCGTCGGCGTCGACGATGCGGTCGCCGTCGACGCGTAGCCTGACCGCCGCCCAGTCGGGCCCGCGTGCCGAGTCTCCCAAGAGCTCCATACGACCAGAGTAGAGGTGCTCCGAGGCCGCCGACCTGCCGCGCCCCTTGTGAACCTGGACGAGCCAGGTGGGTGCCGTGCGGAAGATCGGACGCGAACGCCCTACTCCGACCCAGGCTCCCTTTCACATGGTGTTGGTTCTACATGGATGCGCGGCGCGCGAACGACCTCGAGCACCGCTCGCACCGTAGCCGATCAACCCGCCTCGGCATACGACCAGTGGATCTCCTGAACGCCCTGCAATCCGACCCGCCGCGCGAGCGCGTCGGTGAGGTCGAACTCGCGTCCCTGTGTGTACGGGCCGCGGTCGACGACGGGCACGAGCACCGTGTGGCCGTCGAAGGTGATGAAGATGCGAACGCCACACGGCAGCGTCGGGTGCGCCACGCCTTCGGTCGCACTCGTGATCACGCCGCCGCACGCGGTCTTGCGGCCGAACGCCCTCGGCCCACTCGAACCCGCGAGCGCGACGTAGTTCCCGACCGGCGTCGGTCCGGTCGTCGTGTGATGGCGCGTCTGGGCCGCCACCGCAAGCGCAATCGCGCCGGCCAGGATCGCTAGACCGCCGAGAGCGATTTCCCGGGTCGCGAGAACGGAGACAGGGAGACGGCCGGACGTGGAAGGCATCGACGGCGCGAACCTTTGCACATGGTGGGGATGGGGCTCGTCCTCTAATCCCGCGGGTTACTCGCGACGGAGAAGCTCGACGGAAGCGCCCGCTCCCGAGGGAGCGCCAGCACCTCGATGATTTCAGCCCCTCCGGCCGAGCCGCGCCCCAGCCGGCGCCGGCGCGGTGGGTCGCCTAGCGGATCGAGGCTGTAGTGCGCCCGCCGCGCGTCGGACCGCATCGCCACCGAAACCGCATGCACCGACTCCTCGAGCGGCGGCGAAGGAAGTGCGGCGACGGTCCATGGATCGGCGCCCGGGACCGAGGCCTCGACGAACTGCGGCTCCTCCTCTTCTTCGGGCTGCTGACTTGCCGGGCCGAAAAGCGGCCACTCGCCGAGCACCTCGGCGCGCAGGGACGCGGATGCGATCCACGTGGGCGCGTCGTCGCGTCCCGCGTCGGGGTAGCCCTGCTCGACCTCCTCGAGCGGCTGTGGCGGAGGCAATTCGACGCGTGGGAGGTAGTAGCGCGGCGGCATCCCCGCGCCGTAGTGCGGCTCGCCGCGCCACGCAGTCCACTCGATCGCGGCAACGACGATCCAGCCGAGCGCCATCGCGCCGACGATCTCGAGCACCTCCAGGTGGGCGAGCGCGAGCGCAACGGTCAGCGCGGCCAGGAACAGGGCCTCGACGACGAACCGGGATCCGCGGCGCTCGGGCATGGGGCCGAGTTCAGGCCTTCGAGGGGTCTTCCTGCGGCAGCGCGCGAATACCGCTCTCGGCAAGCACGTCGTCCGGCATCGACGTCGGCGCTCCCGTAAGCGGGTCGGAACCGCTCGACACCTTCGGGAACGCGACGATCTGCCGGATGTCAGGCTCGCCGGCGAGCTGCGCGACGAACCGCTCGATCCCCATCGCGAACCCACCGTGCGGCGGCGCGCCCATCGCGAGCGCGTCGAGCAGGAAGCCGAACTTCGACTTCGCCTCCTCGTCGGTCATCCCCATCGTCGTGAAGACGCGCTCCTGCACCTCGACGTCGTGAATCCGGATCGAGCCCGACCCGAGCTCCCACCCGTTCCACACGAGGTCATAGTGCTGGCCGCGCACGTCTTGCGGCGCCCTTGGCTCCCACGGCTCGCTGCCCGTGGCCGGCGCTGTGAACGGGTGGTGCATGAACGTCCAGGCACCGGTCTCCTCGTCGTGCTTGAAGAGCGGGAAGTCGACAACCCAGTGGAACACGTTGGTGTCGGGAACGAGATCGAGCTCGCGTGCGAGGTGCAGGCGCAGCAGGCCGAGCACGTGCGCTGAAATCTCTTCGGTGTCGGCCACGCACAGTGCCGACGATCCCTCCGGCACGCCGAATGCCTCGAGCTCTGTGTCGGAGAGGTACTTCGCGACCTGTGAGAGCAGCGCGAGTCCCTTCGCCCCCCACTCCTTCGTCAGCGCGACGAGCCGCTCGTGCTCGGCGCGCGAGAACGTCTTCGGCACCACGAGGTAGCGCACGCACGGGGCGTTCGCGAAGACGCCGAACTCGGATCCACGCGTCGCCTTCGTCACATCCTGAATCTCCATGGCGAAGCGCATGTCGGGCTTGTCGCTGCCGTACTTCGCCATCGCCTCGTCGTACGAGATGTGCGGGAACGGCCGCGTCGGCGCAGTCTTGCCGACCGCTTCGAACGCACCGACGACCGCGGCCTCCATCACGTCGAGCACGTCCTCGCGCTCGACGAACGCCATCTCGAGGTCGAGCTGGCGGAACTCGAACTGACGGTCGGCGCGAAGGTCCTCGTCGCGCCAGCACGTGGCGATCTGGTAATAGCGATCGAGGCCACCGATCATGCATAGCTGCTTGAAGAGCTGCGGTGACTGCGCGAGGGCGAAGAACTTCCCGGGCTGGAGGCGAACCGGGACGAGGAAGTCACGCGCGCCCTCCGGAGTACCGCGGGTCATCGCCGGCGTCCAGATGTCGACGAAGCCGAGGTCGTCCATCGTGCGCCTGATGCCGGACACGGCGGCGTGTGACATGCGCAGGTTGCGCTGCATGCGCTCACCTCGCATGTCGAGCCAGCGATAGCGGAGCCGCATCGTCTCCTCGACGCTGTCGTCGCCGACCTGGAACGGCAGCGGCGTCGAGCGCGACAGGATTTGCAGGCTCTCCACCTGGATCTCAACCTCGCCGGTCGCGAGGTTCGGGTTGACGGCGTCCGGCGCGCGCGCGGCGACGGCGCCGACTGCCTGGACGACGAACTCGTTCCGGAGCTCGTGAACTCGGTCCGACTCCTTCAGAACGAGCTGGATCTTGCCGGTGTGGTCGCGAAGGTCGACGAAGACGAGCCCGCCGTGGTCGCGCCGCGTGTCCACCCACCCGGCGACCGTGAGGCGTTGCCCGACGTGCTCAGCACGCAGTTCCCCGCACTGGATATCGCGCCAGCTCATTGCGTGAGCGTAGCGACCACCTTGTCGAAAGCGACCGTTTCGTCGGACGCGCCCGCACGGCGGATCGCCGCGTCGCCTGCGCGGAGAACGACGATCGTCGCGGCGCCGGTCCGCGCGCCCTGCGTGAGCTGTCCCTTCACCGAGCGACCGGCGAAGTCCATGTCGGCCGCGAAGCCGGCGCGGCGGAGCTCCTGCAGGAGGGCATGCGCGGCGCCGGGCTCGGCACCGTCGGCCACGACGAACACGTCGAGTGGCAGAGGCTCGATCACGACGTTCTCGGTCTCCAGCGCGAGCAATAGCCGCTCGATGCCCGCGCCGAACCCGATGCCCGGCGTCGCCGGCCCGCCGATCTGCTCCACGAGGCCGTCGTAGCGCCCGCCGCCGCAGATCACCGAGTTCGCGTTCTCCTCCGGCCCCATGAACTCGAACGTGGTGCGCGTGTAGTAGTCGAGCCCGCGCACGAGAGACGGATCGAGCACGTACGGCACTCTGAGCCGGTCGAGCCGGGCGCGCACGGCGTCGAAGTGCACGCGGCAGTCCTCGCAGAGCGAGTCGCCGATCTTCGGGGCGTCGGCGAGCGCCTCGCGCAACGCGGGGTCCTTCACGTCGAACACCTGCAAGGGGCTCGTCGCGCGCTTGTGCGCTGCTTCCCCGCCGAGCAGGTCACTGTTCTCGTCGAGCCACTCGTTCAGCCGCCCGACGTAGGCGGGCCGGCACGCGGCGTCGCCGATCGAGTTGAGGTGCAGCTCCCACTGCGTCACCCCGAGCTGACGAAGGATCTCGGTGTACACCTCGATCACTTCGGCGTCGATCGCGGGGTCGGCGCTGCCGATCGCCTCGACTGACACCTGATAGTGCTCGCGGTAGCGCCCACGACCCGGACGCCCGTAGCGGTACATCGGCGCGATCGTGTACGCCTTCACCGGTTGCGGGTCGCGATACAGACCGTGCTCGACGTACGCGCGCGCGATCGGCGCCGTTCCCTCGGGGCGCAAGGTGAGCGAGCGGTCGCCCCGGTCCTCGAACGTGTACATCTCCTTGTGCACGACGTCGGACGCATCACCCGACGTGCGCGCGAAGAGCCCTGTGTCTTCGAAGCCCGGCGTCTGGATGCGGCGCCAGCCGTAGCGGCGCAACGTCTCCTCCATCCGGGCGAGGAGGCCCCACCAGTTCACGTCGGCCGGGAGGACGTCATGCGTCCCGCGCGGCGCCTGGAACGACTCTGCCATCACCTGTCTTCCTCGCGGAGGTCACGCAGGAAGGGGTTCGTCCGCAACTCGTGCTCGAGGGTCGTCGCGGGGCCGTGGCCGGGATGCACGATCGTGTCGCCGGGATAGCGGTCGAGCAGCGCACGCACCGATGCGAGCAGCGTGTCCCAGTCGCCGCCGGCGAGGTCGACGCGTCCGACCGATCCGGCGAAGAGCAGGTCGCCCGAGAACAGGTGCCCGTCCGCATAGAACGCGATGTGGCCGGCGCTGTGGCCGGGCACGTCGACGACGCCGAACGTGATGCCGACGACCGAGACCTCGTCACCGCCGCCGACCACGTGCTCGGGATCGTAGGGCGGGACGCGCATGCCGCCGCGCGTCTGGCCGTCTTTCAATGCGTCCACTTCTCCACTCGGCGCCCAGACCTCGGCGCCGGTTCCCTCGGCGAGCGCGGCGACCCCGCCGATGTGGTCGACGTCGCTGTGCGTGACGAGGATCGCCGCCGTGCGCGTGCCGAGGCCTGCGAGCTCGAGCCGGAGCGGTGTCGGATCGTCACCCGGGTCGATCACCGCCGCCTCCGGAGCGCCGCGTTCGGCGCGAACGACGTAGCAGTTCGACTGAAACGGTCCCATCACGAAGCTGTCGACGACCAGAGGCATGAAGAGCGGTTGAGTGTAGGCGTATACGCTTCGGCCGTGCAGCGCTGGGACCTTCACTCGCCTGTCGCTCCGAACGGCACCCGCGACCCGATCGTCCTGCACTCGGACGACGGCGCCCGCGCGGTGCTGATCGTCCTCCAACCGGGCCAGGAGCTCGGCGAGCACCAGGTGAAGGAAAACGCCTGGCTGACGGTGATCGAGGGCGAGGTCGACGTCGAATGCGGCGGCGGCACGGTCAGCGGCGGCCCCGGGACGTTCATGCGGTTCGACCCGGGTGAGCGGCACACGGTGCGCAGCGAGAACGGCGCGCGCGTGCTGCTGCTCCTCGCGCCGTGGCCCGGCGCCGGGCACTACTCGAGCGGCGAGGGCTAACGCTTCTTCGCGCCGGCGGGCTGGCCGGCGCGCTTCACGTCCATGCGGTACTTCGTGCGATCGAGCCAGTACGTGAGCGGCACGAACATCGCGCCGTAGACGACTCCGAAGGCACTGCCGATCGGCCCCTGGAGGAAGTAGAGGACGACGATCATCAGGACGCCCATCATCCCGCCGCGCTTGAACGCGCGGTCCCACGACGGCGGATCGGCGATCCGCGCGACGCGCCCGGAGCGAGAGCCGCTCTTCTGGGCGGCCTTCGCCTTCGGCTTCGCGGATCGGTCCTCCTGTGCGCGCAGCTCGGAGATCGGGACTTCGTTCCCCTCCTCGTCCACCTCGAAGACGCGAACGTCGTGGCGGAAGTCCTTCGACCTGCGGCGGCGCTGCTTCCGGGTCGGCATCTCGTAACCAGATTAGCGCTGGAAGACGGTCGCTCCGGCGCGAACGACCGCCGCCACGAGGTCGCCCGCGAGGTGGTAGGCGAGGTAGCGCCAGTCGGGAGCGTCGAGCAACGTGACGTCGGCGCGCAGCCCCGGCGCGAGGCGACCCCGGTCGGGCACGCCGAGAACGTGCGCTGCGTTGACCGTCATCGAGACCAGCGCCTCCTCCGGCGCGAGATGGAGTTGGGTGCAGGCGAGCGACGCAATCAGCGGCAGGCTCGTCGTGAACGAGCTGCCGGGGTTGAAGTCCGTCGCGAGAGCGATCGCCGCGCCGGCGTCCGCGAGCGCACGGCCCGGCGGCATCGGCCGGTCGAGGAACAGCGCACTCGCCGGCAGCAGCACCGCGACGACGTCGCTGTAGCCGAGCTCCTGGACGCCGATCGGACCTGTCGCCTCGAGGTGGTCGACGGAGCGCGCGCCGAGCTCGATCGCGAGCGGGATCGCCCCTGACTCAGTGAACTGGTCGCCGTGGAGGCGCAGCGCAAGACCGGCGGCACGGCACGCCTCGAGGTAGCGCCGCGCCTGG
>DATINO010000051.1:0-9534 GCA_035474195.1 Gaiellaceae bacterium
CGCTGCTCGACGTTTACCTCTTCCAAGATCTGCTGCCGCTCCTCCGTCTTGATCGTGCGGAGCGTCGAGGCGACGAGGTGACAGAGCGCGCTCGGATCGTCGACATTCGCCGCGGCGAGCTGCAGCTCCTCGGGGAGGTACGGAGCGAGCCCGATGATGCGCGCGAACATCCCCTGCACGTTGCGCGTGAGCGCTTCGAGCTCCGGCGTCTCCTCGAGCACGTCCGGCAGCTCGCTGAACTCGCCGAGCAGATACGGGTCGGTGTCGAGCCGCGCGTCGAGGTGCACGCGGTCGAGTCCCTGCACGAGGATGCGGAGCGTCCCGTCGGGGACCTTGATCATCTTGTGGACGAGCGCGACGGTGCCGACTTCGTAGACGTCGTCCCACCCCGGCTCGTCGAGTGAGCTGTCGCGCGAGGCGGCCAGTACGAGCAGGCGCTCGCCGGCGACGACGTCGTCGTCGATCAGCCGTACCGACCGCTCCTGGCCGATCGCGAGCGGCGTCATCGACTGCGGGAAGACGACCATCTCCTTCAGCGGCAGGACCGGCAGCGCCGTCGGGTACTCGAGCTTCAGCTCGTTCGGCTGCTCGAACGCCAAATCAGTCAAGGCCCGCTCCCGGCGCCGGCAAAGCCGGCACCTCCGCTCCTTGTGAGCCTTTCTCAAGCCTACGGCTCAAGGCGCTCCACCGTGATCCGGTAGCGGCCCTGCGGCGGCGCCTTGTCGACGACGGGCAGCTGGATGGTCAGCACACCGTGCTCGAATCGCGCGACCGCCCGTTCGGGGTCGACGTCCTCGGCGAGATGCACCTGGCGCTGGAACGGCCCGTACTCGATCTCCATCTGCTGGTAGACGCGGCCGGGAACGCGCGGACGACTCCGCTCGCCGGCTACGACGAGCAGGCGCTCCCCCGCGACCACGCGCACCGACTGCGGGTCGACGCCCGGGAGCTCGACCACCACGGTCAGCGCGTGCGGGTCGTCGGTGTGGAAGCAGTCGACGTTCGGGCGGAAGCCGTGACGCATCCCGGAGAACCGCGGCACCTGCCAGAGGTCCGCGAACAGCTCCTCGATCTCCTCCTGCAGCTTGTCGACGTCGCGCCGCGTCATGCAGGGCACGGTACCCCGCTCGACCGGCTTGATGCGCGAACCTAGATCTTCTTCTTGAGCAACCCGAAGACCCCGCGGATGACTTCCTTCTGCAGCTGCTTGCCCTGCTTCGAGCTGAGGAAGTCGCCGAGCGCGCCGGCGCCCTCGGTCATCGCCCCGGCGGCCTGCTTGTGCTCCTCCGCCGGCGCGGCGGGTGTCGGTGTGGGGCTGAGCCGCGCCGCGAGCATCTCCCGGGCGCTCTGGCTGTCGACGCGCGTGCCGTACTTGGCGTAGAGCGGCGACGCCTTCGCGGCGGCATCGACGTCGTCCGCCGGTGCCATGCGGGCACTTGGCGCGCGGAGCTTCGTGTGGACGACGGGCGTCGGCACGCCGGTCTCGGAGAGGATCGTGACCGCCGCCTCCCCGATCCCGAGCTGGGTGAGCAGGCTGCCAAGATCGTAGAACTCGGACTTCGGGAACGTCGACACGGTCGCCTTCAGCGCCTTCGCGTCGTCCGGTGTGAACGCGCGCAGCGCGTGCTGCACGCGGTTGCCGAGCTGGGCGAGCACGTCACCCGGCACATCCTTCGGCGTCTGCGTGACGAAGAAGACGCCGACGCCCTTCGAGCGGATCAGGCGCACTGTCTGCTCGATCGACTCGAGAAACGCCTTCGACGCGCCGTCGAACAGCAGATGCGCCTCGTCGAAGAAGAAGACGAGCTTCGGCTTGTCGAGGTCGCCGACCTCGGGCAGGTGCTCGAAGAGCTCGGCGAGCAGCCACATGAGCGCGGTCGAGAACAGCTTCGGCTTGTCCTGCACTCCCGGGAGCTCGAGGCACGAGATGATCCCGCGCCCGTCCGGCGCGGTGCGGAGCAGGTCGGCGATGTCGAACTGCGGCTCGCCGAAGAGCTCGGTGCCGCCGCCGTCCTCGAGCACGACGAGCGAGCGGAGCAGCACGCCGACCGTCGCGGACGACACGCCGCCGAGCCCTTCGAGCTCGGCCTTGCCCTGGTCGGACGAGAGGAACGTGAGCAGCGCGCGCAGGTCGGAGAGGTCGAGGAGCGGCAGCTGCTTCGTGTCCGCGTAGCGGAAGACGAGCCCGAGGCTCTGCTCCTGCGTCTCGTTCGCGTCGAGCACCTTCGCGATCAGCTGCGGGCCGAAGTCGGACACGGTCGCTCGCACCGGCACGCCCGCGCCGATCCCGCCGAGCGCGAGGTACTCGACCGGGAACCCCGTCGGCGTGTAGGTGATGCCGAGCTCGGCGTCGCGCTTCGGCGCCGGGCCGTCCGCCGCGCCGGGCGTGCTCAACCCCGAGAGGTCGCCCTTCATGTCGGCGACGAAGACCGAGACGCCCGCCGCCGAGAGTTGCTCGGCGAGGCCCTGCAGCGTGCGCGTCTTGCCCGTGCCGGTCGCGCCGGCGACGAGCCCGTGGCGGTTCATCATCGCGAGTGGGATCTGCACGACCGCACTCTGCGCGAGCTCGCCGTCGTGGACGCCGCGGCCGAGGTCGATCGCCGGCCCGGTCGTCGTGTACGCCGCCGCGATCGTGCCGGCGAAATCCGTCGCCTTCGTCGCCATGGTGCGATCGTTACACAGCCGGGAGCCGCGCGAGGATCGATGCGGCCATTCGCCGGCTCGCTTCGTCGACCATCTCGCCGTCGACGCGCGCCACCCCTTCGACGCCGAGGATGCGCCGGGCGCGCTCCACTTCCGCCGCCGTCGGTGTGTAGACCTCGTTGCAGACCTCGACCTGGGCCGGGTGGATGCACCACTTGCCGTCGTAGCCGAGCATGCGCGAGCGCATCGCGGCGTCGCGCAGCCCGCTCGGGTCGTCGAGCATGACGTACGGCCCGTCCACCGCGGCGACCCCGAAGGCGCGTGCGGCAACGAGGACTCGGAGCAGCGCGTGCTCGACGTGCGCCCCCTCGCCGATCGTCAGCTCGGGAACCC
The DNA here is from genome assembly GCA_035474195.1 of Gaiellaceae bacterium. Classification (GTDB taxonomy): domain Bacteria; phylum Actinomycetota; class Thermoleophilia; order Gaiellales; family Gaiellaceae; genus PALSA-600. Next base: position 3,037 of record DATINO010000051.1, read on the forward strand.
CCAGTGAGGCGGCGAGGTCGCCCGGGCCGAGCACGAGCGCCTCGAGCCCGGGCGCCGCGGCGATCCGCTCGCACTCGACGAGCCCCCGTGCGGTCTCGACCTGCGCCTCGGCCGGCACGGGCAGTCCCTCGAGCTCGTCGGGCGACTCGACCTTCGGCAAAACAACGATGTCGGGTTGGACGGCGCGGACCAATGCGAGATCGTCATCGGATCCGCGGTTGACCCGGATCGCGACCGTCGGCGCGGCGAACGTGAGGTCGCGCAGCGCACGCTCGACGGTTGCCCGTGCCTCGTCCTTCCTTGCAGGAGGAACCGCGTCCTCGAGATCGAGGATCACCTCGTCGGCGCGAATCGTGGCGGCGCGGGCAAGCTTGCGCTCGTCGTCGCCGGGGACGGTGAGGCAGGAGCGACGTGGCCGAGGCATGTCGGTCAATCATCTACCCTCGAAGCGCCCAGTCATGACGATCTTTGCTCGCGTGTTCCGCCTCGTGTGGGGTGGCGACGTGGACCGCGCCCTGCGGCCTGTGCTCGCCGTCAGCCTGGTCGGCTCGATCGCCGGCTCGTCGGCCTACCCGTTCATGGGGATCTGGGCGATCAAGGAGCTGCACGCGCCGCAGGGGACGCTCGCCTTCTCCTATCTCGTCGGCGCCGTGCTCGCCGGCGTGATGGGCTATGGCGGCGGCCACCTGTCCGATCACATCGGCCGGCGACCGCTGATCCTGTTCGGCTGGGGGTTCCAGGCGATCGTGCCGCTCCTCCTGATCGGCGTCGGCGACCACACCTACCTCGGGCTCGGCCTGCTCGCGCTGATGCCGGCGTTCGGCTCGCTCGGCGGCGCCGCCGACACGGCGATGGTCGCCGACCTCGTGGCGCCCGAACGCCATGAGGCGGCGTATGCGTCGGTGCGCGTCGCGGCCAACCTCGGCGTGACGATCGGGCCGCCGATCGGCGGGCTGCTGCTCGTCGGCGGCCACTGGAACCACCTCTGGGTCGGCACGTTGATCCTGTCGGCCGTCGGGTTCGCGATCGCGTTCCGCTACATCCCGCGCGGCGGCGCGTACGCACCGAAGGGACCGCCAGAGCGCGGGTCGTTCGGCGTGATCATCCGCGACTCGCCGTTCCTGCTCTTCATGCTCTCGTCGGTTTTCGCGACGATGACCTACATCGCGACCGAGGTGCTGCTCCCGATCTCGGCGACGACGACGCACCATCTGTCGCCCGCGCTGTGGGGGTGCCTGATGATCCTCAACCCGCTGTTCGTGACCGTGTTCCAGCTGCGCCTGACGCGGCGCGTCGCGCACATCCCCGCCTCGCTGAAGCTCGGACTCGCGATGCCGATGATGGGCGTGCCGTTCCTGCTGCTGAATGTCAACGGGTCGGCGCCGGTGATCGGTGTCGTGATCGTCATCTTCGTCACCGGCGAGATGCTCTGGGTGCCGACGTCGCAGGCGGTCGTCGCCGCGCTGGCGCCGGCGGACATCCGCGGCGCGTACATGGGCGCCTTCGGCGGCACCTGGTCGGTGGGCTGGGCCTTGACGCCGTTCCTCGGGCTTCAGGTGCGCCACGCCTACGGCGACGCGACGATGTGGATGTGCGTCGCCTGTGTCGGCGTGTTCGCCGGAATCCTCGGTCTCGCCGCAGCGCGCGGCCACGACGCCGAGGCGGCTATAGCATCAACGGCCTGATGAAAGGCCTGGTCTGTGCGGGTGGCAACGCGACGCGGCTCGCGGAGCTGACCCGCGTCACGAACAAGCACCTGCTGCCGGTCGGTAAGTGGCCGATGGTCTATTACCCGCTGCAGCTCCTGCAACGAGTCGGAGTGCGCGAGGTGCTGCTCGTCACGGGCCAGCAGCATGCGGGGCAGTTCATCGACCTGCTCGGCAACGGCCGCGTCTCCGCGCGCGGCGGCGACGACCTGCTGTTCGACCTCGACCTGTCGTACAAGGTGCAGGTCGAGGCGGGAGGGATCGCGCAGGTCGTCGGCATGGCACGCGACTTCGCCGCCGGCGAGAAGCTGGTCGTGTGCCTCGGCGACAACATCTTCGAGCATGCGCAGGCGGCCGCGATCGCGGCGTGGGGCGACGGTGCGCTCGTCTTCGCAAAGGACGTGCCGGATCCCGAGAACTTCGGCGTCGTCGTCTACGACGACTCCGGCAAGGTCGCGGACATCGTCGAGAAGGCCGGCTCCGTCGACACCCGCTACGACGCGCCGCCGTCGAGCGACGCGATCGTCGGCCTGTACTGCTACCCGCCGGATGTGTTCGACATCATCGAGGGCCTCACCCCCTCGAACCGTGGCGAGCTCGAGATCACCGACGTCAACCGCGCGTACGCGCAGCAGGGCCGGCTCCGGGTCGAGCGTGTCGAGGGCTGGTGGCACGACGGAGGCAAGCACTGGGCCGATCTCGCGGACGTCGGCCGCGTGATCGAAGAGACCGGAGCCAACAAGTGAGGGGCGTCACGCGCATCCCCCTGACGCGGCACGACGACGAGCGCGGATTCTTCATGGAGCTGATGCGCGCAAGCGCGTTGCCGAAGCCCGTGCGCCAGGCGAACCTCGCCTGGTCGCGCCAGGGCGTGATCCGTGCACTGCACTACCACGAGCGCGGCCAGGACGACCTCTTCCTCTGCCTGCGCGGGATGGTGCGGGTCGTCGTCCTCGACCGGGGAACGGGAGAGGTCTTCACCGAGGACATCGGCGACGACAACCCGGTTGCGCTCTACGTGCCAGGCACGCACGCGCACGGCTACGAGGCTCTGACGGATTGCCTGTTCTGCTACTTCGTCACCGAGGAGTACGACGCGACCGATCCCGACGAGCACGGCGTGCCGTGGAACGACCCTCGCGTCGCGCACGTGTGGAGCACGGACGCGCCGATCCTCTCCGCGCGCGATCAGGCGTGATCGTCACCGGCGCGGGCGGCCAGCTCGGCCGGGCGCTGCTCGATGTGTTCCCGGAGGCGCGCGGGCTGACGCGCGCGGAGTGGGACGTCACGTTCCCGCCGCCGCCGGGGCTGTCCGCCGATCTCGTGCTGCACACGGCCGCATGGACGAACGTCGACGGCGCCGAGGACGACCCGCAGTCGGCGGCGGCCGTGAACGTCGGGGGCGTGCAGCACGCGGCGGAGCTCGGCGCGCCGCTCGTCGTGTGGTCGAGCGACTACGTCTTCGACGGCGGCAAGCGCGCACCGTACGTCGAGTCGGACACGCCCGCGCCGTTGTCCGCGTACGGCCGCACGAAGCTGCACGGCGAAGCGGCAGCGGGCGAGGCGGCGTGGGTCGTGCGGAGCTCGTGGCTCTTCGGCCCGACGTCGCACAACTTCCTCCGCACGATGCTGCGGCTCGGCGCCGAGCGTGAGGAGGTGGCGGTGGTCGACGACCAGCGCGGATCTCCGACCTACGTCGGCCACCTCGCCGAGGCGACGAAGGCGGTGCTCGAGCTGCCTTACGGCACGTACCACCTCGCCGCGGGCGGAGACTGCACGTGGGCGGAGTTCGCGGAGGCGATCTTCGAGGAGGCCGGTGTGGCCACACGCGTCCGGCGGATCACGTCGGCCGAGTTCGGCGCGCGCGCACCGCGGCCGGCGTACTCCGTCCTGCGGAGCGAGCGCGGCGCGCCGGAGCTGCCGCACTGGCGCGAGGGTCTCCGAGAGTGCCTCGCTAGGCTGCGCGCATGAAGATCCTCGTCACCGGCGGGGCCGGGTTCATCGGCTCGCACTTCGCGCGGCGGCTCGCCGCGCAAGGCGAAGAGGTCGTCGTTCTCGACAAGCTCACCTACGCGGGCAACCCGGCGAACCTCGAGGGCGTCGAGCACGAGTTCCACCAGGGCGACATCGCCGACCCGGAGATCGTCGCGCGCGCGGCGAACGGCGTCGACGCGATCGTCAACTTCGCCGCCGAGACGCACGTCGACCGGTCGATCCTTGGACCGGCGGAGTTCATCCTTACGGACGTCCTCGGCACGCAGGTGCTCCTCGACCACGCCCGCCATCACGGCAAGCGGTTCGTGCAGGTGTCGACCGACGAGGTGTACGGCGACATTCCGCTCGGCGCGTCGGCGTGCACGGAGGAAGCGCCGTTGCGCGCGTCGAGCCCGTACTCGGCGTCGAAGGCCGGCGGCGAGCTGCAGGTGTTCGCCTACGTCCGCACCTACGACGTCGATGCGCTCGTCACGCGCGGTGCCAACACGTACGGCCCACGCCAGTATCCGGAGAAGTTCCTGCCGCTGTTCGTCACGAATGCGTTCGACGGTCAGCCGCTGCCGGTGTACGGCGACGGCAAGCAGCGGCGCGAGTGGCTGCAGGTCGACGACCACTGCGCGGGCATCGAGCTCGCGCTGCGCAAGGGCGAAGCCGGCAACGCGTACAACATCGGCGGCCAGGAGCGCGAGAACCTCGACGTCGTTCGCCGGATTCTCGATCTCACCGGAGCCTCTCCGGATCTGGTGCGCCATGTCGAGGATCGCCCAGGTCACGACCGCCGTTACGCGGTCGACTCGTCGAAGCTCCGCGACCTGGGCTGGAGCCCGGAGCACTCGTTCGACGCGGGCGGCCTCGAGGACATGGTCGCCTGGTATCGGGAGAACCGCGAGTGGTGGGAGCCAATCAAGTCCGGCGACTACCGCCGGTACTACGAGACCCAGTACGCGGCACGTCTCGGCGGCGAGTGATTGGTCGCGACGATGCCCGCCAGGAGGTAGCGCGACCTGAGCGAACTACACCGACGGCGTTAGCAGCGGCGCCGGGCGCTTCGTGGCGTGATGCGCAGCGAGGCTACGACGCTTCCGCCGGCGTCTACACCGACGATGCGGTTCGGTCGGGCAGTGCGACATCGTGTGTCGAACAGTGGAGTGCCTGCCGTCCGGGTACGTGAACACCACGCCTTCGCCTTGGACGTGATCGGCCCGACCCATAGTCGGGCCCGGCCGTCCCGGATGACCGACGAAACTCACGCCGCCGGCACCAGCGAGGTTGAGCTTGTCGCGCGTGGAGGTAGGGGTGGCGGCCACCCCCGGGCCGGTCCTCCCACGGGTGCCGCGTGTCGTGAACGTGCTCGGGTAGCGGCTGCCGCACACTGTGTTGATACCCGAACCCCGGCAGGCCCGGTTACTTTCATGGTGTCGAAACGATTAAGAGAGCGTGGAAGTCCGGCGGCGAGTCGCGATCGGGGCGCGCGTTCGGCGCAGGTTGCGAAACGGAGGGATCGCCGCGGTTGCCATCGGCCTCGTGTCTGCAGTCGTCCTGATGACCCACCATCCATCCGGTGGCTCTCGGTCGAAGCCTCGCGCCTCCACGCGTTCAGCGTCGGCGGCTGGGAGAGCCACGTATCTGTTCTACGGGATGACTCCCAAACAGGTCAGACACTTCGCCGGACGCGCGCAAAGGGTCGAAGGAGCGTGTTGGTACTACAAGCCCGAGCGCGTCGCGTCAGGCTCGAAGGTCGGGGCCTTGAACGTCGGCATTCCGGGAACGCCGTCGATGACGTCGAATCAGATCAAGCTTTGCTTCTACTCGGGCGTCCTCAGCTTCGAGTACTCGCACGACCTCACGCGGGACGGCTGGCGATGGATCCCGGCGGAGTTCTAGCCATGCACAACTCCACCGCGAGCCAATGGCGTCGCCACTCGTTACTTTCGCGGCTCTCTGACGACTAAGCACGGTGTGAAGTCGTTGGGGCCGCGCAATCAGCGGCGAGTCGCGACGAGCGCAACTGCGATCGCGGTACTCGGCGCGATCGTGGCCGCCGTCCTCGTGACGCGCTCGTCCACCAAGCCGACCGCCGCGTCCTCGGCTCGTTCGACGACGACCGCGCCGGGCTCCCTCGGGAAGGCGGGCACCTACCCCACATTCGGGATGACGCCGAAGCAGGTGCGACAGATCACCGGGCCGCCCACGAGTACCCGAGGAGGCTGTTGGGTGTTCCGGCCCAAGCCAGGGGACGAGAACGGGCTGCCGACGCGCTCAATCGGGACGATGTCGCTCGGAGACCCCGGCTCGATCGCGGCACGGTCGAACGGCCTGGTGAAGCTCTGCTTCTACGAAGGCACGTTCTCGACCGCGTCCCGACAGATCGAGTTCAACGGTCAGTTGGTCTGGAGAGACTTCAGCCCCGGCGGCCCCGTCACCAGTACCTGCGACCCATGTACTCCTCCGTGAGCGCGTCGCGTTACTTTCGTGGCTGCCCGACGACTAAGGGGGTATGGAGGAGTTGGCCGCGCAGGGGTTGCGTCGTCGCTATGACCTTGTCTTCCGTTACGTTCTGCGGCGGACGCGCTCCAGAAGCGACGCCGAGGACATCACCCAGGACGTGTTCGCCGACGCCGCTGCATCTCTCGGGCGGGAGGCGATGCTCACCGAGCGCCAGACGCTCGCGTGGCTCTTCACGGTTGCGCAGAGACGTCTCATCGACGAGACCCGTCGTCGAGCGAGACGCGGCGATGCGACTGCGTTGCCGCTCGAGCTCGCGCCGACGCCGCGGAGCGAGTACGGACCGGGCGGC
>DATINO010000052.1:0-10447 GCA_035474195.1 Gaiellaceae bacterium
GAGGGCGGCGAGCCGATGGCGGGCCTCGACATGAAGATCTACGACGGAACGGAGACCCGATGAGCGAGCTGGCGAAGCCCGTCCTGCCCGGGACCGCCGGGTCGGACTACGAGCGGTACCTGCGAACGGAAGAGCTGCTCGCGCTGCAGAAGACCGCGGACGAGTGGGTGCACCGCGACGAGCTGCTGTTCCAGTCGGTGCACCAGACCTCGGAGATCTGGCTCAAGCTTGCCTGGAACGAGGTCGAGGAGGCGGCGCGCCTCGTCGGCGAGGACGACATCCCTGCGGGGCTACGGCTGCTGCGCCGGGCGAACGACTGCTTCAAGCTCGTCACCCTGGCGCTCGACATGCTCGAGCACATGTCGCCGTGGGAGTACACCGAGGTCCGCAAGGTGCTCGGCCACGGCAGCGGCTTCGACTCGCCCGGCTTCAAGGAGCTGCGACGCGTCGGGAAGCTGCTCGGCGAGCAGTTCCGGGCTGCGTACGAGCGTGCTGGTCTGTCGCTCGTCGAGGTGTACACCCAGGGTCGCGAGCACGAGGACATCTACAACCTCGCCGAGCAGTGCATCGAGCTCGACGAGCGCGTGACGGTCTGGCGCGTGCGCCACTTCAAGGTCGTGCAGCGCACGATCGGCGGCGACGTGATCGGCACGCAGGGGACGCCGGTCGAGGTGATGGGCCGGCTGATCCACCACTCGTTCTTCCCCGAGCTCTGGGACGTGCGCAACGAGTTGACGCGGATGAACCTGCCGGAATGAACGTAGCGCTGGGCTGCGGGAACTTCGGCGGGGTGGGGTCGGCGCCCGCGTTCTTCGGGCAGGGGATCGAGCACGCCGAGGCGTTCGCGATCATGGACCGGGCCTGGGCCGCCGGGATCACGTGGTTCGACACCGGCGACGCCTACGGCGGCGGGACGAGCGAGCGCTGGATCGGCGAGTGGATCCGTGAGCGCGGCGTGCGCCCGAAGCTGACGACGAAGGTATTCCACTCGACGACGGGAACGCCCGGCGACACCGGGCTCGCCCCGGAGCGCATCCGCCGCCAGATCCGCGCGTCGCTCGAGCGGCTCGGGGTCGAGCGGGTCGACTACTACCTCGCGCACGAGCCGGATGACTCGGTGCCGCTCGAGGAGACGATCGCGTGCTTCGAGTTGCTCCGCGAGGAGGGCCTGATCGCCGCGTGGGGGCTCAGCAACTACTCGCTGGCCGAGCTCCGGAGTACGAGCCCGTCGCTCGTGCAGAACTCCTTCTCGCTGCTCGAGCGTGCGGACGAGGAAGACGTGCTGCCGCACTGCCGCGAGCGTGGGATCCCGTACGTCCCGTTCGGGCCGCTCGCCGGCGGCTGGCTGACCGGCAAGTACCGGCGCGGCGAGGCGTTCCCCGAAGGCTCGCGGATGACGCAGCGGCCGGGGCCGTACGAGCGGTTCGTCGACGACCGGGTCTTCGACTCGCTCGAGGCGCTCGAGGACGAAGCCGCGTCGCGCGGCGTCTCGACGGCGGCGCTTGCGTTCGCCTGGGTGATGCACCGCTGCGACGGCGCCGTCTGCGGCCCGAACCGCGCCGTGCACCTCGATCCGGTGCTCGAGGCGATGCAGATCGAAATGACCAGCGAAGACGTGGGTCGGATCGGAGGGTTCTTCGAATGAGCATGGTGAGGGTGCTGGACGAGCACACGGTGCGCCGGCTGCTGCCGATGGCCGACTGCATCGAGGCGATGGACGACGCGCTGCGCTCGCTCGCGCGCGGCGAGGTCTACAACCCGCTCCGCCCGGTCTTCCGGCCGCCGAACGAGCCGAGCCTGATGGGCCTGATGCCGGCGCACCGCGGCGGCGACGCACCGTGGTGGTCGCTGAAGGTGCTGACGATCGTGCCGGGCAACAGCTCGCGCGGGCTCGATTCGCACCAGGGATTCGTCGCGCTCTTCGACGGCGACACCGGCGAGCCGAAGGTGCTGATGAACGCGGGCGGCATCACGGCGGTCCGAACCGCCGCCGTCTCGGGTGTCGCGACGCGGCTGCTTGCGCGCGAGAACGTCAAGACCCTGGCGATCCTCGGCTCGGGAACGCAGGCGCTTTCGCACCTCGACGCGATGCACGCGGTCCGGTCGTTCGACCGTGTCGTCATGTGGAGCGCGAGCGGACGGTCGCTCGACGGCGCGGAGAGCGTGGCGACGGCCGAGGAAGCGGTGCGCGACGCCGACGTGATCTGCACGACCACCGCGTCGGCCGAGCCGATCGTGAAACGCGAGTGGCTGAAGCCCGGCGTTCACATCAACGGCGTCGGCTCGAGCATCCCCACTGCACGCGAGTTCGACTCGCAGACGATGGTCGATGCGTCGCTCTTCGTCGACCGGCGCGAGTCGACCCTGAACGAGGCCGGCGACTTCCTGATCCCGCAGCGCGAAGGGCTGATCGGCCCGGGCCACATCCGGGCGGAGCTCGGCGAGCTCCTGCTCGGCACGGCCGCAGGGCGCACGTCCGACGACGAGATCACGTTGTTCAAGTCGCTCGGGATCGGGGTGGAGGACCTCGCCGCCGGCGAGCTCGTCCTCCAGCGCGCCGAGGCGGAGGATGCGGGGACGGTCGTCTCGCTGTGATCCCGCTCGACCAGATCCGCCGGGCGCGCGACGTGCTCGACGGCGTCGCGCTGCGGACGCCGCTCGTGCGGCTCGATGCAGACACGGGCGCCGAGATCTGGCTGAAGCTCGAGCTGCTCCAGCCGGTGCGGTCGTTCAAGATCCGCGGCGCCGGCAGCGCGGTGCTGCAGGCGACCGACGAGGAGCTCGCGGGAGGCGTGCTGACGGCGAGCGCCGGCAACATGGCGCAGGGGCTGTCGTACGTCGCCCGGTCACGCGGGCTCACCGCGACGATCGTCGTTCCCGACCACGCGCCGCAGACGAAGATCGACGCGATCGAGCGCTACGGCGGCCGCGTGATCAAGGTGCCCTACGACGAGTGGTGGAACACGATGGTGACGGGCGGCTATCCGGGCGTCGACGGGCTCTTCGTGCATCCGGTGGCCGACGACCGCGTGATGGCGGGCAACGGGACGATCGGGCTCGAGCTCGTCGAGCAGCTCGACGACTTCGACGCGGTGGTCGTTCCGTACGGCGGCGGCGGCCTCGTCACCGGGATCGCGAGCGCGGTCAAGGCGTTGCGTCCCGAGGTGCGGTTCTACTCGTCGGAGCCTGCAACGGGGGCTCCGGTCGCGGCGACGTTCGCCGCCGGCGGCACTCTGACCGCCGTCGAGTACCAGCCGTCGTTCGTCGACGGATCGGGCAGCCGCGAGCTGATTCCGCGCGTCTGGGAGCACGCCTCGGAGCTCCTCGACGGCGCGTTCGCACCGTCGCTCGACGAGGTGGCGGCCGCTGTTCGGCTGACGGCCGAGCGGGCGCGGGTGATTCCGGAAGGAGCGGGCGCGCTCGCGCTCGCTGCGGCACTCAACAACGACGTGGGACGAAAGGTGGTGTGCGTGGTCTCGGGAGGGAACATCGACCTGTCCGTGCTGGCGCGGATCCTGAACGGAGAGACGCCTTGAACGTCGAGGCCGTTCGCGAGCGCTTCGCGGCGCTCCAGAACGGGTTCGCGTTCTTCGACGCGCCCGGTGGCACGCAGGTGCCGGACGAGGTCGGCCACGCGATCGCCAACGCGTTGCGCGAGGCGTCGGGCAACCTCGGCGCGCCGTACGCGACCGGGCACGCGGTCGAGGCGATCCTCACGCGCGCGAAGGACGACGCGGCCCGCTTTCTCGGCGCGACGCCCGAGGAGATCTCGTTCGGCATGAACATGACGACCCTGAACTTCGCCCTCACGCGAACCGCCGGGCGTGAGCTGCAGGCGGGTGACGAGATCGTGACGACGATGCTCGATCACGACGGCGGTGTCGCGCCGTGGGTCGAGCTGGCGGAAGACAAGGGCCTCGTCGTGAAGGTCGTGGAGGCGACGGACGAGTTCACCGTCGACTACGACAGCCTCGAGGCACAGATCTCCGACCGGACGCGGGTCGTCGCTTTCGCGATCGCGTCGAACGCAACGGGCTCGCTCGCCGATGCTGCCCGAATCTGCGCGCTGGCGCGCGCTGCGGGTGCGCTCTCGTGGATCGACGCGGTGCACTACGCCGCGCACGAGCCGATCGACGTGGCCGCGATCGGCTGCGACGTTCTCCTCTGCTCGCCGTACAAGTTCTGCGGCCCGCACCTCGGGATCGCGTTCACGCGTCGCGAGCTTGCGGAGTCGTGGCGCCCGTACAAGGCGCGGCCGTCGAAGCTGCGGTTCGAGACGGGGACGCTGCCGTACGAGTTGCTCGCCGGCTTCAGCGCGACGATCGCGTACCTCGAGACGATCGGCGGAATGGAGCAGATCCGGACGTACGAGCGGGAGCTCGGTGAGCGCTTCCTCGCTGGCCTTCCGGCCGGTGTGAAGCTGTACGGCCCGCCGACGATGGACGGCCGCGTGCCGACGTTCCTCTTCAACGTCGAGAGCGTGCCGGCAGACGTCGCCGCCCATCGCCTCGCCGATGAGGGCTTCGGCGTCTGGTACGCGGACAACTGGTACTGCGTGGCACTCGGCCCGCGTCTACCGGAGCAATCGCTGCGCGCCGGCATCGCGCACTACAACACCGCGGAGGAAGTCGACGGCCTACTCGCCGCTCTCGGGTCGCTCTAGGACCTGTCACGTTGGCGCACGACTGGTGCCAGGCACCGTGACAGAACTGCGCCATCGAATCCACCACACGGAGCGAGGCCGCTTCAACGCTTGAAGCACGGGGGACATGTCCGGTGCCAGGCACCGTGTCGGAAGTGCAACAGCGTCCGTAGCGTTCACGACTTTCAAACAATCAACCTGCACCCTTGGCCGGGTGAGGCGGTTGGGTCTCGTCGTGCTGACGCTCATGTTGTTCGTTCCCGCGAGCGTCAATGCCGCAGGCACTTCGATGCGCGCTGGTGTGTTCACCGGCTACGCATTCGATGCCTGCAAGGCGCCGACGACGGTGACCCTGCAGGCGTGGGCCGCGTCGCCCTACCGTGCGCTCGGCATCTACATCGGCGGCACGAACCGCGCGTGCGCGCAGCCGAACCTCACGCCGCAATGGGTGCAGGACACGACCGCGCTCGGCTGGAGCCTGCTGCCGCTCTACGTCGGCCTCCAGGCGCCGTGCATCTCGCAGAGCGGGCTCGCCAAGCTGTCGACCACGCTCGCAACGGCCGCCTCGCAGGGACGCACCGCCGCCGACGATGCGATCGCGAAGGCGCAGGCGCTCGGGATCCCTTCAGGGAGTCCGATCTGGTTCGACATGGAGGGCTACAAGGTCGGGAACACCGCCTGCTCGAACGCGGTGCGCTCGTTCGTGGGCGCCTGGGGTGACGAGCTGCGCGCGGTCGGGTACGTGCCGGGTGTCTACGGGAGCGCGGCGTCGACGATCCGCGACGTCTCGACGCTCGACACGCCGCCGGATCTCGCGTGGATAGCGAACTGGAACGGCGTCCAGAGCGTCTTCGGCGACCGCTACGTCAGCGACTCGATCTGGGCGAACCACCAGCGCATTCATCAGTACAAGGGCGGCCACAACGAGACGTACGGCGGCGTCACGATCAACATCGACAGCAACATCGTCGACAGCACCGTCGTCGGCGGCATCGCGCCGCCGCCTCCGCCGCCGACGCCCGTTCCTGCAGGTCAGGTGAGCACCGCCGACGGCGTCGTAACCGCGAGCTGGCCGGCCGCGGCCTTCCCGGTGCCGGCAACGGTGACCGTGAGCGCAGCGCCGCAGCCGCCCGACCCGAACGGCTACGCCGTCCTGCTGGCCGTGACGGAGACCGACAACCAGGCGCCGCTCGACGGGTTCGGCGCGCCGGTGACGGTTCACATCGCCAAGCCGTCCGCCGGGTTGATCCCGGCGTTCTCGACCGACGGCACGGCGTGGACGCCGATCAGCCCGCTCACGTCCGCCGGTCTCACGACGAGCCAGCTCACCGGTTACACCCGCGACGCGGACGGGACCTACGAGATCCAGACGCTGATTCCGGGCTGGTTCGGCCTGATCGCGGACGTACGGCCGCCGACCGCGCCGACGGTCGCAGCCCGGCTCACCTCGGCCGGTCTCTACCTCACGTGGCAGCCGGCGACGGACGACGGCACGATCGCGTCGTACGCAGTCCTTCGGAACGGCGCACCGGTGATGACGCTGACCGCCGCCGCGCGCCGCGTTGCCGTGCGCAGGCCGGCGACCGGCGCGCAGACCGTGTACCGCGTGCAGGCCACCGACGCCGCCGGCAATGCAGGGAAGACGAGCCGCGCCGTCGTCCTGCTCGCAAAGAAGCGGCCGACCGGGCTGCCGCGCGCAATCCCGCACTGGGCGTTCGGCCTGTTCGACTACCAGCGGCACAAAGGCCCGAGACCCGCGACGGCGCCGAAGCGCCCGCCGGCGTGGTACTGGCGCTGGGCGGCGTGGCGCGCGCAACCGCTCCGGCTCCGCTAGCAGGCGCCCGTCTCGTCGGCGAGCGAGACGCGCTCGAGCTGAACGCCGCGGACGCGCGAGCCACCGATCCCGGCAGGCGTGCCGAGGTCGCCGTAGACGCGACCGGACCCCACGTCCCGGATGCGCAGAAGTGCCGGGTGCTCCGCAGGAACGCACACGGCCGCGGGCACGTCGAGGTTCGTGCCGACGTCGACGTGTACCGGCGGCTTCGAGCCGACCTGCACGGCGAGCCCGGGGGCGTGCGCGACGAACCGGAGCGTCACGAACCGGAGCAGGCGGCCGTGCTGGTGCGGGCTCGGATACACGCGGAGCATGGCAGTCCTTCCCGCCGCCGTGAAACCGTCGTCGTCGAGCCCCGCCGTCGTCCACGCGGCGTGCCAGCTCGACCCGGCGTCGATCAGACGGACGTCGCGCGTGAGCGACACGGTCGGCCCATCGAGGCGGAATCTCGTCTCGCGGTCGCTCTCCGCGGCGTAACGGGTGGGCGAGATCGACGCCGTGCCGCTCGACGAGAACGTGAGGGCGAGTCGTGGGAACGTCGACTGGTTCTCCGCGAAGCGGTCTCCCAGATACGCCGCTCGAACGACCGAGCGGTTCCAGAACTCGAGATCCCACCAGTACGCCGCGGTCGCCCAGTAATCGGCCTCGATCTGGGCATACGGGATCATCGTCACGTCGGCGTCGGGACCGACGGTCCGGTCGATCCAGTCGAAGACGACACCCTGTGGAAGGGTGATCGGGCGTCCCGAGGTGCCGTTGACCCGGAACAACCGGCTGAAGCCATAGGTCGTCTCGGCGGTGAGAGCGAGGGCAGTCAGGGCGGTGAGCACGACTGCGACGACTTGGCGCGGTAGGAGAGAGCGAGCGAGCGCGAAGTTCGCGACCAGCAGCGTCAGCGCCGCGACGAGCAGAATGCGTCCGCCGTGCGCTCGGATGTAGTCGTCCAGGATTGCGACCGGCATGTCCACGTTGAACTTGTCGAACACCGGGAGGGGCTCGAGCGCCAGGCCGCCCGCCACGACGGCAAACGGCGCAGCGAGCGACCAGCGCGGCATCCGCCGGTCGTCGAGGGCGGCGACGAACCCGATCAGGAGAAGCGGCGCTGCGTAGAAGAGATAACGGTCTCTCGGCAGCTCACCGCCGAAGCGCTCGTCGAACGACGTCACCTCGAGTACGAGCGCCGTGATTGCGAGTGTCGAGACCAGTGCACCGGCGGAACGCCGTGCGTTGGCGCCGAGCCACGCCGCACCGACGATGGGCGGGAGCAACGCGAGTCCGAGTGCGAGCTGGGCGCAATGCTCCAGCAGGGCGCGCGGGAAGCCGGTACCGACGATCGTCCCTTGCGTCGCAGCGTTGTACGCTCCGAAGACGTTGCGGCCGGCGAGCGCGAGGACGAGCGCCACGACGAACGCCGCGCCGCCGAGCCCGGCGAGCAACCGGTGCCGGGTCACGCTCCGGCGAATGCCGTGCTCTTTCACCGGGATCGCGACGAGCGCGACGACAACGAGGAACGCGAACTGCGTGCGCGCGACAAAGGCAAGAACGAGACCGGCTGCCGCGCCCGCGTCCGCGAGCAGCGAGGGCTGATCGACGGTTCGCTGCAGAAGATAGATCGCCCAGAGGAACGCCGGGTACGCCGCAGCTTCCGAAAGAAGGAACGAAGCGAGCACGAGCCACGGCACGAGGACCGTCAGCGCCGCCGCGACGTACGCGCTCACCTGTCGCTGCACGATGCCTCGGGCGATCAGGTACGCAGGGACGGCGGCGGAGGTCATCAGCACCGCGTTGAGCGTGTGTGCCCGCAGCAGGAACGAAGGAACGAGGTCGTGCCCGGCGATGCCCCCGAGCAACACCGGATACAGCTGGTTCGCGCCGGGCACCCGTTCGCCGCGCAGCATGGGCAGCAGAGAGCCGCTGCGCGCGACGCTGAACCCCAGCCGTTCGTAGAACAGCTCGTCGCTCATCACGAACCAGTCGACGACGCGACGCGCGGGAACCGCCAGCGCGATCGCGGCGCCGCCCCAGATCGCGAGCACAGGCAGTATCCGCAGCGTCCGCGAGTACACGACGTCGTTGTACCGGCACCTTGAAAAGAAATCCCGCCGGCGCGGTGGCACTTTCGTCCACCCTGCCGACCGGCCCACTCGCGCTTGCACGCGCCTGAGTCGCTCGACGGGGCTTCGACCTACTCGTGCTCCGCGCCCGGCGGGATCCGCAGAGTAACGACGGGTGCGCCGGAACTGCAAGGGCTTCGTAAGGAGTCGTCTGCTACGAGCGAGGTTTTTTTGATTCGTCATCTACGATCGGCGCGATGAGGGGGGCCATCGCAGCGTTCGTCGGGCTCGCGGCGCTGATCGCCGCGGCCGCGGCACCCGGGCGTTCGACCGGCGTCCAACACGTGACGCTGATCGGCGACTCGGTCGCCGATGCGATCCACGGCGACGACAACGCCGGTCTCATCGTCAATCAGGGCATCGATCTCGACCTCGAAGTCGCGCCGTGCCGGCGCGTCGAGGGCGAAGGCTGCCCGATCGACGGCGTGCGCCCACCGAGCGCGGTGCAGCTGATCCAGTCGCTGGGTTCGAAGATCGGCCCGACCGTCGTGGTTGCCGTGGGTTACAACGATTTGGAGGATCGGTACGCCGGCAACATGGAGGATGCGATCGACGCGATGACGGCCGCCGGAGTCAAGCGGATCTTCTGGCTGACCCTGCGCGCGGCGCGGCATCCGTACCTCTCGATGAACGACGACATCGCCCAGGCGGCCGCGAAGCACCCGCAAGTGACCGTCGTCGACTGGAACGTGTACTCGCGTAGCCACCCGGACTGGTTCCAGACGGATGGCCTGCATCTGCTGCGCGCCGGTGCGGAGGGGATGGCGACGCTGATCCACAAGTCGCTCCTCACCGCAGGCGTCGCGGCGAAGCCCGCCCGCATCACGACGACCGTTCTCCCGGTGGCGCACCGCGGCAAGGCGTACAAGGCGAAGCTCGCCGCGACCGCGGGGATCATGCCCTACCGCTTCATGCTGCTCCAGCGCGCCCCGCTGGGCGTGCACCTCGAGGCGAACGGCGCGGTGATCGGCACCCCGCGGGCCAAGCCGGGCCGCTACGCGTTCAACGTGCGCGTCCGCGACTCGGCCGGGTCGCTCGCGACCCGCCGGTTGACGCTCCGCATCGTGGCGTAGCCTCAGCCGGTGCTCTTCCCGACCGTCACCTTCGCGGTCTTCTTCCTGATCGTGCTGCCCGTGAGCTGGTCGCTGATGCGCCACCAGTCCATATGGCGGCTGTTCATCCTGGCGGCGAGCTTCGTCTTCTACGCCTGGTGGGACTGGCGATTCGTCTTCCTGCTCGCGGCGTCGATCGTCGTCAACCACGTGCTGGCGGTTGCGATCTATCGCGCCCACGGCGTCAGGGCACGTAAGGGACTGCTTGCGCTGGCGCTCCTGTTCGACCTTGGGATGCTCGGTTACTTCAAGTACGCAGGGTTCCTCGTCTCCTCGGCGGAGAACGCCCTGAGCCGGGTCGGGCTGCCGTCCAGCTCCTTCGCCCTCTCCGTGACCCTGCCGATCGGCATCTCGTTCTTCACGTTCATGGCGCTGTCGTACGTGATCGACGTGTACCGCGGAGAGCTCGAACCGGTCGACTTCCCGCGGTTCGCGGTGTACCTCTCGTTCTTCCCGCATCTCGTCGCCGGCCCGATCGTGCGCGGCAGCGAGCTGCTGCCGCAGCTCGAGCGCCCGCGCAACGCCGGGCGCGTGAACGCGACGCGCGCCTACTTCCTGATCCTCAGCGGCCTCTTCTTCAAGGTCGTGATCGCGAATCAGCTGTCGACCCATCTCGTCGACGCGGTGTTCGCGGCCCCCGACCGGCACTCGTCGCTCGAGGTGCTCTTCGCGGTCTACGGGTACGCGGTGCAGATGTTCGCGGACTTCATGGGCTACACGAACATCGCGATCGGCGTGGCGCTCC
>DATINO010000053.1:0-29879 GCA_035474195.1 Gaiellaceae bacterium
GGCCGTGAAGGCGACCGGAACGGTCGCGAGCCGGGCCGCCTGCGACGCGAGCTGTGACTTCGCCTGGGCTGCGGTGAGCCCTCCGACGTCGATCCCGCCGATCCGTGTTCCCTCCGCCAGCCGACTCTTGGAGCCGGCGAAGAAGAGCGGGAGGACGAGCACTGAAGCGATCGCCGCCACGCCGGCGACACCGAGGCGGGTCCACAACTTGGACCGCGCGGGCGCACGACGGCGAACGGCCGGGGACGAGGCGGCCACGCGGTTCAGGGTAGCCGAGCCGCCGTAGGCTGGACAAAGAGCGAAGGCGCCGGCGTTGCCGGCGCCGGGAGCGGGCTCAGAAGACGAACAGCTCGACGCCGCCGGAGACGTTGAGCTCGATGCCGGTGATGTAGGCGGCGAGATCGGAGCAGAGGAAGGCGATCGCGTTCGCGATGTCCTGCGGCTCGCCGGGACGCTTGAAGACGGTCCGGTTCGCGATCCGCTCGTTCATGGCAGAGCTTGCGAAGTGAAAGGCCTCGGTGCCGATGATCCCTGGGACGATGGCGTTGGCGGTGATCCCGTGGCGGCCGCCCTCCATCGCGAGCGTCTTCGTCAGGCCGAGCAGGCCGGCCTTCGTCGTCGAGTAGGACGCCTGCCCGAAGCCGCCGAGCGTGCCCGCGACCGAGGCCATGTTCACGACGCGCCCCCACTTGCGTTCCTTCATGTGCGGCCACACGGCCTGCGCGCAGTTGAAGGCTCCGGTCAGGTTAACGCGAAGGTCGCGCTCCCAGAGAGCCGGATTCTGGTCGTGGAACTGGCCGACGTGATCGAGCGTGCCTGCGTTGTTGACGAGGATGTCGACAGCGCCGAGCTCCTCGATCGCGCGGGCGACGGCAGCCGCGACCTGCTCCGCGTCGGTGACGTCGCACTTGACGGCGAACGCTCGGCGTCCCATCGCGCGGATCTCCTCGGCTGCCGATTCCGTGCCGACGAGCCCCTGCGCCCGCGCGACGGTGGCGAGCGGTCCGTACTCGTCCGTCTCCTCCGAGAGCTCCGACTCGACGAGCAGGTCGGCGATGACAACGTCCGCACCTGCGCGTGCGAGGGTCAGCGCGTCCATCCGGCCGAGACCGCGCGATCCGCCCGTGACGAACGCGACGCGTCCGCTGAGATCGATCTCGATCGCCATCAGTCGCGGGGCATGAAGATCTCTTTGGCGATCACGAGCCGTTGGATCTGCGACGTGCCCTCGTAGATCTGGAACAGCTTCGCGTCGCGCATCAGCTTCTCGACCGGATACTCCTTCATGTAGCCGTACCCGCCGAACACCTGCACTGCATCGGTCGTGACCTTCATCGCAGTGTCGGCGGCAAAGCGCTTCGCAAAGGACGAGTAGAGGGTCGCGCGCTCTCCCTGGTCGAGCATCCACGCAGCCTGCCACGTGAGGAGGCGCGCCGCTTCGATCTCGGTCGCCATGTCGGCGATCATGAAGTTGACGCCCTGGTGCATCGCAATCGGGACATCGAAGGTGACGCGCTCCTTGGCATAGTCGACCGCCAGCTCGTACGCGGCCTGCGCGACGCCGACCGCGCCGATCGCCGTGCCGGGGCGTGTGAAGTCGAGCGTCTGCATCGCGATCCTGAAGCCTTGTCCTTCCTCGCCGAGACGGTTCGCAGCCGGGACGACGACATCCTGGAGCGCGAACGCCGACGTGTCGGTGGCGCGCTGCCCCATCTTGTCGAGGTGCTCCTCGATCGTGACACCCGCTGTGTCCATCGGGACGACGAACGCGGAGACGCCGCGATGACCCTTCGCCGGGTCGGTCTTCGCGAAGACGACGGTCCAGTCGGCGTAACCGGCGTTCGTGATGAACGTCTTCGACCCGTTGAGCACGTACCCGTCGCCCTTGCGTACCGCGGTCGTCTTCATCCGCGCGACGTCGGACCCGGCGTCGGGCTCCGAGAGCCCGAACGAGCAGAGGATCGGTGCGTCGAGGAGCGGCGGCAGCCAGGCCGCCTTCTGCTCCTCGGTGCCGGCGATGATCACCGGGCCGGCGCCGAGGCCGTTCGCGCCGAGCGAAGTGCCGATCCCCGAGCAGCCCCAGTTGAGCTCCTCGCCCACGAGCATCCCGTCGAACGCGTTCAGGCCGAGCCCGCCGTACTCGACCGGGACGTGCAGGTTCGTCAGCCCGAGCCCGTGCGCCTTCGCGATCACCTCCACCGGGTGCCGCATGGCGACGTCGTGCTCGGCCGCGACCGGGCGGATCTCGTTCACTGCGAACTCGCGCGCCAGCGCGCGCAGCTCCTTCTGCTCCCCTGTGAGCGAAAAGGAGACGCCCGCAATCGTTGACTGACTAGTCAATCAACGAAGGGTAGCGGCTACGGCAGGGAACTCCATCGAGTTGGAGACCAACGGTCGATGTAGGCGGTCAGCTTCCTTGCCTGGAGCTCGGGGTTGAAGAGCCGTCGCGTGTTGGCGACGACCCAGAGCCAGTTGCCTCGGTTCGAGGCGACGTCGCCGTCGAGCAGCAGCTCCTCGAAGTGGGCGGCACCGAGCCGCCAGTCGATTCCGCAGGCGTGCACGAGGTACTGCGCGCAGACCATCCGGACCCGGTTCGGCAGCCACCCCTCGTCCCGGAGCTGCCGCATGCCGGCGTCGACGAGCGCGACGCCCGTCCGCGCCTCCCGCCAGGCGTCGTAGCGGTCGTCCGCGTCCGGCGGCGGGCCGAGCTCGAACCGGTCGGGCTCGGCACGGAGGAGCTGGAGGTAGAAGTCGCGCCATGCGAGCGCGCGAGTCCACTCCGGCTTGTGCGGCGCGCGCACGACCGCTTCGAGCGGTGACAGCGCACCGAAGTGGAAGTACGGGCTGAGCCCCGAGCCGAGCTTCTCGTCACCTGCGAGCCAGGCTTCGAGCGCACGGCGCGCTTCGGTGTCGGGCGCGTCGACCGGCGCATCCTCGACGGCGCGGAGCGGCAGCTCGGTGTAGCGGCGGAACCACGGCGTGAAGACGCGGTACGTCTTCAGCTCGTCGAACGGGCGGATCGTGATCCCCGGGAAGAGATGAAGGTCGAACCGCTCGGCGAGCCGGCGCTCGCGGCGGCGCGCGTACGGGCTTGCGTCCTCCGAACAGAAGACGGCGTCGGGCGCCCGGCGCGCCACCGCCTCGACCGGGTCGCCGTGCTCGACGATCAGCCCGGGGACATCGCCGAGCAGCCGCTCCAGCAGCTCGAGCCGGCGGACCGGCGCGCGGATCGCGGGGTCTCGGACGAAGAGCGGGACGACCTTCCCGCCGCTGCGATGCGCCGCCGCGAGGGCTGGGTTGTCGTGGACGCGCAGGTCGCGCGTGAACAGAACGACCGCCGTCTTCACATGGGTAGTGTTGCCGCCATGGACTTCGAGCTCACCGACGAACAGCGCCTGATCCAGGAGACCGTCCGCAATTTCGTGGACGAACGCGTCCTTCCGGTCGCCGTGCAGAACGACATCGACCACAAGCTCGACATGGATCTGATCGAGGGGATGGCCGAGCTGGGCATCCTCGGCATCGTGATCCCGGAGGAGTACGGGGGCGCCGGCCTCGACTACGTCGCAGAGGCGCTTTCGTGCGAGGAGATCGAGCGCGGCGAGGCGGCGTTCCGGACACTGATCTCGGTGCACGTCGGCCTGAACTCGCTCTCGCTCCTGAAGTACGCGAGCGAAGCGCAGAAACAGCGCTGGCTGACGCCGCAGGCGAAGGGTGAGAAGCTCGCGTGCTTCGGCCTGACGGAACCGGGCGCCGGTTCCGACGTCGCGTCGATGCGCTCGACGGCGCGCCGCGAGGGCGACACGTACGTGCTGAACGGTCAGAAGAACTGGATCTCGTACGCCACGGTGGCAGACCACGCGCTCGTCTTCGCGAAGACCGATCCGGCCGCCGGGCACAAGGGAATCAGCGCATTCGTCCTGGAAAAGGGAATGCGCGGCTTCACCTCGACAGACACCGAGAACAAGCTCGGCATCTGGGCGGGCTCGACGGGCGAGCTGTTCTTCGAGAACGTCGAGGTGCCCGCCGAGAACCTGATCGGCGAGGAGGGTCAGGGGTTCGAGATCGCGATGCACTCGCTCGACCAGGGCCGGTGCACGGTGGCGGCGGGGGCGTGCGGCGTCGTGCGCGCCTGTCTCGAGCGGTCGGTCGAGTACGCGCGCGCGAGCGCGAGACCTTCGGTCAGGCAATCGGCAAGTACCAGTTCGTGCAGGACATGATCGCGACGATGGTGCTCGGGTACGAGACGTCGAAGCTGCTCGTCATGCAGGCGGCGTGGATGAAGAACCAGGGGAAGCGCAACACGCGCGAGACGTCACTCGCAAAGTGGCACGCGACGGAGTCGGCATTCGAGGCCGCGCACCTCGCGATCCAGGTGTTCGGCTCCTACGGCTACTCCGGCGAGTACGGCATCGAGCGGTACTTCCGCAATGCGCGCGCGCCGATCATCTACGAGGGCACGACGCAGATCCACAAGATGATGCAGGCGGAGCATGCGCTCGGCTATCGCCGCCTGAACGGCCGAGGCGGCGACGCGTCGCCGATCTGCTCGTGGGCACCGGCGCTGTCGCCGGTCCACGCGTAGGTCTCTAGCCGGCCCAGTAATCGGTCGGCTCACCGAGCTTCGCGCGATGGTCGAAGCCGGGGCCGTGCAGCGCGAACGTCTGGGTGTCGGGGTAGATCGCCGCGTTCGTCGGCTCGTCGACCGACGGCATCGCGAAGCGCGCAATCGCGTCCGAGTCGTTGCGCACGGCGTGCGCACCGTCGGGCCCTTCCGGGAAGCAGACCACGTCGCCGGCACGGAGCGTCCGTTCTCCGTCCGGCGTTCGCAGCGTCAGCTCGCCTTCGACGACGAGCAGCCACTCCTCCGAACCGAGCTCGAAGTGGTACGGCCACGTCGACTGACCGGGCTCGAGCTCGTAGAGGCCGAACCCCGTTCGCTCCGCACCGATGTCCCGCCCAAGACTGCGCGCGGCGAATCGGTGGCCTTCGGGGCCGTCCTCATACGGCGACAGGTCTTGACCTCGGAGATTGGTCACGCCCGCCGATCCTGCCGGAAGCTCGACCACGACGCCGCTAGAGCTCGCCTTCGAAGTAGTCGACTGCATCGTCCAGCCGGAACAACTTCCCCGGCGGCCAGGCGCCGACCTTGTTCGAATCGGGATAGATGCTCGTACCGGGGGTCGAGCGGTTCGACCAGATCAGGATCCGTGCCGGCTCGTCCCCGTGATTCGTCACCTTGTGCGCGCCGGCCTCACCCGTCGGGCAGAACACGCAGTCCCACGGGCCGAGCTCCCGCTCGCCCTCGGGCGTCCGCACCGTCGGCCTGCCGGTGAGCACGACGATCCACTCCTCCTCCGTGCTCTCGTAGTGGTACGGGCAGACGCTTTGCCCAGGCCCCATCTCGAAGACGTTGAAACCGATCCGCTTCCCGCCGAGCTCGGGCGCGAGCCGGCGGTACGACGTGTGGTACCCGTCGGGGTCGCCCTCGTCCTTCTGCAGCTCGATGTCGAAGAGGTTCACGACGTTCACGCGGCCAATCCTGCCGAAACGACCGCGACCACCGTCGCAATCGCCCGCTCGACGTCCTCTTCGTCGCGCGGCAGCTGGCCGAGCACCCAGCCGGTGAGGATCTCCTCGAGCGCGCCGTACACCGCCCAGGCGGCAAGCGTCGCATCGCAGTCCGCGCGCACCTCGCCGCGATCGCGCGCCGCCTCGATCATGCGCCCGAGCGCCTGGAAGACGCCGCCGATCTCGCCGACGGTCTCCCCCACCTGCGGCGACCGCGCGATCTCGCGCACGAGCACGCCGATCAACTCCGGGGTCGCGAGCCACGAACCGAGGTAGATCCGCGCGAACCGCCGGAGCTGCTCCGGGAGCGGTGCACCGGACTCCTCGATCCGGTCCGTCTCCGCGACGAGCAGCTGCCACGTCTCGCGGAAGATCGTCTCCAGCACCTCGTCCTTCGAGCGGAAGTAGTGGTAGAGCAATCCGTGCGCGACGCCCGCCTCTTCGGCGATGTCGTCGACGCGCGCCGCGTGGAACCCCTTGCGCGCGAACACCCGCACCGCCGCGTCGAGAAGCTCCTGCCGCCGGTCGGCCATGGGGCGCGCAGCATAATCCGACCCCAATGCCTGCGCTCGACGGCACGACGGTCGTGGACTTCACCCGCCAGCTTCCCGGTCCGTTCGCGACCCGCGAGCTGCTCCGGCGCGGCGCGCGCGTCGTCAAGGTCGAGCCGCCGGAGGGCGACTCGACGCCGCCCGAGTGGTATCGGGCGCTGAACGAGGGCAAGGAAGTCCTCACCTGGGACGCGCGCACGACCCCGCCGCCCGCTGTGGTCGCGGAGGCGGACGTCGTGCTCGAAGGGTTCCGGCCCGGCGTTTTCGAGCGGCTCGGCGTGCCGCTGGCCGACACCACGATCCTCTGCTCGATCACCGGCTTCGGCATCGGCGGCCGACGTGCAGGTGACGCCGGTCACGATCTGAACTACCTCGGCTATGCGGGCGTGCTGCACGACACGGCGCCGGCCGTCCCCCCGGTGCAGATCGCCGATCTCGCGGGCGGTGCGCAGACCGCGGTGATCGAGATCCTCGCCGCGCTGATCGAGCGCGAGCGAACCGGTCGCGGCGCGCGAATCGTCGTCTCGATGACGCACGAAGCGCACGCGCTCGCGTCACACCGCCTCGCCGGCGAGCCGCTGCCGCGGCTGCTCACCGGCGGCGCCGCGTGCTACCGGATCTACGAGACGGCCGACGGGCGCCACCTCACGGTCGCGGCGCTCGAGCCGCGCTTCTGGCGCAACCTCTGCGACCTGCTCGGCCGGCCCGAGCTCGCCGACCGCGCGTTCGAGCCCGACCTACCCGAGCTCGCGGAGCTCTTCCGAACAAGGACGCTCGACGAGTGGCGCGCGGCGCTCGAGGGAAAGGACACGTGCGTGGGACCGGTGCTGACGCTCGCCGAGGCGGCTGCGGAGCTATGAGCGGGATCGCGGCCCTCATGTTCGCGCTCGCCGGGATCCACGCCGGTGCGCATCGTGTGCTCCCGGTCGGTTACGCGCCGACGTGGAGCCCGGATGGCGCGCGGATCGCGTACGTCACGAAGGGTGACCTGTGGACGGCCGACGCGGACGGAACACACGCGGCGCGCCTCGTGACGAGCGCCGACCAGCCCGCATGGTCGCCGAACGGACGGCGGCTCGCGTTCACACGAGGCGGCTCGGTGTACACGATCCGGGTCGACGGCGAGGACGAGCGGAAGCTCGCGCCGGGCGCGCATCCTGCGTGGTCTCCGACCGGCGAGCGCATCGCCCTCGACCGCGACGACACGATCGTCACGCTGCGCTGGGACGGCGGCGGCGTGCGCGAGGCCGGCACGGGCAGCGACCCCGCGTACGCGCCGGACGGCCGCCTCGCGGTCGTGCGCGACGGCCAGGTCGTCGCAGGCGGGCGGATCGTCGACGAGGGAACCGAGCCCGCGTGGTCGGCCGACGGCAAGCACGTCGCGTACGTCCGCGACGACACCATCTACGTCGACGGGAAGGCGCTCCGCCGCGGCGAGCAGCCGGCCTGGCGGCCGGCGAAGCGCGTCCAGGAACTGCTCCCCGATTTCGACCAGCGCCCACCGAGCGACCTGCGGATCGCCGGCGGCCCCGGCCGCTGGCTGCTCGGCTTCACCTCGCTCGTCGACAACATCGGGCTCGGCCCGAGCATCATCGAGGGCGTGCGCCCGCCGGGCGCGAAGCGCATGACCGGCACGCAGCGCGTGGTGCTCGCGAACGGCAAGAGCCGCACCTATCGCGACGTGGCGCAGATCCGCTACACGAACTCGCCGCCGCACCATCACTGGCATCTGATGCGCTTCGACTCGTTCGAGCTGCGCACGCTCGACGGCCGCACGCTCGTGCGCGACCGCAAGAGCGGCTTCTGCCTCGCCGACCACTGGGGCACCGCGCCGGGGCACTGGCCGAACCGCAGGCCGCACTTCCTCGGCGACTGCGAGCAGTACCACCCGGACGCGACGCACGTGCTGATGGGAACGACCCCCGGCTACACCGACCGCTACCCGGCGTTCTTCCACGGTCAGAACGTCGATGTCACCGGCGTGCCGGCCGGCGTCTACGACCTCGTCCACCGCGTGAACGAGTCGATGCTCCTGCGCGAGCTTCGCTACGACAACGACGCGGCGTCGGTACGGATCCGGCTTCGCTGGGCCGCCGGAAGGCCGAAGGTCAGCGTGCTCCGGAGCTGTACCGGAACCGAGACCTGCTGACGACAGCGGCCTGCGCGTGCCACGCGCCCAGCGCGAGCACGAACATCGCACCGACGGCGATCAGAAGCGCCTGAGCGGCCACGCCGAACGCAACCGCGCTCTCCGCGCGCACGCCGGAAGCGACCAGAATCGCAGCGCCCGCGCCCGCCTGCATCGCAGCGCCGGCAGGAGCAACCGGCAACACCGCCGCAGCCGACGACGCGCAGACGAACGAGAGAGCGAGCGCGAAGTTCGAGCCGAACCCGAGCGCGGCGAGCAGCACGAACACCGCGACCGCGCGCAGCCCCCACGAGACCGCGACGCCGAGCCACGCCCACGCCGCCTCGCGCGGCGGGGTCGCATGCTCGCCGACGAAGCCGCCGAGCCGGAACCGCGCGACGAACGGGAACGCCGCGAGGCGCGGCAGCGCGAGCACCGCGGCGGCGGCGAGGAGCCCCGCGCCGGCGACCACGAAGAAACCGACGCGAAGCCAGCCGTCGATGTGCGACACGCCGAGCGCGACCGACGCGAGCGGCGTCATCGCAGCGCTGTCGAGAAGCCCGAGCAGGAAGAGCGAGAGCGCGACCGCGCCGATCGACGCACGGCGGCGCCGGCAGCGCCGGACGACTGCGACGCGGATCACCTCGTCACACCGGCCGGGCAGCGCGAGGCCACCCACCGATGCCGCACCGCCGGCTGCCGCGAGCGTCAGCACCGCCGGCCGCTGCTCATGGCGGAAGAGCCGCTGCCACCCCCACGCCTTCGCGGCGTAGGCCCCGAGCATGACGACGGCGGCAACCGCAACGAGCCAGAGGTTCGCGTGATGCAGCGGCCACCCCGTCAGGGCGAAGTGACGCGCGACGAGTGCGGCGACAACCGCCGCAACGCCGACCAGAGAGATGTTGAGGAGCCGCTTCAGCTGTTCCAACTACCGGTACATCGGCACGTGCGCTCTCACGTTGTACCCGGTTTCTCCCCTGACCGAGGGAGCAAGCGTTCCGTCATGCCCCCGAGCGCCTGTGTCAGCTCGCTCGGGATCACCCAGACCTTGTTCGCATCGCCCTGTGCGATCTGAGGCAGCACCTGCAGGTACTGGTAGGCGAGCAGCTGCGGGTCGGGGTTGCCGTCGTGGATCGCCTTGAACACGGTCTCGATCGCCTTCGACTGCCCTTCTGCCGACAGGATCGCCGACTGCTTCTGGCCCTCTGCCTTGAGAATCGCGGACTGCTTCTCGCCTTCCGCGGTCAGGATCGCCGCCTGCTTGATGCCCTCGGCCTGCAGGATCGCGGCCCGCTTCTCGCGGTCGGCCCGCATCTGCTTCTCCATCGTGTCCTTGATCGACGGCGGCGGATCGACCGACTTCAGCTCGACGCGGTGAACCCGGATGCCCCACTTGCCGGTCGCGTCGTCCAGGATGCCGCGCAACTGGTCGTTGATCGTCTCGCGCGACGTGAGCGTCTCCTCGAGCGTCATGCCGCCGATCACGTTCCTCAGCGTGGTGACGGTGAGCAAATCGATCGCGTTGACGGGGTTGGCGATCTCGTACGTCGCCGACTTCGCATCGGTGACCTGGAAGTAGATGACGGTGTCGATGCTCACGACGAGGTTGTCCTGCGTGATCACCGGTTGCGGCTCGAAGGTCACGGCCTGTTCGCGCAGGTCGAGGAGCGGCTTCACACGATCGATGAACGGGATCACGATCGCGAGCCCCGGCGTGAGCGTCCGCGAATAGCGGCCGAGACGTTCGACGACGCCTGCGCGAGCCTGCGGGATGACGCGCAGAGTCCTCGCGAGCACGACGAGCACGAAGAGCACGAGCACAGCCAGCACGATCAGCTCAGCCACGGAGACCTCCTATTCGGCGACCACAGCGGTCGCGCCCTCGATCTTGACGACATCCACTGTCGCACCCTCGGCATAGACCCCGTCGTCGAGGTAGGAACGCGCCGACCACTCCTCGCCGCCGATGCGCACGCGCCCCCCGGTCGCGTCGACCTGCCTGGTGACGGTCGCCTTGCGGCCGACGAGCGCGTCGGTGCCGGTACGCATCAGCTGCGGAACACGAATGTGCCGCCGCGCGATCGGCCGGAGAACGGCGAGCGACAGAAGGCCGGCGACGATGAACACGATCGTCGAGGCGACTCCCCCCGCGACGAGCGCGACCGCCGCGGCGGCTGCCGCTGCGAGCGCAACCGGCCCGAGGAAGAAGAGCCCCGGCGTGAGCAACTCGCCGATCGCCAGCAGAACAGCCGCCACGATCCAGACGACGAACACGGAATGACTCTAGATCACGGCAAGGAGAGCGCGGAGGTCGGTGATCGATTCACGCTCCGGGTACCGCCCCTCACGGTCGACCAGCACTGCCTGCATGCCGACGGCGATTGCGCCCTCGACATCGTCCTCGATCGTGTCACCGACCATCAGTGCGTCACCCGGCCCGACGGCGAGCAGCTCGAGCATGTGCCGGAAGATCGCCTCGTGCGGCTTCGTCTTCCCGTGCGCGCGCGACGTCAGCACCGCGTCGACCACGAGCCTGTGGTGGCCGACAAACTCGTTCAGGTCGCGCGCGCTGTTCGAGAGCAACCCGAGCTTGAGGCCCCGGTCGCGCAAGGCATCGAGCGTCGGAAGGGCGTCGGCGTACAGCTCGAAGTGATGCGCGTGCGCCCACGCCCCCTCCATCTCGCACGCGGCGGCGTACGTGTCGCCGGTGCCGCCCATGCCCTCGATGATCCGCTGCGTGAAGCGGATCCAGATCTCCTCGTCGTGGTCGAGCTCGGGATGCCGCTTCAGGTCGACGAGTGCCGCCCGCCGCGCGTCGTCGTAGCGCGCCGGATCGAGCGTCAGCCCGTAGCGCGCGCCGAGGCGCTCGTAGCCCTCCGGGCCGAGATCCGGGCCGGGCTTGGCCAGCGTGAAGTCGACGTCGAACACGATCGCGCGGACGGGCACGCGGGCGACGATAGCCTCGGACGGTGACGGTTCCGCGGCAGGGCACGTTGGTGGCGTTCTCGAGCCGCGACTTCCGCCTCCTCTGGGGCGGACAGACGGTGTCGTTCGTCGGGGACGGCGCGTTCATCGTCGCGCTCGGCTGGCGCGTCACCGACCTGACCGGGAAGGCGAGCTCGCTCGGCTTCGTGCTCGCGCTCGAGTCGCTCGCCATGCTCGTGACCCTGCTCTGGGGCGGCGTCCTCGCCGACCGGCACTCGCGCCGGCTGCTGATGATCGGCTCCGACGTGGCGCGCGCCTGCGTGATCGGGACGTTCTTCGCGCTCGAGGTGACCGGTCACGTCAGCCTGACGGCGATCCTCGTGCTCGCCACCCTGTTCGGGCTCGCGGACGGGTTCTTCCAGCCGGCGTTCCAGGGAATCGTGCCGCTCGTCGTCGAGCAGCCGATGCTGGCGTCCGCCAACTCGTGGCTCGGCGTGGCACGGAACGGCGCCGCGATCGTCGGCCCGGGCATCGCCGCCGGCCTCTACCACACGTCCGGCCCGTCGCTCGTCTGGGCGATCGACGGCGCTTCGTTCGTCGCCTCGGCCGCTGCGCTGTGGCTCGCCCGCCCGCGCGCGTTCGAACCGGGCCCGGCCCTCGGCCTGCGGCGCGAGCTCGGCGAGGGGCTCCGCTACGTGCTCAGTGAGCCGTGGATGTGGACGGGCATCACGGCGGCGACGGTGATCCTGATGGTTGCGATGGCGCCGTTCGCCGCGCTGCTGCCGCGCGTCGTCCAGGCGCACTACCACCGCGGCGTCGGCTCCTACGGCGCGATCTTCAGCGCGATGGCCGCCGGCATGGTCATTGGTTCGCTCGCCTGGGCGAAATGGCACCCGGCACGGCACCGCATGATCGTCTGCTTCGCCGCGTTCGGGATCAACGACATCGGCATCGTCGTGCTCGCCCTGTCGCCCTGGTATCCCCTCGCCCTCGTCGCCGCCGCCTGGCGCGGCGTCTGGATCGGCGTCGGAATCGCCGCCTGGACGACGCTGATGAGCGAGCTCGTGCCGGAGCGCCTGCTCTCCCGCGCATCCAGCATCGACTTCTTCGGCTCGATCGGGCTGACGCCCGTGGGCTACGTGCTCGCGGGAGTGCTCGCGACAGCGATCGCCCCGACGACCGTGCTGGCGATCGGCGGCGCGCTCGGCGCGTTGCTCTGGTTCGCACCGCTGACATGGAGGCGTGTGCGCGTCAAGGCGTAGAGCTGGGGTCTGGCCCCGAACCATGGAGCCAGACCCCTTGCATCGGGGTGCCCAGATTCGAACTGGGGACCTCTCCGACCCGAACGGAGCGCGCTACCAGGCTGCGCCACACCCCGAATCCGCCTAAGGGTAGCCAGTCGCATCCGTCGTCGGGATGGACTATTCTGAGGAGACCATGAGCTACTCGGCGACAGGACGGGGCGCGTGAGGAAGACGCCCGTCCTTCCTGCCGAAGAGCCGGAGACCTCGCCCGCTTGCGTTCATACGCGGCGGGCTTTTTCGTTCATGGAGACGGAAGGAGCGACATGGCGAACCACCTGACGCCGGAAGAGCTGTCGAAGGAAGTCGGCATCGACCGTGACGAGGTGATCCGGATCTGCCTCGAAGAGCATGTCCCGATCTACCACGGCAAGATCGACAAGTTCTTGTTCCAGGCACAGCTGCAGGCGCTCGGGGCGTTCCCCGCGCACAACTAGCGCTCTCGCGCTCGCCTGATCGGCTACTTGGAGGCCGCGGCCCGCTTGCGGGGCGCGGCCTTCTTCTTGGCCGCGGCAGGTTTCTTCTTGTCGGACGCGGCCGCGACGGACGCGCGCAGCGCCTCCATCAGGTCGACGACCGGCGTCGGCGCCTCTTCTTCCGGCATCGCGATCTCGTGTCCCTCGAGCTTCGCCTCGAGCAGCTCGCGCATGCGCTCGCGGTATTCGCTCTTCAGCGCTTCGGGGTCGAAGGGCGCGGCAAGCGACGCGATGATCTGCTTCGCGAGCTCGAGCTCCGGGCCCTTGACCTCGGCCCCCGCGACCGCTTCGTCGATCTCTGCGTGGTCCTTCACGTCGTCGTGGACGAAGAGCGTCTCGAGCGCGAGTGCATCGCCCATCGGCCGGATCAGGCAGAGCTTCTCCTTGCCCGCGAGCACGAAGCGCCCGAGCGCGGCGACATCCGCCTTCTGCATCGCCTCGTGCAGGAGCACGTACGGCCGGCGCGCCGCCTCCGCGCCGGCGGGCACGAGGTAATACGTGCGGTCGTAGTAGACCGGGTCGACGTCGGCGAGCTGCACGAAGCTGCCGATCTCGATCGACCGGCTCGTATCGTGCTGCTCGATCGCCTCCAGGTCGGCGTCCTCGACCATCACGTACTGGCCCTTCGCAACCTCCCACCCGCGGACGAGCTCGTCCGACTCGACGTCGCGCTCGTGGACGGGGCAGTAGCGCTTCTGCTTGATCGGCGTGCCGCACTCGCGGTGCAGCATCCGGAACGACACGTCCGACTGGCGCGCAGCCGGCTTCGTCGCGGGCGCCAGGCCGACGGGGATGTTGACGAGACCGAAGCTGATATTGCCGTTCCAGGTGGTACGCATGTGCTCCCTGAAGTGTACGTGGGCAACCCATTTTCGCGCTTGCGCCCAGGGTTCCTGCGGATATGTTCTGACTCGACGTGGCTGAAACGCGCACGATCGCCAACCTGTGGCGGAACGCGGTCGTAGCGGGCCACCCCGACCCGGCCTACCTGCACGAGTCCGACGGCGAATGGCGAGAGGTGGCCCGTGCCGACGCCGCAAGGACGGTCGAGGAGCTCGCGAACGGGCTCCTCGCGCTGGGCATCCGGAAGGGCGACGCCTTCGCGCTGCTCGGGCGCACGACGCTCGAGTGGGCGCTCTTCGACTTCGCACTCGGCTTGGTGGGCGCGGTCGGCGCGCCGATCTACTCGTCGAGCTCGGCGCGCGACGTGCAGTACGTCCTCGAGCACTCCGAGGCGGTCGGTGTCCTGGTGGAGGACGACGAGCAGCTCGCGAAGGTCGAGGGGTTCGACGGGCATGTGGTCGCGTTCGGTGGGCTCGGCGCGCTGCGGGCACGCGGGCGCGATTGGGCGGCGGAGCATCCGGGCGAGCTCGATGCCCGTGCCGACTCGATCGACGAGGACGACCTGTTCACGTTCATCTACACGTCGGGCACGACCGGGCCGCCGAAAGCCTGCATGATCCGCCACCGCAACTACTACGAGATGGTGCGGAAGAGCGACGAGATGGAGGACAAGCTCCTCCAGCCGGGCGACGTGATGCTCCTCTACCTCCCGCTCGCGCACAACTACGGCCGCCTGCTCCACCTCTCGGCGGCGTACCACGGGTTCACGATCGCGTTCCTACCCGACCCGCTTCGGGCAGCCGCCGCGCTGCCGCACGTGCGCCCGACGATCTTCCCGAGCGTCCCGCGGGTGTACGAGAAGATCCACGCTGCAGTCGTCGCGGGCTTCGACGAGCGCACCGGCGTCCAGCGGCGCATCGTCGACTGGGCGCTCCGCGTCGGGCGGCGCGTGTCGCAGCTCCGCCAGGCAAAGCAGCCGGTCCCGCCATTGCTCGCGATGCAGCACCGCCTCGCCGACAAGCTGGTCTACTCGAAGGTGAAAGAGAAGCTCGGCGGCCGGTTGCGCGTGGCGAACGCCGGAGGCGCACCGCTCTCACGCGACATCGCCGAGTTCTTCCACGCGATCGACATCCTCGTGCTCGAGGGCTACGGGCTCTCCGAGGTGACGACGGCGGCGACGGTGAACCGGCCGAGTGCGTTCAAGTTCGGAACGGTCGGCAAGCCGCTACCTGGCGTCGAGCTGCAGGTGGCAGAGGACGGCGAGATCCTCATTCGCTCGAACAC
This sequence comes from Gaiellaceae bacterium, assembly GCA_035474195.1. Taxonomy (GTDB): domain Bacteria; phylum Actinomycetota; class Thermoleophilia; order Gaiellales; family Gaiellaceae; genus PALSA-600. The sequence goes on from DATINO010000053.1 coordinate 15,080, forward strand.
CGTCTTCGCCGGCTACTACCACGACGACGAGGCGACGCGCGCGACGATCGACGACGAAGGCTTCGTCCACACCGGCGACGTCGGCCACATCGACCAGGACGGGTTCCTCGTCATCACCGATCGCAAGAAGGACATCATCGTCACCGCCGGCGGCAAGAACGTCGCGCCGCAGAACCTCGAGAACGACCTGAAGGCACACCGGGTGATCTCGCAGGCCCTCGTGGTCGGCGACCGCAAGCCGTTCATCGCAGCGCTCGTCACGCTCGACGAGGCGGCGACGAACGGCATGTCAGGCGACGCGGCGCACGCCGCAGTGCAGGAGGCGGTCGACGCGGTGAACGCCGACCGCTCGCGCTACGAGCAGATCAAGCGCTTCACGATCGTGCCGCGCGAGTTCTCAGCAGACCACGACGAGGTCACACCGACGTTGAAGCTCAAGCGGAACGTGATCATCGACCACTTCGCGGACGACGTCGCGAGCTTGTACCGCTAGAGGATTCGGCGAGCGCCGACGTAGGTCGCGGCGTACCACGACTCGTCGAGGCTGGAGATCTTCACGACGTCGCCCGTGTGCGGCGCGTGCACGAACTGATCGCCGCCGATGTAGATGCCGACGTGGCCGAGGCCGTCGAAGAAGACGAGGTCACCCGGCTGCAGCTGGTCGCGCGAGACCGGGACGCCGTAGCTGTACTGCGCATACGACGAGTGCGGGAGCGAGACGCCGACCTGCGCGTACGCCCACATCACAAGCCCCGAGCAGTCGAAGCCGCCGGGTGCCGACCCCGCCCAGACGTACGGCGTGTTCAGCTGCGACATCGCGTACTGCACGACGTTGCCGTGCGTCGGCGGCGGCGCGACGACCGTGTCGGACGACGGCGTGATCGCGGAGGCACCGACCACCGTCGACGACGCCTGCTGAATCGCCGAGGCATGAAGCTCGGCCAACCGCACCCTCGCCGCCGCCGCGAGCGCGCGCTGATGCGCCGCCTGCTCGGCGACGAGCTTCGCGATCTCGCCCTTGAGCGAGGAGTACAGGCGCTGCTGCTCCGCGATCTTGTTCTCGATGTCGCGTTTCGCAGCCGCGCGCTCCGCGACGACCTGCGCCTGCTGCTGGTGCGCGTGCTTCAGCAGCTCACCGCTGTGCTTCGCGACGGCACGGAAGTGCTTCACCTCTGCGAGCACGTCCGAATCTGCCTGCGTCACCGATCTCGCGTTGTCCACCCGCGTGATCATGTCGTCGAGGCTCTTCGCACCGAGCACGACCTCGAGCGTCGACTCCTGGTCGGATGTGTACAGCGCGACGAGGCGGCGCGCGATCGTGCGCTGCCCGACCTTCACGTTGTGCTGTGCGACGCGCAATTCACGACTGTTCTCGCGGAGGTCGCGCTGAATCTGCGCCAGCTTCGCGTCGGCCGCGTCGTACTGCGATCTCGCGCGCTCGAGCGAATCGGAGAGCTGCCCGAGCTCTGACATGACCTGCTGCGCCTGCGCCCGCTTCGAGGAAATCGAGGGGTCGGCGAATGCGGGGACTGCGGCCAAAAGAGCCACGCAGATCCCGGCAAGGAGGTACGGCGCCTGTCCCAGCCTACGAATGACGACCCCCGGACCGGGGACGGGACGGGCGCACCGGTAGGGGCCGGTGCGTCACGGGGCGGGAGCGTACCAAGGTCCGCGGACGACCGTCAATCCACTAACTGCGCAAACATGCCGTTTTCTACGGCTGGACGGGGCTTCCTCCTCCCCAACTGTGGTACGGTCCGCCCCTCGTGCTTGGGCAGGCACACACGCCGCGGCGGCGGCTCTTGCCGTTTGCCGCCCTGGCATCGGCAATCCTGGTGGCGCCGGCCTTCGGCGGGGCGAATGCGTCCCATCGCGTCGCCTCGTTGCGTACACACGACGCGCAGATCGAGGCTCGCTCCCGCTCGGCGGCGCTGAGCCTCTACGCCCTCGATCACCGTCTCGCAGTTGCGAACACGCAACTCCAGAGTCTCCACAAGCGCGCGCAGTCGCTGGAGTCGGCGCGCCGCGTGTTGCAGCTGCAGATCCGCATCGCCCGTCGCAGCACCGTGATTGCACAGCATTCGCTCGCGCAACGGCTCCGCACGCTGTACGAGGAAGGAGACGTCGAGCCGATCGAGATCCTCCTCGGCTCGCAGAACCTCGAGGACGCAATGACGAACCTCGACAACCTGTCACGCGCGTCACAGGACGGGCAGGACGATCTCGCTGCGCTGAAGACCGCGAAGGCGCAGCTCGCAACCGCGGCGGGCAACCTCGCGCGACAGGAAGCGCAGCTCGCAGCTGCAACGCGTTCCGCCGAGGCCTCCGCCGCGGCGCTCTCACAGACGCGCGCGGAGCGGAGTGCGTACATCGGCTCGCTCGCTGCACAGCATCGGCTGACGCGCGACGCGATTGCCACCGCAGTCGCGAGCGCGCGTGCAGCCGAAGCGCGCAGCGTCGTCGTCACTGCCGCCGCGCCGGCGCCGGTGAGCGAGGCAGCGACGCCGGTCGTGCAGACCGAAACCACCACGGGCCGCTCGCTCGGCGTGGTCGCGACCGGGTACGCACTCGGCGGACAGACGTCGACCGGGCTACCCGTCGGCTGGGGCGTCGCCGCTGTCGACCCGTCGGTGATTCCGCTCGGCACGCACATGACAGTGCCCGGGTACGGCGAGGCGGTCGCGGCGGACATCGGCGGCTCCGTGCGCGGTACGGTCATCGACCTCTGGTTCCCGACCGTCGCACAGGCGAACGCGTGGGGCCGGCGCTCGGTGACTGTCGTCCTGCACTAGCGGGGCTACACTTCGCCGACCTGATTTCGCCCAGGCAGGCTCTGGTGACCAAGACCGAACCCGAAGCGCAGCTCACCGAACCGCGCGTTCTGCTCGTCGACGACCACGACCTCTTTCGCGCGGGGTTGCGCAACCTGCTCGAGGAGCAGGGCGTGCAGATCGCGGGCGAGTGCACGAACGGAACGGACGCACTGCGCGCCGTACGCGAACTTGCGCCCGACGTCGTCGTGATGGACCTCAACATGCCGGGCATCAGCGGCGTCGAGGCAACGCGCCAGATCTCGATGATCGCGCCACTCACGCGCGTGCTCGTCCTTACGATCTCGGATCAGGACGCCGACGTGATGGATGCGATTCTCGCGGGCGCGTGCGGCTACCTGCTGAAGGACGCGTCGATCGCCGAACTGCTGCAAGGCATCCGGGCTGCGTCGGTGGGCGAGTCACTCGTGTCGCCGACGATCGCGTCGAAGGTGCTGCGGCGCCTGCGCGCGTCGGGCTCTTCGCGCCAGGAGGCCGAGGTGATCCGGTCCGAGCTCTCCGACCGGGAGATCCAGGTGCTGAAGCTGATCGCGAACGGCAAGGACAACGCGATGATCGCCGTCGAGCTGCACATCAGCCCCAAGACGGTCAAGAACCACATCTCGAACATCCTGATGAAGCTGCAGATCGAGAACCGCATCCAGGCCGCGGTGTTCGCAGTCCGGTCGGGGATCGTCTAGCGCCGCGAGCCTCACCGCCAGCTGAGGGTGCCGCCGGCACCCAGGTCGTGGGTGACGCGCGTCAGGCCGGAGCCGTCGGCGTTGACGGTCCATACGTCGCCGACGCCGTCTGGGTCGTCGGCGACGAACGCAAGTTTCGTGCCGTCCGGCGACCAGGCGAGGCCCGCGCCGCGGTCACTCGATTCCTCGAGCCCAGGAAGCGAGATGCGCCGGCCGGTCGAAGGGATCACGATGGCGAGCGGCGGCGTCGTACGCAGCACCGCGAGCCGCCCGGAGGGTGACCAGGCGAGCGGGCCTTCGTCGACGAGCGCGAGACCCGGCACGCGTCGGCCTCCGGAACCGCTCGGTGCGATGGTCGCAACGCCTTTGGGACCGAGGAACGCGATCCGGGACGGCCCCCACCCGGGAGCGGTGCCGACGACTCCGAGCGCGGTCGCGGCGCCACCGGCTGCGGGGACGCGGTACAAACGAGCCGAGTCGCCGGCCGACGAGTTCCATCGACTGAAGACGATCGAGGAACCGTCCGGCGAGAAGCTCGGGTCCTGATCCTGGCGGATACCGTCGGAGGGCGCCGCGAGCGGGATTCTCACGGCGTCGCCTCCGCCGACGTTCGTCAGCCAGAGCCGCTGATCACAGCCGACGCACTGGGCGCCGACGGTTCGGGTGAACGCCAACCGCGTCCCGTCCGGCGAGGCGGTGACGTACGACTCGTCCTGCGACGTGTGCGTAAGTCGCATCAGCCGCGAACCGTCCGGCCTCACGGCGAAGACGTCAGCCGGTGGAGCGCAGTCTCCCGCATACACCGCCCCACTTCCGTCCGGGAGGGCCTGCAGGTTGTAGAACGCGTCCGCGTCCTTCCCTTGGCACGTCGCGTACGACGTCAAGATGCGGTTCGTCCCGCCGATCCGCGCCCGGGCGAGCTTCCCGAACTCCGGCTCTCCGAATGCGACGCCGAGCGACGGGAGGACCGACGCCCCCGGGCTGAAGCCTCCGGGAAGCTTGATCGCCTGCTTCTTCGCGACGTCGTACCCGACCGTGGTCTCTCCGATCTGGACGACGGTCGACGAAGCCCAACGGAGGGAGCCGCCGTTGCCGAGGTGGATCGAGACGCTCGGCCTTCCGACGCCGTGTGGCCGAACCTGCAGGAGCCCCTTCGAGGTCGACGTCGCCAGGAGGTCGCTGGGCGACCATGCCGACGAGGACGCTGCGAGCTCGGTCAGCCGCTTGCCTGATGCGTCGTAGACGTCGACGGTGTTCGAGTCGCGCGCAACGGCAAGGCGTCCGGTCGGCGACCACGACGCGAGGTCACCGGGGAGATCGAGGAGCTTTCGGCCTGCGGACGAGAGAACCTCGACGCCGCCGATCTCGTTCGTGTACGCGAGCCGTGTGCCGTCCGCCGACCAGCCGACAAGGGCACCAGGCTGGTCGACTGCGGCAAGGAGCGTCCAGGCGCCGCCGGCCGCGGACGCGAGATGAATCGCACCGACGGTGCCCTGGCCTCCTCCCGTCAGCACCGCCAGCCGCGAGCCGGAAGGCGTCCAGGCAACGCTCGGCTGGACGTCGATCGGCGGCGAAACTCGCTGAAGTTGCCGACCAGTGATCGAGACGACGTACTCGGCGCCGTGGCCGCCGCGCGTACTGAAGAACGCGACGTGGGTTCCGTCCGGTGAAAGGACCGGCCCGATGTCCATCGCAGGGCTCCTGCTCAGGTCGGTACGGACGCCGCTCGCCTTCACCAACATGATGTCGTTGGCAAACGGCGCGTCGGTCGCCGTAAAGACGATACGGCCCTTCAGCGAGCCCGAGCCCGCACCGAGCGCCGCCGGGCACGCGACGATCGCGATCACGACCAGCGCACCGGCGACCCTGCTCACGGGCCAGATCATCTGCTCCGCATATGACGCCGCCGTAAATTGATCGTCAAGAACGACCGATGCGCACACGATCGGCGTAGCGGCGCAACTCGGTGAGCTGCGTGCGCAGACGGGCGAGCGCGCCTTGCTTCCCGACGATGCTCTTGGCGAGCGACGCCAGCTCGCGGGCGTCCTCTGTCGTGTCGCCGCGTTCGATCCGGTGAGCGATCTCCGTGACCTGACGCTCGAGGCGAAGCTTCTCCCCTTCGAGCGCGAGCGCGTACGCATACCCGTCCGTGAGCGTGCGCTCGATCTGGGCAAGGTCGTCCGTCTCCGACGAGATCATCGTCTGGATCGTCTGCAGGAGCTCGGTCATGCGGCTTCGACGATTGTTCGTCGTGCGGGCCTCACGGAGCAAGGGCCGGAGGTCCCATCTTCCGCTCGGGCCGGACCCAGCCGACACCTTCGCCACAATGCTCAGGTGAGACGGGCTCTACTGCTCGTCGCCCTGGCGCTCGTACTGTCCCAGCAGGCGCTTGCGGGCGATGTTCCGTTGTCGACGCGGCTCGCGAGCGCGCTTGCCGTCCCCGGCAACTCGTGGGGGACGTCGGCGGCGCTTGCCGTCGACCTGCAGTCGAACGGCGTCGTGTTCGCACGCAACGCGGACCTCTCCCTCGCGCCCGCGTCGAACGAGAAGCTGCCGGTCACGTTCGCAGCGCTCAAGCAGCTCGGACTCTCGTACCGGTTCAAGACGGACGTGCTCGGCCGCGGCACGCAGGACGGAGCGGTGTGGCACGGCGACCTCTTCCTCAAGGGCTTCGGAGACCCGACGCTCACGAGCGCAAGACTTGGCCGGCTCGCGCAGGCGATCGCGACAGCGGGAATCACGCGCATCGACGGACGGCTGTACGGCGACGAGACGTGGTTCGACACGAAGCGCGCCGCACCCGGGTGGAAGCTCGGCTACTTCATCTACGAATGCCCGCCGCTCTCGGCGCTCGTCGTCGACCGCGCCTTCTACGACGGCCACACCGCACTCGAGCCGGCGCTCGCGGCGGTCGGGACGTTCCGCCGGTTGCTGCGGGGCTACGGCGTGACGACCGGTCCGGTCGGCCTGGGACGCGCACCGGACACTGCGACCGTGCTCGCGACGAGCGAGTCGTCGACGCTCCGCAACGTGATCGCGGTCATGGATCGCGACAGCGACAACTTCCGCGCTGAGATGCTCCTCAAGGAGCTCGGCGCCGAGGCGGGCGCCGGTGGGACGACCGCGGCCGGCGCGGCAGTCGTCCGCCGTGTCCTCGCCGGGGCAGGCGTCCCGCTCGCGGGAGTCGTGATCGCCGACGGCTCGGGGCTGTCGCTGCTCGACCGCCTGACCGCGACGGCGATCGCACGGATCCTCACCACGTCGTGGAGCGAACCGGCGCTCAAGACGGCATTCTGGTCGGCCCTGCCCGCCGCCGGCGAGCAGGGAACGCTCGTGCATAGGCTCAACAGGACGGCAGCCGTGGGAGCCGTGCGCGCGAAGACGGGGACAACGAACGAGGCGTCCGCGTTGTCGGGTTACGTCCGCGACCGTTTCGCGTTCGTCGTCGTGCAGAATGGCTCTCCCGTCTCGGCGACCGCGGCGCGGAGGGCGCAGGATCGCTTCGCGATCGCGCTCGCGCGCGTGTCAGCTTCCGAGTAGCGCGAGCAGCGCAGCCTCGTCGAGCAGGGGCACGCCGGCCTTCTCGGCCTTCGTCACCTTGGACGCGCCCGGGCTCTCCCCCACGAAGACACCGGTCGTCTTCTTCGATACGCCGTCGGACACCTTTGCTCCGAGCGCCTCGAGCTTGGCGCGCGCCTCCTCGCGCGACATCGACTCGAGCGTGCCGGTGATCGCGTACTGGCTGCCCGTCAACCGCCCTTCGACCGGACGCTCGTCGTCGCTCAGCTCGAAGGTCAACCCCAGCTTGCGGAGCTCGTCGACCAACCGGAGATTGTCCTCGTCCGTGAACCATTCGGCGACCACTTCCGCCCGGTCGGGGCCGAAGCCCTCGACCTCCGCAAGCTCTTCGGGCGTCGCGGCGATCAACGCGTCGACGTTCCCGACGTGCCGCGCCAGGTTCTGCGCGAGGACCCACCCGATCCCGGAGATGTTCAATCCGAGGAGCACGCGCGAGAAGGGCACGCGCGTGCGCGACGCCTCGATCTGGTCGATCGCATTGGTCGCCGAGATCTCGCCGAAGCCGTCGAGCTCGAGCAACTGCTCCTTCGTCAGCCGGTAGAGGTCGGGAAGCGAGCGGACGAGTCCCTTGTCCCAGAGCGTGCGCACCGTCTGCTCGCCGACGCCGTCGATGTCGGCGGGGCCTTCGACCCAGCTGATCAACGTCTCGAGCCCACGCGACGGGCACGCGCGATTGGGACAGCGGTGCATCACCTCACCCTCGGGCTTCACGATCGGCGTGTCGCAGAGGGGGCAGCGCTCGGGCATCTTGAAGACCTTCGTCCCTCTGCGATGCGCGCCGGCAGGCCCGACGATCTGTGGGATGACGTCGCCCGCGCGCTGCACGATCACGTCGTCGCCCTCGCGGATCTCCTTGCGGTTGATGTCCTCTTCGTTGTGCAGCGTCGCGCGCGAGATCGTGACACCGCCGACCTCGACGGGCCGGAGGATCGCCCAGGGGTTGAGCGCACCGGTGCGCCCGACACGGATCATGATCTTCTCGAGCCGCGTCGTCGCGGTCATCGGCGCCCATTTGAATGCGCGCGCCCAGCGCGGACGTGAATGGAGCGCGCCGAGGCGCTGCTGTTGCGTGTAGTCGTCGACCTTGATCACGATGCCGTCGATCTCGTAGTCGAGGTCGTTGCGCCTGCGCTCCCACTCGCGGCAGGATTTCGCGACCGCGTCGATCGACTCGAGCCGCTCGGCGAACGGATTGATCGGGAAGCCGTGCGCCTTGAGCCAGGCGAGCGTCTGCCAGTGGCTCTGAAGCGCGGCGCCGTCGTGCACGCCGATGCCGTACGCCCAGAACGACAGCGGGCGCGCGGCGGTGATGCGCGAGTCCTTCTGGCGGAGCGAGCCGGCGGCCGCGTTCCGGGGGTTGGGCGTCGGCTTCTTGTCCTCGGCAATCAGGCGTTCGTTCAGTTCGCGGAAGCCGGAGAGCGGCATGTACACCTCGCCGCGCACCTCGACGAGCGGCGGGGCGTCGTCGCCGAGCATGCGCAGCGGGATCGCGTTGATCGTGCGCAGGTTGACGGTGACGTCCTCCCCCACGTCGCCGTCGCCGCGCGTCGCGCCGCGCGTGAAGACGCCGCTCTCGTAGGTGAGGTTGATCGCGAGCCCGTCGATCTTCGGCTCGAGGACGTACGCGATCTCCGCGTCCACGTTCAGTCGCTTGGCGACGTCGTCCGCCCACTTGGCGACCGCCTCGTCCGTCGTCACCTTCTCCAGCGATCCCATCGCGGTCAGGTGGCGCACCTTCTGGAACTTCTCGCTCGCCGGCGCGCCGACGCGCTGGGTCGGCGAGTCGGGCGTGAGGAGCTCGGGATGCTTCTGCTCGAGCTCGACGAGCTCGTCGTAGTGCCTGTCGTACGTCGCGTCGTCGACGGATGGGTCGTCCAGCACGTGGTACTCGTAGAGCCAGCGGTTGAGGAGCCCTCGGAGCTCCTTCGCGCGCTTCTCAGACAAGGTGGAGGAGCTCCCGTGCGTCATGGATCACGACGTCGGCGTCCGTCAGCTTCTCCGGCTCGTGGATGCGACCCCAGCTGACACCGATCGCGCGGAGCCCGCCCGCCTTCGCCGCCTGCATGTCGAACGGCGAGTCGCCGACGTACGCCGCTTCCTCCGGTGTGGCGCCCATCCGCTCGAGCGCGAGCAGGAGCGGCGCCGGGTGGGGCTTGTGCTCGGTCGTCTCGTCGCCGCCGACGACGGTCTCGAAGAGGTGCTCGATCGGGATGCGGTCGAACGCGAGGTCGACGGTCGCACGGCGCTTGGCGGTGACGACGCCGAGACGGTGCCCGCGTTCTCGCAGCTCGTCGAGGACGACGTCCATCCCCTCGCATACAGAGATCGTGTCGTGCAGCGGCTCGTTGTGGGCGCGGTAGACGCGCACGAGCTCGTCGACGCGCGCCGGATCGAGGGCGTGCATCTGCGCCTCGAGCCCCGGGCCTCCGACCGCCGCGAGCAGCTGTGCGTCGGTGTACTCGCCGCCGAGCACCGTCTCGGCGGCGTGGCGCATCGACGCGAGAATGATCGCGCCGGTGTCGACGACGGTGCCGTCGAGATCGAACAGGACGACCGGGTAGCGCACGCCGTCAGACTAGAGGCGGAGCGTGTCCCTGAGCTGGTCGAGCAGCTGCCGCCGTGGAGCGGGCGGTGTGAGGAACACGGCGACGCGCTCGGCCTCCTCGGGCGAGAGCGAGACCGCGGCTTCGGCGGAATCGACCGACCAGATGCTGAAGCGGACCTGGGGTGCCGTCTCGTCGTCGCCGAAGTAGCGGGAGACGCGGAGCGCCTTGTGGGAGTCGGTCTCGACGGCCGGGTGCGGCGCGAAGAACTCGACGAGCTTCCGCCGCTGCGGCGCGGCGCACCACGGGCAGTAGCGATACCTGTCCTCGACGCCGTTCCCGCATGCGCGGCACGTCTTCACGCCTCCATTCTCTGCCCTGGACGCGTCTCGATCAACCATGCTCAGTACGACACGTGCGTGAGGTACAGCCCGTGCGCGGCCGCCGTGGCGCCGGCTTCGCTTCGTGGGCGCCCTTCGAGGAGGGGCACGAGATCGCGGCCCTCCAGCATCGTCCCCACGAGCGTCCTCACCATGTGCCGCAGGAACGAGTCGGCGGTGATCTCGAACGCAGCCACGTCCTCGTCGACCTCCACCCATCGCACCTGCTTCACCACCCGCACGAACACCTGGTGCCGGGTGTCCGTGGGCGTGAACGCGCGGAAGTCGTGCTCGCCGAGCAGCGCCTGGGCGCTCGCATCCGCCGTCGCGACGTCGAATGGCCGCGGCCACCACAGCGCGCGCTTCGCCTCGAGCGCGGAGCGCTCGCGGCGTCGCCAGAGGCGATAGCGATACGAGCGGGCGCGCGCGTCGTAGCGCGCGTGGAACGCCTCCGGCGCCTGCTCCGACGCAACGACGGCAACATCGTCCGGTAGCGACGCGTTGAGCGCCTCGGCTGCGCGCGCGGGCGGCGGGCCGCCCTCGACGTCGACCGAGACGACGTTGGCCAGGGCATGAACCCCGGTGTCCGTCCTCCCCGCCACCGCCAGGCCCTCGCTGGAGCGGTACAGCTCCTCGAGCGCCCCTCGCAGCTCGCCCTCGACCGTCCGCGCCCCCGGCTGGCGCGCCCACCCGCGAAAGGCGGTGCCGTCGTAGGAGACCGTTAACTTCAACCGCACGTCAGGTGCTCCTGACGGTGTTTGTAAGGCGTGCCTGATGATCTAGTCACTTGTCATCGCTTCGCTACACTCTACTCCATGACCCACGAGGACCACTTCCTCCTCCAGCGTGTCCAGCCGGCGATGGTGGGGCTGATCGACGGCTCGCTCTCGACCCTGGCGCCGATCTTCTCGGTCGCGATCGTCAGCCACAAGCCGCTCTACGCGTTCGCTGCGGGGCTCGCGACGTCGATCGGCGCCGCGATCTCGATGGCGTTCTCGGAGGGGCTGTCCGACACAGGTGAGCTGACCGGACGCGGCAGGCCCGCGCTGCGCGGCTCGATCACCGGCGGCGGGACGTTCCTGGGCGGGATCCTGCACACGCTGCCGTTCCTCTGGAACGACTACCACGGCGCGCTGGTCACCGCCGCCGTCGTCGTCGGCTTCGAGCTCGTCGCGCTGGCGTGGATCCGCTACCGGTTCTTCGGGACGAGCTTCGTGAAGTCACTCGGGCTTGTCAGCGTCGCCGGGGCGGTCATCGCCCTCGTCGGCGCTCTCGTCGGCGCCGGCGTCTGACGGGGTGTGGGTGTCTGACGGGGTGTCTGACACCGGGTCTGTGTCAGACACCTCTTCGACCTCCGGCTCCGCCACTTCGGCCACCGGCTCAGGCGTCCGCGCCTCGCGCTCCTTCGCGACGTACTCCTCGTCGACGAGCTCGAGGTACGCCATCTCGGCCGAGTCGCCCGCCCGCGGGCCGATCTTGATGATCCGCGTGTAGCCGCCGGGACGGTCCTTGAAGAGCGGCGCCACCTCCGCGAAGAGCTTGTGCACCACGTCGCGGGAGCGCAGAAACGCCGTCGCCTGACGGCGCGCGTGCAGGTCGCCGCGGCGGCCGAGCGTGATCATCTGCTCGGCGATCGGCTTCACCGCCTTCGCCTTGGTGACCGTCGTCTTGATCCGCCCGTGCTCGATCAGCGCACCTGCAAGGTTCGAGTAGAGCGCCTTGCGGTGCGCCGAGTCGCGCCCGAGCTTCTTGCCTGTCCGCGCGTGGCGCACGTGGTTTCCTAGATCTCCGAGCCGTTCGACGAGGAGCCGCCGCGGAGGGTCAGCCCGTGCTGCTGCAGGGTCTCCTTGACCTCTTCGATCGACTTCTTGCCGAAGTTCGGGATCGCAGCGAGCTCCGACTCCGACTTCGTCACGAGGTCGCCGATCGTCTCGATGCCGACGCGCTTCAAGCAGTTGTACGAACGGACACCGAGCTCGAGCTCCTCGATCGGGAAGTTCTCCATCCCGCCCGCGAGCGAGACGGACGCCGACTCTCCGGCACCGTCGGGCCCGGCCGCAGCGCTCTCGCCGAAGCCCTCGATCCGCTCCAGGTCGGTGAAGATCGCGAGCTGCCGGATGAGGATCTCGGCCGCCTGGCCGATCGCTTCCTTCGGATCGATCGACCCGTTCGTCGTGACGTCGAGGATCAGCTTGTCGTAGTCGGTGCGCTGCCCGACGCGTGCCGCCTCCACGTCGTAGACGACGCGGTTGATCGGCGAGAACATCGAGTCGACCGGGATGACGCCGATCGTGTGCGCCTGGCCCCGGTTCCCCTCGGCGGGGACGTAGCCGCGGCCGCGGCCGATCGTCAGCGTGATCTCGAGCCGCCCCTTGGCCGACAGGTTCGCGATCTCGAGCTCCGGGTTCAAGATCTCGAGGTCGGCGGGCGCCTCGATCTGGGACGCCGTGACGACGCCCTCACCGCGCTTCGTCAGGCGAACCTCCACCTCCGGCGACTCACCGTGAAGGATGCAGACGAGCTGCTTCAGGTTGAGGATGACGTCGGTGACGTCCTCGCGGACGCCGGGCAGGGTGGTGAACTCGTGCGCGACGCCCTCGATCTTCACCGAGGTGACGGCGGCGCCCTCCAGCGAGGAGAGCAGCACCCGGCGCAGCGAGTTGCCGAACGTGTAGCCGAAGCCGCGGTCGAGCGGCTCGATCACGAACACGCCGCGATTCTCGTTCACCTCTTCGTGGGTGATCTTCGGCACCTGGAAATCCTGAACGCGTACTGCCAACGTGAGTCCTTTCTTCTGTGCGAGCTACTTGGAGTAGAGCTCGACGATCAGCTGTTCTGAAACCGGGGTGTCGATCTCGGCGCGCTCCGGCCATTTGAGGACGGTGCCCGAGAGACCGTCGTGATCGGCCTGGAGCCACGGCGCGACGGCGGCCGTGAGGTCGGTGGCGTCACGGATGATCTGCTCGGCCCCCGAGCCCTGCTTCAGCGCCACGAGGTCGTCGGGCTTCACCTGGTAGCTCGGGATGTTGACCCGGCGGCCGTTGACGGTGAAGTGGCCGTGGCGGACGAGCTGGCGAGCCTGGGCACGCGAGGCGGCGAACCCGAGGCGGTACACGACGTTGTCGAGGCGCGTCTCGAGCATGCGGAGCAGGTTGTCGCCGGTGACACCGCCCTGCTTGTTCGCCTTCTCGTAGTACGAGCGGAACTGCGTCTCGAGCAGGCCGTAATAGCGGCGCGCCTTCTGCTTCTCGCGCAGCTGCAGCAGGTACTCGCTCTGCTTGATGCGGCCGCGGCCGTGCTCTCCCGGCGGATAGGACCGGCGCTCGATCGCGCACTTCTCGGTCAGGCAGCGCTCGCCCTTCAGGAAGAGCTTCATGCCCTCCCGGCGGCACTGCTTGCACTTCGGGGAACGATCGCGAGCCACTAGACGCGCCTCCGCTTCTTCTGGCGGACGCCGTTGTGCGCTTGCGGCGAGACGTCCTTCACTCCGAGAATCTCGAGCCCCGCCGCCTGCAGTGACCGGATCGCCGTCTCGCGACCCGAACCCGGCCCCTTGACGAAGACCTCGACCTTCTGCAGGCCGTGCTCCATGCCCTTGCGCGCCGCGGCGTCGGCGGTGACCTGCGCCGCGAACGGCGTCGACTTGCGCGAGCCCTTGAACCCGGCCGAGCCGGCGGACTCCCACACGATCACGTTGCCGTCCTTGTCGGTCAGCGCGACGATCGTGTTGTTGAACGACGTCTTGATGTGCGCCTGGCCGATCGCGATGTTCTTGCGGACGCGGCGGCGGGTGCGACCGCGCGTCGCGGCAGCTCTGCGAGGAGGCGCCACTACGTCTTCGCCTTCTTGCCGCGGCCGACCGTCTTCTTCGGGCCCTTACGCGTGCGCGCGTTCGTCTTCGTGCGCTGGCCGCGCGCCGGCAGGTTGCGCCGGTGCCGCAGGCCGCGGTACGCACCGATCTCGGACAACCGCTTGATCGCCTGCGTCCGCTCGCGGCGGAGGTCACCTTCGACCTGCTGGTTCTGGTCGATGTAGTCGCGGAGCTTCGCGACCTCGTCCTCGGTCAGGTCACGCACCTTCGTGTCGCGCGAGAGGCCGAGCTTGTCGCAGATCTCCTGCGCGGTCGGCTGGCCGATCCCGAAGATGTAGGTCAGCCCGATCTCGAGCCGCTTCTGATTCGGCAGGTTCACGCCTGCGATACGGGCCAATTTCCTCCTTTACCCCTGGCGCTGCTTGTGGCGCGGGTTCGTGCAGATGACCATGGTGCGCCCATGCCGCTTGATCACGCGGCAGCGCTCGCACATGGGCTTGACGGAAGGTCTGACTTTCATACTGAGTCCTTAGAGGCGCAGAAACGTTCGCACGCGGCTTGCCGCCTCGTGGCGCGGGTCGTCATGGTACCAGGACCCTCCCGTTTGTGAGGATCCGCGGGCCTTCCGCGGTGACCGCCACCGTGTGCTCGAAATGCGCCGCCAGCGAGCCGTCCGAGGTCGAGATCGACCACTCGTCGTCGTGGACGTAGACCTCCGGGCCGCCGGCCGTGATCATCGGCTCGATCGCGATCGTCATGCCCTCCTTGAGCTCCGGACCGGCGTAGCTCGAGACGAAGTTCGGCACCTGCGGGTCCTCGTGCATGGAGCGCCCGACGCCGTGGCCGACCAGGCTCCGGATGACGCTGAAGCCGGCCGCTTCGGTCACCGTCTGGACGGCCCGCGAGATGTCCACGATCGCCTTCCCGATCCGCGCCTCGGCGATGCCCGCTTCGAGCGCCGCCTTGCAGGTGTCGA
>DATINO010000054.1:0-6097 GCA_035474195.1 Gaiellaceae bacterium
AGATGCCTCGGCTACCGTGATCCGCGTGGGTCGGCTCGCCCTCCTGGCCTGCGCGGCCGCACTGCTCCTGGGCGGCGCCGCCGCCGCAGCGCTGCTCGCGCCCGGCTCCGATGCGGCAGCGACGAGCTCGAGCACGACCGCGACCACGACGACGGCATCCGCGCCGCCGCCCGCCTCGGCGACCAGCACCGCCCCCTTGGTCGTCGCCTTCACCGGCCACGGCTGGGGGCACGGCATCGGCCTCGGACAGTGGGGCGCCTACGGCTACGCGCTGCACGGTCTCGCCTACGACAAGATCCTCGGCCACTACTACCCGGGCACGACGCTCGGGCAAGCGCACGTCGCCACGGTGCGCGTCCTCGTCGCGTCGAAGCAGAAGGTGACGCTCGCGTCGACGACATCGTGGACGATCGTCGACGCGACCGGTGCGAAGACGGTGCTCGACCCAGGATCGCTCCCGGTCGATTCGACGTTCACCGTCGACGGCACCGTCCTCGAGCCGCCGTTGAAGATCACCGCGAAGGCACCGCTGTCGGTCGGCGGGACGGCGTACCGCGGCAAGCTCACCCTCGCGCTCGACGGCGGGCTGGTCGACGTCGTCGACACCGTCGGCCTCGAGCAGTACCTGAAGGCGGTCGTCCCGTCCGAGATGCCGTCGAGGTGGCCGGCTGCCGCGCTCGAGGCGCAGGCCGTCGCCGCGCGCTCGTACGCCCTCGCGAACCTGACGAAGGGCCGGCCGTACGACCTCTACGGCGATGCGCGCAGCCAGGTGTATGGCGGCGTTCCCGCCGAGTCGGATGCGGCGAGCGCCGCGGTCGACGCCACGAAGGGTCAGGTCGTCCTCTACCGCGGAAAGGTCGCGAACGCGCTCTTCTTCTCGACGTCGGGGGGTCGCACCGTCTCGGCGCTCGAGGCGACCGGGGTGGACGTGCCGTACCTCGCTTCCGTCGCCGATCCGTACGACACGCTCTCGCCGTACCACGACTGGGGCCCCGTGCTCTACGACGCGAAGGCCGTCGCGAAGCAGCTCAAGCTGTCGGGCTCGATCGCGAGCATCTCGGTCGCAACAGGTGTCTCGGGACGCGTGAAGAGCCTCGTCGTCTCGTCGGCAGACGACACGCAGGTGACGCTCACCGGCAACCAGGTGCGGAACGCACTCGGCCTTCGGTCGACGTGGTTCGCCCCGGCGCTGCTGCAGCTCTCACCGGCCGCGCGCACCATCACCTCCGGCGGCGCGCTCACGCTGCGCGGCCTCGCTCACGGCGCGACGGGCCTGTCGCTCGAGGAGAAGCCGGCCGGCAGCAGCGCGTGGGCCGACGCCGGGCCGATTCCCGTCGATCCGGACGGAACGTTTGCGCTCGTCGTCAAGCCGCCGGTCACGACGCAGTACCGCCTCGCGTGGGGGGACGCGCGCGCGTGTCTCGCGAAGATCGCCGTCGCCGCGCGCGTGTCGGTGGTGGTCACGCCGCAGGGCGTCCAGGGGACGCTTCGCCCGCTCGAGCCGGGAGCGCCCGTGCAGTTGCAGCAGAAACAGGACGACGGCACGTGGGCGACGCTCGACTCGGCGATCGCCGACGGCGCCTCAGCGTGGTCGTTCACCACCCAGCTTGACGCCGGCACCTACCGCGTCCGCGCTGCGCCCGGTCATGGTGTCGCCGCCGGCCTCTCGGCACCGTTCACCGTGCAGTGAGAAGGCTTTTCCTCCTCATCGTGCTCGCGGCGCTCGTGGTTCCCGCCGTCGCGGCCGCGTTCGCCAACACCGAGCCCGATGCAGCGAAGGAGTGGTACCTCGACCAGGACGAGGCGTGGTCGTTCTGGCCGACGATGCCGAGCCTCGCGCCGGTCAAGGTCGCGATCATCGACTCCGGCATCGACGGGTCGCATCCCGATCTCGTCGGTCGCGTGGTCGCCGCGAAGTCGTTCGTCGGCGGTTCGGCGTACCGCGATGAGCAGGGGCACGGGACGTTCGTCGCCGGCGAGATCGCGGCCAACCCGGTGAACGGGATCGGCATGGCGGGCCTCGCATTCAATGCGCGGCTGATCATCGCGAAGGTCGGCGCCGCCGACGGCGACGTCTCGCTCCCGGCCGAGGTCGCCGCGATCCGCTGGGCCGTCGACCAGGGCGCCCGCGTCATCAACCTCAGCCTCGGCGGCGTTCGCGACCCGCTCAACCCTTCGCTCGACACCTACTCGCCGCTCGAGCGCGAGGCTGTCGAGTACGCGTACTCGAAGGGCGTAGTCGTCGTGGCGGCCGTCGGCAACGGCACGCAGTCGCCGTCGACACCGTGGCGCTACGCCGCGTACCCCGCCGCGCTCCCGCACGTGATCGGCGTGTCGGCCGTGCGCCGCGACGGCTCGGTGCCGGACTACTCGAACCGCGACGCGGTGTACGTCGACGTCGCGGCGCCGGGTGACGACATGTTCTCGACGATCCCGTCGAACCTCGTCGCCGACGACTCGGGCTGCGCCGAACCCTACTCGGACTGCGGCCCGTTCGAGCTCCGCAATGCGATCGGCACGTCCTTCGCCGCGCCGCAGGTGAGCGCTGCCGCAGCGCTCCTCATCGGCACGGACCCTTCGCTGACGCCCGACCAGGTCTCCTACCTCGTCGAGCGCAGCGCCGACGACTCCTCGACGCTCTCCGGCTGCGGGGCCTGCGCTTCCGGCCGGGACGCGCTGACGGGGTGGGGGACACTCGATGTCGCAAGCGCGCTTGCCCGGCTCACCTCGACAGCGCCGCTCCCTCGACCCGACCGGTACGAGCCGAACGACGACGCCGGCATCTGGGCGCACACGCTGCCCGCGAGCCAGCATGCGGTCGACGCATCGCTCGACTACTGGGACGACAACCTCGACGTGTACCGCGTCCGTCTCTTCGCCGGTCAGCGGCTCTTCGTGCGCCTGACGCCGGCGGCCGCCGCCCAGATCAGGGTGCAGCTCTGGGCCCCGGGTACCGACCACGTCGACGGCCTCGACCTGCGCTCGGTCAGGCTCGCCGACTCACATCAGGCCGGCGGCCAGGCACGGCTCTCGTTCCGCGTCCGGACGCGCGGGGTCTACTACCTGTCGGCGAAGGTGGTGTCGCGCACGCCCGAGCCTGTGCAGTACCACATGTCGCTCGCGGCTATCCGCCGTTCTCCCTGAGCTCCGCCGGATCGACCTCGCGCAGGACGCGCGCCGGCGAGCCGACGACCAGCACACGGGGTGGCACGTCCTTCGTCACGACGGCACCCGCGCCGACGAACGCCTCTTCGCCGATCTCGACGCCGGGACAGAGAACAGCGCCGCCGCCGATGCGCGCCCCGCGCCGGATCGTCGGCCCCTTCATCAGCTCCTTGCGCTTCTCGGTGCGGCCCATGAAGTTGTCGTTCGTCGTGACGACGCACGGGGCGATGAACACGTCCTCCTCGAGCGTCGAGTAGGCGGTCACATACGCGTCGGCCTGGATTCGCGAGCCTGCGCCGACGGTCGTGTCGTTCTCGATCAGCGAGCCGCGGCCGAGGATGCAGTCGTCGCCGAGCTCGACGCGCTCGCGAATGCACGACTGGTCGCCGACGATGCACCGCGCGCCGACCTGGGAGCCTGCGAACACGATCGCGCCGGTCGAGACGACCGTCCCGTCACCGATCACGGCCGGCGGCAGCGGCTCGCGCTTCGCCGTCGAGCGCGCCCCGAGCGACGGCTGCTTGCCGACGACGGCGTGCTCGAGGATCCGCACGCCCTCGCCGAGCACCGTGCCCTCGTAGACGATCGCCGTGGGATGGATCTCAGGCACTGAGCGAATTGGTCAGCATCTCGAGCGCGCGTACGACGCGCGCGCCGTCGCGCGCGACCTTCTCCCGGTCATGCTTGCCGTCGATCAGCTCGAGGAAGTATTCGCATTCGAGCCGAAGCGGCTCCGTCGTCGCGATCTTCGGGATGTGGATGTCGCCGGAGGCGATCGCGCCCGAGCTCTCAGCCTTCTTCTCGTAGACCGTCACTTTCCGGTCCGGCTCCATGTCGTCGAAGACGGCCATCTTCTCGCGGCCGACGACGGTCATCTTTCGCATCTTGTGCGGGTCGAGCCACGAGAGGTGCATGTGCGCGATCTTCCCGCTCGGGAAGCGCAGGAAGCAGAAGACGACGTCCTCGACGCCCTCGTGGATCGACCAGCTGCCCTGCGCGGTCGCAAAATCAGGATCCTCGTCGAGCAGGTAGAGGATCACCGATAGGTCGTGCACGCCGAGCGACCACAGTGCGTTCTCGTTCGAGCGGACGATTCCGAGGTTGACGCGGTTGCCGTACACGCAGAGCACGTCGCCGAGCTCGCCCGACGCGACGAGCTCCTTCAGCTTCAGCACGGCGGGGTGATAGAGCAGGAGGTGTCCGGGCATGAGCACACGGTCGCGATCGGCGGCGACCTGGACGAGCTCGTCCATCTCGACGGCGCGCATCGCCGGAGGCTTCTCGACGAAGACGTGCTTGCCGGCTTCGAGTGCCTGCTTCGCGAGCGCGTAGTGCGTCGGCACGGGCGTCGCGATCACGACGGCATCGAGTGCGTCGTCCGCGAGCATGTCGTCGAACGCGGTTGTCGCCCGTGCGTGCGGATACCGCTCTGCGAGCGGCTGAAGATGCGTGTCGTCGAGATCGCAGAGCCAGCTGAGCTTGGCGAGACCGTCGAAGTTCCGGACGAGGTTCGGCCCCCAGTAGTTGAGGCCGACGACGCCGATCGACGTCAAAGCTTCCAGACCTTGCCGTCGATCTCGTGCCCCTTGGTGGCGTTGCGGAAGTCGACGATCACCTTGCCGCGCTGCACGAGGTCGGCGTAGTCGACCGTGGAGTGGTTGGTCACGATCGCGATGCAGTCGTACTGCTCGGGCTCGAGCGGCGACGAGGTCATGCCGTCGAACTCCGGGACGAACGGGTCGTGGTAGGCGACGTCTGCGCCGGCGTTCCGCAGCAGGTGGATCAGCTTCTCCGCCGGCGTCTCGCGGTAGTCGCCGATGTCGGGCTTGTAGGCGACGCCGAGGATCAGGATCTTCGCGCCGGCGACCGATTTGTGCGCGCCGTGGTTCAGTGCCTGCGAGATCATCGAGCGGCAGAAGTACGGCATGTTGTTGTTGACCTCGCCGGCGAGCTCGATGAAGCGCGTCGAGAAGTCGAACTCGCGTGCCTTCCACGTGAGGTAGAAGGGGTCGATCGGGATGCAGTGCCCGCCGAGGCCAGGGCCGGGCTTGAACGACGCGAACCCGAACGGCTTCGTCGCGGCCGCCTCGACCACTTCCCACACGTCGATCTCCATCCGGTCGCACAGCTGTGCGAGCTCGTTGACGAGCGCGATGTTGACGGCGCGGTAGATGTTCTCGAGCAGCTTCGTCAGCTCGGCCGCGTCGGGTGTCGAGACCTCGTGCACGGTGTCGATCGCGGCGCGGTAGACGTCGGCTGCCTGCTTCGTCGACGCGGGATCGATGCCGCCGACCACCTTCGGGGTCGTCTTCGTCGTCCAGTCCTCGCGACCCGGATCGACGCGCTCGGGCGACATCGCGAGGCGGAAGTCCGGCCCGGCCTTGAGCCCGGACCCTTTCTCCAGGATCGGCTGCAGGATCTCGCGGGTCGTGCCGGGCCAGGTGGTGGACTCGAGCACGACGACCTGGTCGCGCTGGAGCACGGGTGCGAGGCTGCGCGCGACGGCCTCGATCGCGGACAGGTCGGGCTCGCGCTGCTTCGACAGCGGCGTGCCGACGGCGATCAAGATGGCGTGCGCCTGCTTGACCTGCTCGTAGTCGGTGGTCGCGACGATCTGGCCGTTCTTGACGAGAGGGGCGAGCCGCTCGTTCGAGACGTCCTCGATGTGGCTCTCACCGCGATTCAGCGCGTCGATCGTGTCCGTCTGCACGTCGACGACGAGCGCGCGCCGGCCGGCCTCCGCGAAGGTGACCGCGAGCGGCACGCCGACGTAACCCGCGCCGATGACGGCGACGTCGTAGAGGGGGGTCGAGGCCAAAGCGGCGTCAAGCGTACAGGGAGGCCGCGACGCGTTCGGACGCGTGCGCGTCGCCGTACAGGGGCGGCGCATCCGGAGGGAACCGCGCCGCCGCGAGCGCCTCCGCCAGGCCGG
>DATINO010000055.1:0-24084 GCA_035474195.1 Gaiellaceae bacterium
TCGATCGCGAGGCGCTGCTGCGGCCGCACCTCGTCGTGATGCTCGGGGAGAACCCAGAAGTCGAGGTTCACCTGTGTTGCAAGGTCGAAGTCGCCCGCGTCCCACGCCTCCTCCTCGGCCGCCCAGTAGTTGCGCATCTCCTCCGACCAGTCCCACGTCGGAAGCCCCGGCGCGATCAGGACCAGGCGCGAGATGAGCTCCTGCTTCGCGAGCGCCGTGCGCAGCGCGACCGCACCGCCGAACGAGTTCCCGACGAGCGCCGCCGGCAAATGGTCGCCGACCGCCTCGACGAAGGAGAACGGCTCCGTCGGCAGCGGCGTC
Source organism: Gaiellaceae bacterium (assembly GCA_035474195.1). Classification (GTDB taxonomy): domain Bacteria; phylum Actinomycetota; class Thermoleophilia; order Gaiellales; family Gaiellaceae; genus PALSA-600. The sequence continues at coordinate 322 of DATINO010000055.1, forward strand.
TCGCCCCAGCCGGGGAGATCAGGGGTCACCACCTCGTGGCCCGCCGAGAGCAGAGGCCCGACCTGCCGCTTCCAGAGCCGGGAGTCTCCGAGCGCGGAATGGAGCATGACGACCTTCATCCACGGGACCCTAGCCTGCGCAAGATGGGCCGAATGGCTCATGTGACCGTCCGGTACGGGGTCGATGATCCCCGCATGGACGATCCAGGCGTGCTGCACCGGATCGAGGACGACCTCTCTGAGACGTGGCTCGAGGAGTTCGCGGCCGACGGCGTGCAGGCGCTCGAGGCGTACCTCGCGAAGCACCTCGCCTTCCAGTCGTTCCTCGACGAGACGAAGTAGAGGAAGAGGGGGCGGGGAGGCCTAAGCCTCCGCCAGCCCCAGCATCTTCTCGAGCGCGCCCTTCGGGTAGGCCCCGACGGCGGAGGCCTGCGGCACGCCGTTCTCGAACAGGACCATGAACGGGATCGACGAAACGCCGTACCGCTGCGCGAGATCCTGCTGCTCGTCGATGTTTACCTTCACGATCTTCACCTGGTGCTCATCCGCGATCCGGTCGAGGACGGGAGACACGGCGTGGCACGGTCCGCACCACTCGGCCCAGAAGTCGACGATCACCTTGCCGTCGGACTGGATGACCTCGGTCTCGAACGTGTCGGTCGTTGCGATGGTTGCCAAACGAGTTCCTTTCGATTGAGTCTTGCACTGGTTGTAAACGCGCGGGCAGGATCGTTTGTTCCCGCTCGCTACTCTCAGCACGCATGTTCACGCCTCTACCGGACAAGCCCGATCATCCCGCACTCGAGCTGGAAATGCTCGGGATCTGGGAGCGTGAGCAGACGTTCGAGCGTCTCCGGAAGCGCAACCGCGGCGGCCCGAAGTTCCGCTTCATGGACGGCCCGATGACCGCCAACAACCCGGCGGGCGTCCACCATGGGCACGGCCGGACACTGAAGGACGTCTTCCAGCGGTACAAGGCGATGCGCGGCTTCGACCAGCGCTACCAGAACGGCTTCGACTCTCAGGGCCTGTGGGTGGAGGTCGAGGTCGAGAAGGAGCTCGGGCTCGGCTCGAAGCGCGAGATCGAGGAGTACGGGCTCGCGGAGTTCGCGCGCCGCTGCCGCGACCGCGTCGCGCACTTCAGCGAGCTGCAGACGCAGCAGTTCATCCGCCTCGGGCAGTGGATGGACTGGGACAACGACTACTACACCTTCAGCGACACGAACATCGAGTACATCTGGGCGTTCCTGAAGGAAGTCCACGACCGCGGCTGGCTGTACAAGGGCCACCGCTCGACGCAGTGGTGCCCTCGTTGCGGCACGTCGCTGTCGCAGCACGAGCAGGCGGGCGAGGAGAACTACATCGAGATGGAGCATCCGTCGCTCTTCGTGCGCTTCCCGCTCGCGGGCCGCGACGGCGAGGCGCTCGTCGTGTGGACGACGACACCGTGGACGCTGCCGGCGAACGTCGCTGCGGCGGTGAAGCCGGACGCCGAATACGGGCTGACCGACGACGGTCGCTGGGTCGCCGTCGCCCGCTTCCCCGACGAGACGTTCGTGAAGCGCGCGCCCGGCTCGGAGCTCGTCGGGCTCGAGTACTCCGGTCCGTTCGACGAGCTGCCGGCGCAGGCCGGCGTTGTGCACCGTGTGATCCCGTGGGACGATGTCTCGCTCGACGAGGGCACCGGCATCGTGCACATCGCGCCCGGCTGCGGTGCCGAGGACTTCGAGCTGTCGCGCGTGCACGACCTGCCGGTCGTCGCGCCGATCGACGAGGCGGGGAGGATGCTGCCGCCGTTCGGCGACTTCCAGGGTCTCTCGACGACCGAGGTGGCCGAGCCGGTCGTCGCGTCGCTGACCGAGCGTGGGCTGCTCGTCTCCGCCGGGACGATCGTCCACCGCTACCCGATCTGCTGGCGGTGCAAGACGCCGCTCGTATTCCGCGTCGTCGACGACTGGTTCATCGCCGCGGACGAGCTCCGGCAGCCGATGCTCGACGCGAACTCGACCGTTGAGTGGACGCCGCCGCAGTACGGGAAGCGCATGGACGACTGGCTGCGCAACATGGGCGACTGGAACATCTCGCGCAAGCGCTACTTCGGGCTGCCGCTGCCGTTCTACGAGTGCGAGTGCGGGGACCTGAACGTGATCGGCTCGCGGGCCGAGCTCGAGGCGCGCGCCGTCTCCGGCCTCGACGACCTGCAGGAGCTGCACCGTCCGTGGATCGACGGCGTGCGCATCCGCTGCGAGCAATGCGGCCGCGAGGTCGAGCGCATCCCCGAGGTCGGCGACGCGTGGCTCGACGCCGGCATCGTCAACTTCTCGACGCTCGGCTGGCACAACCAGGAGTGGAAGGAGCACGGGTACGCGACTGGCGCCTCGGCCGGGCTCTCCGGGGCCGACCTGCCCGACCACGCGTACTGGGAGGAGTGGTTCCCGGCGGACTGGGTCTCGGAGATGCGCGAGCAGATCCGGCTCTGGTTCTACTCGCAATGCTTCATGGCGGTCACCCTCGAAGGCCGGTCGCCGTACCAGCGCGTCCTCACCTACGAGAAGGTCTTCGACGAGCGCGGCAAGGCGATGCACAAGTCGGCGGGCAACTCGATCGAGCTCAACGACGCGCTCGACCGGATGGGCGCCGACGTCGCGCGCTGGCTCTACTGCGCGCAGGTGCCGAGCCAGCCGCTGCGGTTCGGCTACGGGCTCGCCGACGAGGTGAAGCGGCGCCTCCTCACCTTCTGGAACTCCGTCTCGTTCTTCGTCACCTACGCCTCGATCGCGGGCTTCGACCCGAGCGCAGCAGCGGCGGAACCGCAGCCGCTCGACCGGTGGCTCGAGTCGCGCACGGCGCAGCTCGTCCGCGACGCGACCGCCGAGTACGAGCGCTACTGGACGCCCGGCGTCGTCGCCGCGTTCGAGTCGTACATGGAGGATCTCTCCAACTGGTACATCCGCCGGTCCCGTCGCCGCTTCTGGGACGACGACACCGCAGCGCTCGCCGCGCTGTACGACTCGCTCACGCAGGCGCTGCGCGTGGTCGCGCCGGTGATGCCGTTCCTCTCCGACCACCTGTGGCGACATCTCGTCGGGCCGGACGAGTCGGTGCATCTCGCCCCGTGGCCCGAGCCCGTCGACGTCGACGACGAGCTGCTGGCAGAGGTAGCCGACGTCCGGCGCGTCGTCGAGCTCGGACGGCGCGCTCGGGACGAAGCGCGGCTCAAGCTGCGCCAGCCGCTGCGCCGGCTCGTCACCGAAGGCGCCCCGCTTGCCGCGTTGCACGCGGACGAGATCGCGGACGAGCTTCGCGTGAAGAAGGTGGAGTTCGGCGAGGTCGAGGCGTCCGAGCTGCGCGTCAAGCCGAACCTGCCGGTGCTCGGTCCGAAGCTCGGCGCCAAGCTCGGCGCGATTCGCGAGCAGCTCGCACGCGGCGAGTTCGAGGAGCTCGACGGCGGGCGGTTCCAGGTGGACGGCCACGTGCTCGAGCCCGACGAGGTGCTGGTCGAGCGCGTCGGCCGCGAGGGCTGGGCAGTCGCGAGCGACGAGGGTGTCACGGTCGCGCTCGAGACGGCGCTCGACGACGAGCTGATGCTCGAAGCCAAGCTGCTCGACCGTGTGCACGAGGTGAACGTGCTCCGCCGCGAGACGGGGCTCGCGATCACCGACCGCATCAAGCTGTGGCTCCCCGAAGCCGACCTGATCGAGCGGTATCGCGACCGGCTGATGAGCGAGACGCTCGCGGTGTCGGTCGAGCTCGGCGACCTGCGCATCGAGCGCGCGTGAGGTGCCTCCTCGCAGCGCTCGCGACTCCGTCGCAGAGGTAGCGGGTTACTGCTGCGCTTCGGCGAGTGCGAGCTCGCGCCGGAGCTCGACCGGCAGCCGGAACTCGACGTCCTCGTCGACGAGGCGGTACGCCTCGATGTCGTCGACGCCGCGTGCGCGGAACCAGTTGCACACGCCCTCGACGAGCTTCTCCGGAGCCGAGGCGCCGCTCGTCACACCCACGACGCCGACGCCGCCCATCCACGTCTCGTCGATCTCGCTCTCGTCGTCGATCAGGTGCGCAGCAACGCCGCCCGCGCGCGCGACCTCGACGAGCCGGTTGGAGTTCGACGAGTTGCGCGAGCCGATCACCAGGAGCAGATCGATCTCCGACAGCATCTCCTTTACCGCCCACTGGCGGTTGGACGTCGCGTAGCAGATGTCTTCGCGCTTCGGCGCATGAATGTCCGGGAAGCGCGCGCGAAGCGCGGTGATGATCTCGCCGGTCTCGTCGACCGACAGTGTCGTCTGCGTCACGTACGCGACCTTCGTGTCGAGCTCGAGCCTGTCGACGTCGGCGACCGACTCGACGAGGACGATCGAGTCCGGCGCCTCGCCCATCGTTCCGACCACCTCCTCGTGGCCCGCGTGTCCGATCAGCACGACCGTGTAGCCCTCGGCCGCGTATCGACGCGCCTGCACGTGCACCTTGGTCACGAGGGGGCACGTCGCGTCGATCGTCTGCAGCCGGCGCTCGGCCGCATTGGCGTGCACGGACGGCGCCACCCCATGCGCGGAGAAGACGACGGTCGCGCCCTCCGGAACCTCGGTCTCCTCGTCGACGAAGACCGCGCCACGCGCCTCGAGGTCGCGAACGACGTGGAGGTTGTGGACGATCTGCTTGCGGACGTAGACCGGCGGCCCGTAGAGATCGAGCGCCTTCTCGACCGTGTCGACCGCACGCTCGACGCCGGCGCAGTAGCCGCGCGGGGATGCCAGGAGGACCTTGCGGATCACGACGAGAGGGTAGCCACCTATCGTTTCCGGGGCGACTAGCCCCGGAAACGACAAGGCCCGCTGCTCGGGGGGTCGTTCGCAGCGGGCCTCGCGTGATCGCTCACCGCGGCATTTGGCCAAGAACGGCCGCCGCGGTTCGCATCGCCCAGTGGCGTTGACGCTACTCCCGGTCGAGCAGCCGGGAAATAGGCCGAGCGGCCCATCTTTACAAGCAGGGCGCGTACGGCTCCCGCGGAATACCATGCGACCGCGATCAGAGGAGCCTCGTGACCGAAGCAACCCAGACGGTGGTGCTGAACGGCGTGCCGTTGGTGCTGCTGACGGCCGCGTATACGGCCGTCACTGCGGCCGTGCTGCCGACGCTGTGGCGCGACCGGCGGGCAGCGCATCCGCTCGACTGGGCGGTCGTTCTCGTCTTCCCGGCAATCGCGTTCGCGGCCGGTGTGCTCGGTGTGCTCGCCTTCCTCGACCGCCGCCCGCTCGGAGGTCACATCTGGCTCTCGTTCGCCGCGACGCTCGCGGCGTCCCTTCCCGTGCTGCCGATTCTCGTCCGCTGGCGCGAGCGGGCGTTCCTCGCCCGTGGCGTCAGCCGCTCCCTCGTCGCCGAAGAGCGCGCGTCGTCTCGCGACCGCGAGCTCGCGGCGGTGTCGGAGATCTCGGTCGCGCTCTCGCGGGCGAGGCTGCCGATCGATGTCGCTCGCCCGCTCGCGGCGCACGTCGCGCGGCTGCTCCGGGTCGGATTCGTGGGCGTTGCGCTGGTCGACGAGGACGGGAAAGAGGCACGGGGCATGTACGCGGAGTTGTCGGGCAGGCCGGCGGCGTGGTGGGAGGAGACGACGGTCGACTTGCGCGGCGAGCCGTCCGGGATCGCCCGCGCGTACTTCGACGAGGCGCCCATCACCGTCTACGACGTCCCGGACTCGGCGCTCGTCAGCCCGCGGCTCGCGGCGCTCGTCGGAGCGCGCAGCGCCGCCTGGGTCCCGATGATCACCGAGGAGCGGGTCGTCGGGGTGCTCGCCCTCGCCACGACCGACGAGCCTCGCGAGTTCGCCACCGACGAGCTGTCGATCCTGCAGGCCGTCGCCGCGGAAGCGGCTCTCGCGTTCGAGCGTCTTCGCTCTGCGGTTGCGCTTGCCGATGCCCTCGAGCGCGAGCAGCGAGCCGCGGAGATCGTGCGCCGACTTCGGGCCGAGCTCGATCCAGAGGCCGTCGTTCGCGTCTCACGCGAGCAGCTCACCGCCGCCCTCGAGCTCGACTCGATCATGATCGATGCCTCGGGCGAGCAGACACGTGTCGACGTCGAGCGTGAGGCGCCGCTCACGGACGGTGAGCGGGCGCTCGTCGAGATCGTCAGGTACGAGATCGGTGCAGCCGTTCGTATTGCAGGCCTGCTCGCGGAGAGCTCGAGGCAGGCGCGTGTGCAGCGCGGCTTCTACCGCATCGCCTCGCTGCTCGGAGAGCCCGTTTCGCCGGCCGAGGCCCACGACGCCGCCGCGCAGGCTGCCACGGATGCGCTCGGCGGCGACTTCGCAGCGGTTCTCGCCCGCGGGGCCGGCAGCACCGTCGTCGTCGGCGGCCACGAACTGCGGACCGAGATTCGCGAGCTGCCGATCCCGGAGGCGCTCATCGATGCCGCGGAGGACGGGCATATGCTCGCGGCGCCGAACATCGAGACCGACGATCGGTTCGGCGACGAATGGCGTCGAGCGTCGTTCAGCTCGCTGCTCGCGATCCCCGTGCGCGGAGAACAAGCGGAGCTCGTCGTCGTGTTCTTCGACGGCGCGCACACGTTCTCGTCCGACGACCTCGAGCTGGCGCAACAGGTCGCGCTGGCGTCGCGCGGCGCCTTCGAGCGCAGCCGTCTCTTCGACGCCGAGCGCACGGCGCGTTCCCTGGCGCAACAGTTGGCGCGCACAGGAAGCTTGCTGGCGACCGAGCTCGACCCGGCAGCGGTGGTCGACGCCGTCGTCGCGGAGGCGCTCGAGTTGCTGCGCGTGGATGCGGCGACGCTCATGTCGCTCGACGACAGCGACCTGGTGATCACTGCGGCCGCGGGCGACGGTGCCGAGGGCGCAATCGGCATTCGGTCGCCGCTCGGCGCGAGCGCACCGGGGAGCGTCGTCCGGTCCCGCTCGCCGGCGGTGTACGCCGACGCGTCGCAGAACGAAAGCATGCGCGAGCGCGACGCCTTCCTTGCTGCCGGCCACGCCGCATACCTCGGAGTGCCGCTGAGCGCTCCCGACGGTGGGCTCTACGGTGTGCTGTCCGTCTACAGCCGCGCGCCGCGGGTATGGCGCGAGGAAGAAGTGCAGGCGCTCGCTGCGCTCGCTGCGAACGCGGCCTCGGCGCTCACGAACGCGGAGCTCTACCAGCGCGTTGCCATCGAACGGGAGCAGAGCGTTGCGATCCTCGCGAACATTGCGGACGGAATCGTCGCCGTCGACCGAGACGGGCACGTGGTGCTCTGGAACCGTTCGGCCGAGGAGATCACCGCGGTCCCGGCGAGCGAGGCCGTTGGCCGCACTCCGTTCCAGGTGCTTCAGCGCGAGCTCGAGTCGGAGAGCGGGGGCACCAACCGCCTCGTCGCGATCAAGCGCGGACAGGACGACGTGTGGCTGTCGCTCTCGGAGACCGTGATGCGCGACCCGACCGGCTCGGTGGCCGGTCGCATCTTCGCCTTCCGCGACATTTCCTCCGAGCACGAGCTCGAGCAGATGAAGACCGACTTCGTCTCGACGGTGTCGGTCGAGCTGCGCACGCCGCTGACGTCGATCTACGGCTTTGCACAGACGCTTCTACGCGAAGACGTCGCCTTCTCGGACGTCGAGCGGCGGACGTTCCTCGAATTCATCGCCCGCGAGTCGGAGGGGTTGACCACGATCGTGGACGCGCTGCTCAACGCGGCGCGACTCGACAAGGGCGACCTAGCGGTGACGCTTGCGCCGACAGACGTCGTGGATGTCGTGCACACCGTGGTCGGTACCGCGTCCGGGCACGCGAACGGCCATCGGTTCGTCGCAGAGGTCGACGGTACGCCGGGACGCGCGAATGCGGATCCCGAGAAGTTGCGCCAGGTGCTCGACCAGCTCGTTTCGAACGCGGTCAAGTTCTCGCCCGGCGGCGGCACCGTGACCGTGTCTGTCGAGCGCCGCGCGGATGCGATCGAGATCGCCGTCGCGGACGAAGGTGTCGGCATCCCGGCCGGAGATGTCGACCGAATCTTCTCCAAGTTCACGAAGGTGACAGCGGGGCCGGGCACCGGGCTCGGGCTGTTCATCGCGCGCGGCCTCGTGCGCGAGATGGGAGGGCGCATGTGGGTGGAGTCGACCGACGGAGTCGGCGCGCGGTTCGTATTCGCGCTCGCGCTCGCCGAGGATGTGTGAGATTGCCGGGATGCAAGGCATAAGGGAACCAATGCCGAGAGAATCGACACGGGTGCTCGTGATCGACGACGAAGCACCCATCCGGCTGCTGTGCCGCGTGAACCTCGAGGCGGAGGGGATGCAGGTGTTGGAAGCGGCGGACGGGCCGAGCGGTCTCGAGAAAGCACGTGCCGAGACGCCGGACGTCGTCTTGCTCGACGTGATGATGCCGGGGCTCGACGGCTGGCGGGTCGCCGAGGAGCTGCTCGACGATCCTCGCACGGAGTCGATCCCGATCGTGTTCCTCACTGCGCGCGCGGAGTTGCGCGACCGCGCGCGCGGCATCGACCTCGGCGGGATCGACTACGTGACGAAGCCCTTCAATCCGGTCGAGCTGGCGCCGCTCGTTCGCAGTCTGCTCGAGCGTGTCGAGCGCGGCGAGCGCGAGGTGCTGCGCCACGAGAAGCTGACCGAGCTGCGCGCGCTCCTCGAGCGCGACGTGATGCGGTAAGGACCCTCCTCAGCCGGCGAAGTCGGCGGTGACGACGTGCGCGCCGTCGTAGCCGAGGAACGGACCGACGAGGTCGCCGATGCCGATGCGCGTGAAGGCGGGGCGGAGAAGGTTCGCGCGATGCTCGGGGCTGGCGAGCCACGCGCGCACGATCGAGCTCGCCGAGCCGAGCGGGCCGTTGCCCCACGCGAGGTTCTCGCCCGTCAACGAGCCTCTCACCTCGAATTGCACCATCCGGGCGCCGAACGCACCGTGCTGGAAGAGCTGGCTCGCGAGCATGTCGTGTGAATGCGCGAGCGCTGCACGCTGAAGGTGTGGGTCGTAACGCAGCGGGGTGAGACCGTGTGCAGCGCGGACGCGGTTCAAGTCACGGATGAGGCGCGCTTCGCCGCGTGTCAGTCCGGCGACGGCGGTGGTGGTGGTGCAGATGAGAACGAGAATCGCCGCGCCGAGTGCCGTGAGCCGCTTCAGCACGCGGGGGATCATAAGGAGTCTTCCGGATCAACGTGCAGACTGTGCGAGACCTACTGCAAATAGCACGATTCCAGCTCCTACAAGCTGTACCGCGTCGAGCGATTCCTTCAGCCAGAGCCATCCGACGATCGCGCCGACGACGGGTTCCAGCATCGCGACGATCCCGGCAGTGGTCGCACTGACGTGGCGAAGTGCAGATATCAGCAGGAAAAACGGTGCAATCGTGCCGAGCACGATCATCCACGCGGCGAGCAGCCAGACCGGTGCATGGTGCGACGCGAGCGTGCCGCCAAGGCTCGTGTCGACGGTCAACGAGTGCGCAGGGAACGACCACCACGGAACGACGACAGCCCAGAACACCGACGCGAACAGGAACCCCCACGCGAGCAGTGACACGGGGTCCCGGCCGCCGACGACATGCTCGGCGAGCAGCACATAGAGCGCGTACGCGAACGCGCCGGCGAACGCGAACGCGAGGCCTGCTGTCGAGAGCGTCTCGCCGCCGAAGACGTCGACGATCAGGCCGAGTCCGCTGAGCGCAAGTGCAAGCGCGACCCAGACGCGTCTGCGCACCGGTGCGTGCTGTACGAAGCGCGCCCACAACGCGACGAGCAGCGGCGCGAGATACTCGACGAGCAGCGCGATGCCGATTGCGAGCCGGTGGATCTCGAGGAAGTAGAAGAACTGCACGAACGCCAACCCGCCCATCCCGAACGCGACGAGGTACGGCAGCTCGCGTCGTGTAAGGCGTAATCGGTGCGGCGCGGTCACGGCGAGGATCGCCACGAGCCCGACAGCCGCACCGAGCGAGCGAACCTGTGCGAGCCGCTCGGACGAGAGGCCGGTCGCGAGGATCGTCTTCGACACGCCGCCGTTCACTCCCCACAACGCAGCGGCTACTGCGGCCATCAGGTAGCCGAGCCGCGGATGCCGGCGCCGCGCGGGCTCGACGGGGAACGCCGCCTCGCTCACCTACACTCCGTCTCGACGGGACGTAGCTCAGCCTGGTCAGAGCGCCGCCTTTGGGAGGCGGAAGCCGTCGGTTCGAATCCGACCGTCCCGATTGCAGGGCCGATTACAGGAGCCAGTCGCCGGCGCGCAGGATCGGTACTGCTTCGCCGGACGCGGTGACGCCGTCGACCTCGAGCTCGTTCGAGCCGATCATGAAGTCGGTGTGGATCGACGAGTGGTTCACGCCCTTCTCGACCCGCTCGTCCGGGGTCAGCTCTCCGGCCCACTCGACCGCCTGCAGGATCGGGGCGCCGAGTGCGATGTGCGACGACGCATTCTCGTCGTAGAGCGTGTCGTAGAAGACGAGCCCGGTCTCGCCGACCGCCGAGTGACGGTCGACGAGCGCGACCTCGCCCAGCCGCGCGGCCCCGTCGTCGATTGCGACGTGCGTGCGCATGACGTCCTCGCCCGATCCGGCCTTCACCTCGACGGCGCGGCCGCCCTCGAAGCGGATCTCGAGGTCACGGACGATGTTCCCTTGGAGCTGCAGCGGTAGCGTCGAGCGGACGTGCCCCTCGACGCGGCGCGAGTCGGGAGTGGTGAAGACTTCCTCGGTCGGCATGTTCGCGACGTGGTCGATGCCGTTCGAGTGATCGAGCGCCGCCTGCCACGCACTTTCGGGGTGGAGGCCGATCATCAGATCCGTGCCGGGCCCGCGGTAACGCAGGTGGTCGAACCGGCGCTCGTTGAGGGCGGCGGCGCGCGCTTGCAAGCGGGAGATGTGCTCGCGCCAGGCGGTGACCGGGTCGGGCGTGTCGAGGCGCACCGCGTGTGCGACCGCCTCCCACAGACGTTCGACGTCTGGCTCTTCGAAGACGGTCCGAGCCCAGCCTTCGTTCGGGTACGCGACGATCGACCAGTTGCAGACGCCGTCGCTCAGCCGGAGCGACGCTTCGGCGACTTCCTTCATCCGTGCCTTGCCCACGCGCTCGCCGTCGAGATCGGAGTAGAGCTCCGGCTCCGGGTTGCCGGAGATGGCGAGCAGCGCACCGCCGATGCGGCCGAGCTCGTCGTAGCGCTCGACCGCCCACGGCGGCGAGTAGCCGAGCTGATCCTCAGCGGCGCTCGCGATGTGTGCGCGGCGCACGTGCTGGTCCGCGTACGCGACATCGACGAACGAGGCACCTGACTCGTACGCGGCCCGTGCGATCGCACGGGCGAACGGCGCGTGTTCGACGAACGCGTTGACCGCGAGAACTTGACCGGGCTGCAGGTTCACGCCGACCTTGACGGCGAGCTCGGCGTATTTGCGGAGACGGTCTTCTGCGGCGGACACGGCGGACAACGATAGCCAGACGTGGGGACCCGACTGTCGGCTGGCCGGATTGCTCCGTAGACTTGCCGACCGTGAAGGGTCTCCTCGCAGCGCTCGCCGCCGCAGTCCTGCTCGTCGGGTGCGGCTCGTCAGGGACGACGAGCTACACCAAGGACGCGACGGAGGCGTGCCTCCAGAAGGCCGCTCTGACGCCGACGCCGATCGCCGAGACGACGGACTTCGTCGCGAATTCGGCGACGGGCGGCGCGTTCACGGTGCAGCTCGTGGACAACCGCGTCACCGTCTCGTTCGGCGAGACGCAGGCGGATGCCGACAACATCGACCAGGCCTACCACCGCTTCAAAGCGACGAATGTCGGCCTCGACGACGTCCTCCGCCGGCAGGGGAACGCGGTGATGCTCTGGCACGTCCACCCGCTGGACAACGACCTGGCGACGATCACCGGCTGCCTGAAGTCCTAGACACATCAATCTAGTTTGATGTATTATCGGGAACGTGGAGACACGCCCGCCGGTCCTGTTCCAGCTCGCCGGTCATCCGATCCGCTGGCGGCTGCTCGCCGAGCTTGCTGCTTCGGACCGGCGGGTCCGCGAGCTCACAGACGCGGTCGGCGAGCCGCAGAACCTGGTCTCGTACCACCTGCGGCTTCTCCGCTCGGGCGGCCTCGTCTCGTCGCACCGCAGCGCGTTCGACGGGCGCGACTCGTACTACGGTCTCGACCTCGAGCAGCACGGCCCGCTCTTCGCTGCGACCGGAGCCTTCGCCGCGAGCGACGCGCCGGCGACGCGGCCGCTCCGCGTGCTGTTCCTCTGCACCGGTAACAGCTCGCGCTCCCAGATCGCCGAGGCGCTCATCGAACGCCTGTCGGGCGGCGCGGTACGCGCGTGGAGCGCCGGGAGCAAGCCGAAGACGTTGCACGCGAACGCCGTTCGCGTGATGGCGGCGCGCGGGATCGACATCTCGCGCAACGAGCCGAAGTCCCTCGACCTTTTCATCGAGGAGCGGTTCGATCTCGTGATCACGTTGTGCGACAAGGTGCGGGAGGTGTGCCCGGAGTTCCCGGAGACGCCCGCCGCGCGCCACTGGAGCGTCCCCGACCCGGCCGTGGCGCCGGGCACGGACGACGAAACCTATGCCGTCTTCGAGCGGACCGCAGTCGACCTCGAGGCGCGCATCACGTTCCTGCTCCACCGGCTCGGAATCGGTGGAGCCGTTCGAGGAAAGGAGTGACCATGAAGCTCCCGTACCAGGAGCCTCTCGTTCCGATCGAGCCGGGGGAGCGGCAGATTCCCGAGCCGCCCCGCCGCGGTGAGCCGGGCGGCCCGCCTTGCGGCATCTGCAGCGGGAAATCGACGTCCGCAGTGTGGTCCGACGAGAACTGGACGCTGCATCCGCCCGTCGGCGGCAGCCTGCCCGGCGCAGTCTGGCTCGCGAGCAAGGTGCACGCGGATTCGTTCTCCGATCTGCCGGAGACCGTCGCGGCGGAGTTCGGGCAGGTGGCTGCGCGTGTCGAGCGGGCGATCCTCTCGCGCGGCGACGTCGGTCGCGTCCACCTGTATCGCTGGGGCGACGGCGGCGCGCACTTCCACGTCTGGTTCATCCCGCGGCCGCTCGGGATGCTCGAAGCGTCGGGCATGGCGCTGCCGCTCTGGGAGGACGTCCTGCCGAACGTGACCGACGAGGAGCTGGCCGACGCGGCCCGCGAGGTCGCGGCGGCGATGTGACCGGCTCGCTCGCACGTCGGCTCGGCACCACCGACGCGGTCGTCATCGGGCTGGGCTCGATGATCGGCGCGGGCGTCTTCTCGGCGTTCGCGCCGGCCGCGGCGGCGGCGGGCAGCGGCCTGCTGGTCGGGCTGCTGCTCGCGGCGGGTGTCGCGTACTGCAACGCGGTGGCGTCGGCGCAGCTCGCGGCGGAGTACCCGACGTCGGGCGGAACGTACATCTACGGCCGCGAACGCCTCGGCGAGTGGTGGGGATTCCTCGCCGGGTACGGGTTCGTCGTCGGCAAGACCGCGTCGTGCGCCGCGATGGCGATCACATTCGGCGCGTACGTCGTCCCGGGATCGGAATGGGGGCGTCGCGCCGCAGCGCTCTTTGCCGTCGCGGTGCTCACCGGCGCAAATCTGCACGGGATCTCGCGCACCGCGCGGTTGGCGCGCGTGCTCGTCGCAGGGTCGCTCGTCGCGCTCGCGGTGGTCGTCGGTGCGATCGCGTCCGGCGGGCACACATCGTCGTCGCACATCGGCAGCCTGTTCGCGCGCGGCGGCGTCTACGGCGTGCTCCAGGCCGCGGGTCTTCTCTTCTTCGCGTTCGCGGGCTACGCGCGCATCGCGACGCTCGGGGAGGAGGTGCGCGACCCCGCGACGACGATTCCGCGCGCGATTCCACTCGCGCTCGGGATCACCGTCGTCCTCTATCTCGTCGTCGGCGTGACCGCGCTCGCCGCCGCAGGCCCGGCCGTACTCGCCGAGAGCCACGCGCCCGTCGCCGCCGCGGTGCGCGCGGCCGGCGCTGCGTGGTCGGTACCGGTCGTCCGGATCGGTGCGGCGATCGCGAGCCTCGGTTCGCTGCTCGCCCTGATCGCAGGCATCGGGCGCACGACGCTCGCGATGGCACGTAACGGCGACCTGCCGCGCGGGCTCGCCGCTGTCGACGAGCAGCGTCAGGTTCCGGTGCGGGCGGAGCTCGCGGTCGCGGTCGTCGTCTCGCTGCTCGTCGTCACGACCGATCTGCGAGGCGCGATCGGTTTCTCGTCGTTCGGCGTGCTGCTCTATTACGCAGTCGCGAACGCGTCGGCGTTCACGCAGGACGCTGCGCACCGGCGCTGGCCCCGCACGCTGAACGTCGTGGGGCTCATCGGCTGTGTGACGCTCGTCGCGACCCTGCCGGTCGCATCGGTTGCCGCCGGCGTTGCGGTGTTGCTCGTCGGTATCTGCCTCAGAGCCCTTCTTCGGCGAGGAAGCGCCGGAACCAGTAGCAGAACACGACGAACAACACGATCGCCTGCTCGCTCGCCATCGTCACGCCTGCGATCTCCTGGTCGGTGAGTGGACTCAGTCCCCAGATGCGCGGGCGTGCGTCGACGTAGTAGTCGTAGACCGGTCGCGGGAGCAGCGCGAGCAAGAGCCCGAGCGGCGAGGCGAGCACGAACGTCGCGAACGCGTACCCCACGCGTGCGCCGGACGCGAGCCGTCGTGGCACGTCGTGGACGAGCGGCCACCACACGAGCAGGCCGGTGCCGAAGTAGCACGCGTGCTCGATGTGGATGAGCCACGACTGGTGCTCGAGCGCGTAGTCGTAGACCGGCGGGACGTGCCAGGCGAAGTAGTCGGCGAGCCAGAGCGGTAGCGCGACGGCCGGGTGAACGGCGACCCGGAACGCTCTGGATCGCGCCGCTGCCGTCGCCATCGCCGGCGAGATGCCGAGCACGGCGAGAAGCGGGGCCCACTCGGCGAGGATCACGTTCTGCAGCAGGTGCGCAGTCAGTAGGTAGTGCAGCCCGAGGTGGTGGAGCGGCGTCCAGAACGCGACCGCGAGCAGCACCATGGAGCCGGCGAGACACACGATCCGCCAGCGCGGCGCACCGAACCGGCCGACGAGGAACAGGTAGAGCAGTGAGAGCGCGGGTATCACGACCGTCGTGTCGACGTCCGCCTGCCAGGCGTAGGGGGAGTGCGCGTGAGCGAGCAGCACCGCGGGCTACGCTAGTTGCCTCGCGCGGGTGTAGCTCAATGGTAGAGCCCTAGCCTTCCAAGCTAGTTACGCGGGTTCGATTCCCGCCACCCGCTTCTCAGGTGCCTTCTCAAGGGTGACACGCGTGTCGCCTGACTCGCCGAGGTCACCGGAATCGTCAAGACCTTCTAGCTCGGCGGCGTGACGCTCAGACCGCTCGCAACAACACGAACGAGGTTGGGACTACGCGGCTGCGCTGTCGGCGGCCGGCGTGTGCTCGGCCTCGTCAGCGTCCGCCACGATCTCCGTCTCGACCTCGTCCGGCTGCCCCTCCGGCGCAACCGGCGCCGTGCCCGGGATGCGGTCGATCAGTTCACGCACCAGCGAGACAAGCCTGGTCCGCGAATCGGAGAGGAAGCCGTCGGTGTCGTCTTCGTACGCGCGAAGTGCGTCGAGAACCTCGTCGATCAGGCGGTCGGCGCGGATGCGCGCCTCGCGCACGATCTCGGTTGCGTCGGCGCGCGCCTCGGCGCGGATCTCGTTGCCGGCGTCGACAAGCTTCTCGCGCTCGGCTTCGACCTCGCGCTCGCGCTCGGCGATCTCCGTCTCGGCCGACTCGCGCAGTCCGTCGACTTCCCGCTTCTGCTCGGCGATCTCCGCCTCCGCATTGGCGCGAAGGTCGAGTGCGATGCGCTGCGCCGTCACGAGCGCGTCGGCGACCGCGTCCGACCGCTTGCGGTACTCCTCGACGTCGCGGGTCAGGTCTTCAACCTGCCGCGAGAGGTCATCCCGCTCACGCGTTAAAACCGCGTCACGCTCGACGAGCTTCGCCAGCAGCGCGTCCGTGCTCGCGCGGTCATAGCCGCGGAATCCGACCGGAAGGTCGTGCGGAGCGTCAGAACGCCTGGCCACGATTTCACCATCGCCCCAACCCTTTTGGGGAGCAATCCCCCACCCGAGTGGCTTGGTCTCAGCGCAGCCGGTCGGCGAACGGCTCGAGATCGTCGGCGTGGAGCCCGATCTCCCCTGATTCCAACGCGGTTTTGACCTCGCGAGCCAGCTGGTGGCCCTCGCTGACCTGGTCGGGGTCGAGCACCGTCGAGAGGCTGGCGACGACGCCGTTCCCCTCGCGGAGCTGGATGTCCACGGTCGTGAGCTGGGACTTGTCGTCGATGTACGGATCGTCGGGGACGCCGACCCAGACGGTGACCGTGCCGCCCTGAGGTAGGGCCGCATGCTCGATTACGGGCGACGTGCGAAGGCTCACACTTCAACCGTAACAACGTCCGACGGGGCGGTGATGCTGACCCGCGTGACGCCGGAGCGCGTGGTCGACCTGCGTCCCCGCACGATCCTGCGGGTCCTCATGATCGCGGTTGCCGTCGCGATCGCGATCGAGATGGTCTGGATCGCGCGACACGTGATCGCGTGGGTCGTGATCGCGCTGTTCCTCGCGCTCGCGCTGGATCCGCTCGTCAGCTGGATCGAGCGTCGCGGGCGGCTCAAGCGGGGCCCGGCGATCGCCATCACCTACGTGATTGCGATCATTGTGATCGCTGCGATCGGGGCGACGTTCATCCCGAAGCTGATCGACGAGGTCAACGGTTTCGTCGACGCGCTCCCGAACTACGTCCACGACCTGACGCACGGTCGCGGCCGGCTCGGGTTCCTCGAGCGCAGGTACCACGTCGTCGAGAAAGTCCGCGAGCAGGTGCAGAACGGCGGCGCGAAGAAGGTGCTGGGGCTCTCGGGAGCGGCGCTCTCGATCACCAAGAGCGTCATCACGATCATCGCGGCGACGGTGACGATCGTCTTCCTGACGTTCTTCATGCTGCTCGAGGGACGCGACTGGGTCGAGCGCGCCTACTCGCTGCTGCCGGAGGAGTCGCAGCCGCGCTGGCGTCGTGTCGGCGGCGACATCTACCGGACGATCGGCGGCTATGTCACCGGCAACATCGTGATCAGCCTCATCGCAGGCGCGTCGATCACGATCGTCCTGTTGATCATGGGGGTGCCGTACGCGGTCGCGCTGGGATTGATCGTCGCATTCCTCGATCTGATTCCGCTCGCGGGGGCAACGGTCGCAGGGATCATCGTCTCGCTGGTCGCGTTCCTGCATTCAGTGCCTGCGGGAATCGTCGTGGTGGTGTTCTTCGTCGTCTACCAGCAGATCGAGAACCACTTCCTGCAGCCGGTCATCTACGGGCGCACCGTCCAGCTGTCGCCACTCGCCGTGCTCGTCTCGGTGCTCGTCGGCGCTGAGCTCGCCGGGATCCTCGGCGCGCTCGCTGCGATTCCGGTCGCCGGGTCGCTTCAGGTCGTCGTGCGCGATCTGCTCGCGCAGAGGGGCCTATCGCCCTCCGGACGTGGGCCGACCTAAATCCCCCGTTTGGTCGTGGCTCGATCGGCGGTACCCGCCGATCATCAGTCGGTGCTATTCGGGAGAGGCAAGTCGTGGCTCGTTCTCGCGTGTGTCGCGGCGGTCGTCGCGATTAGTGAGCCGGCCGCGTTCTCTGCGTCGTCTTCGAGTCGTGTATCCATGGCCGATCTCGAGACCGGCCTTGTCCAGCAACTGAACGTCGTTAGGGCCGATCACGGCCTAACGGCGCTTCGTGCGAACCCCAAGTTGGCTACCGCGGCAAGTCAGCATTCCCGCGAGATGGCAAACGACGGCTATTTCGAGCACAACTCCGTCGATGGGACGTCGTTCTCGACCCGGATCGCAAAGTGGTATGCCCTCGCGGGCTACCGGAGTTGGGGGGTCGCCGAGAACCTGCTCTGGTCGTCGCCGAGCATCGGCCCGTCGAACGCTGTTGCCCTTTGGATGCACTCGGGCGGCCACCGTGCGAACATCCTCAATCCGCGCTGGCGCGATGTCGGAGTCGGCGCCGTCTACAGCACGACGGCGGGCGGCGCATTCACTCGCCGGCCGGTCACGATCATCACGGCCGACTTCGGCGTTCGCCGGTAACGGCGCTACGTTTTCCCTGGGCGCCCGTAGCTCAGTGGAAGAGCGGCGGCCTTCTAAGCCGTTGGTCGGGGGTTCGAATCCTCCCGGGCGCACTTGCTGAATCGCCGTGACCTGCTCGTGCGTGCTGCGGGACTGGGGGCTGCGCTTGCCGTCCCGGACTGGGTCTGGGCTGCCACCGACCCGCGCCTCAAATCGCTCGCCGCCGCCGTTCGAGGCCCCGTTCTGGCGCGCGGCGGCACCGGCTACGCACTCGCTCGGCTCGAGTACGACAGCGTCTACGACGCCGTCAAGCCGCTCGCGGTCGTCCAGCCGCTCGATGCGGCCGACGTCGCCGCTGCCGTCCGCTGGGCTGCGAAGACCGGCGTCCACATCGTCGCGCGCTCCGGCGGACACAGCTACGGCGGCTACTCGACGGTCTCGAACGGCGTCGTCGTCGACCTCCAGCGGCTCCACGGCGTCGCCGTCTCGAGGGGCCACGGGCTGGTCGGCGCCGGCGCCCGACTCGGGGACATCTACAACGGCCTCGCGAGGCACGGCCTCGCGATCCCGGCGGGCACCTGCCCGAGCGTCGGGATCGGCGGCCACGCGCTCGGCGGCGGGTTCGGGCTCGCATCGCGCGCCTGGGGGCTCGCCTCCGACAACGTGCTCGCGATGCAGATCGTCACCGCGGACGGAAAGGTGCTCGTCGCGGATGCAAAGCACCATCCAGACCTCTACTGGGCGTGCCGGGGCGGCGGTGGCGGCAACTTCGGGCTGGTGACGACCTTCACGTTCCGCACGCATGCGGTTGCGCAGGGCTCGTACTTCGTCGCGACCTGGCCGTGGGCGCAGGCGGCGGAGGTGATCGCGTCGTTCCTCGGCTGGGCTCCGCATCAACCCGACGCGCTCGGCGCGCTCTGCCGCCTCGCCGCCGGCCCAGGCGGCCCGACGGTGCAGGTGTTCGGGCAGTTCCTCGGGAGCGAGACGGCGCTGAAGTCCAGGCTCGCGTCCCTCCGACCATCGGCGGCGAAGCTGACGACCGGCACGGCAACCTGGCTCGACCTCGTCAGGCGCTGGGCGGGCTGCCTCGGGCATCCGCTGCCCGCGTGCTCGGTGCCGGGCCACACCGCGTTCGCGGGCGCGTCGGACTACATCGCAAAGGTCCCGACCGCGGCGCAGCTCGCCAAGTTCACGCAGGTCGTCGAAGCACGCGGTGCGTCGTCGGGTGCGCTCCTGATCGACGCCTACGGCGGCGCGATCAACCGGGTGAGGCCGGCCGCGACCGCATTCGTCCACCGAAGCGTGCTCTCTTCGATCCAGTACTACGCCGGCGGCGCGGGCGCCCGCGCCTGGGTCGACTCGTCTCGCGCCGCCCTCGAGCCTGCGGTCAGCGGCGCGGCGTACGTCAACTACATCGACCCGCACCTCGCGAACTGGCAGCAGGCCTATTACGGCGCGAACCTGCCGAGGCTGCGTGCGGTGAAGAAGAAGTACGACCCGCACAACCTCTTCCACTTCCCGCAGAGCCTCCGCGCCTGAGATCCGCGAGGAAGCACGGCTACGATGAGCGGCGCACGGTGGCAGTAGCTCAGTTGGTAGAGCCCCGGGTTGTGGTCCCGGTGGTCGCGGGTTCGAGTCCCGTCTGCCACCCATCATCGTCGCGGGGCGCAGCTACCCTCTAGCTGCTCGGCCCCGTAGCTCAGAGGACAGAGCGGGAGCCTTCGAAGCTCCGTGCGTAGGTTCGATTCCTACCGGGGCCATCAGTAGAACGCGAGCGCCGGAGGCTCATCCAGCTCCGGTTCCCCGTGCAGAGGGCTCGCTGTCCTTTGCCACTACAGGCAGCTCGAGGCTTCGCACTCGGCGCGATGGGCGGACGAGCTGTTCCTTTGGCGATCCCGACGCTCGCGTTCTCTGTCTTCGTCCCAGCTCCAGTGCGCGTATGGTCGTCGGGCGGATTGCGTCGGGCTATCGCCGGAACGGCTGAATTCCCCGCACCTCGGTCGTGCCTCGAACGAGGGACGGGGCAGCCGGGGCTGGACGATCGCCGGTCGCCGTGTCACGTTGAGTCCATGTCCGGGGAACGGCGACACAACGAGCTGGTCCGCACCTGCGCCTGGTGCGGCCGTGTCTACACCGGCGTCGGCGGCTGGCAGCAGGAACAGCGGATCATCCCGCCGCCTGCGACACACGCCATTTGCCCGACCTGCGCGGTCGACTACCGCACGTCGGCAGACCAGTCAGCGCCCGCCGACTAGCCCGGTGCCGGGGTGGTCAACTGCCCCGGCGCGGACTAAGGTCAACGCGGATGGTGGGGCTGGGGAGGTCTCCGCGGTACTGCGCAGTTGTTGCGGGGCTGGTGCTCGCGTTCGCCTTCGCGAGTGACCGCGCCGCCGGCTCGGCGTCGCTCTCGGCGACGGTCGCCGGTCCGGCGACCATTCAGAGCAGCGACTCCGGCTTCATCTCGGTCACCATTACCAATGCCGGCGACGCGACGGCTCACAACGTGTCGTTCCTCGTCGGGTTTCCCGACGTCCCGGCCCTCGAGTCGAATACCGGGGCGGCGTGCCCGGTCGTCGTCGACGGCGGGAGCGCCACGCTCGGCGATCTCGCTCCCGGAGCAACCGTCACGTGCACGCTTGCGTTCACGGCACTCGACGGCCCGGCGACCCTTCACCATCCGTGGAGCGTTTCGTCGACCGAATCCGGTGTCGGCCCGACCGGTGAGTACGACGTCACGATCGATGCTCCCGATGCTCCGCCGGGCGTCCCCTTCAACGACGACCAGGCAGATGCCGCCGATCTCGCGACCGGAAACGCGATGGACGGAGAAGGCCGCGCGTCGATCACCGAGCGGACTGATGCCGCGACGCTCGAGACCGATGAGTCGACGCCCGCAGGTGGCCTTGGCGGAAGCTCCGTCTGGTTCAGTTGGACCCCAAGCTTCAGCGGACAGGCGATGGTGAGCACGCTGGGCAGCGACTTCGACACGTTGCTCGAAGTGCAAGACCCGGCGACGAACGCCGTACTCGCGGCGAACGACAACGGAACGAGCACGCCAGGCTCGAGCGTCGTCTGCTTCCCCGTTACCGCAGGGACGAAGGTGCTCGTCGCCGCCGGCGGCCTCGGCGGCGACTCCGGCTTGCTCCAGTTGAGCTACGGCTCCGACCTCGAGACCACACCGTGCCCGTCCGTACCACCGGTCGTGACGGGGACCGACGGCGCAGACGTGACCTTTCCGCTCGCGGGCGACACGTTCTCCGGGACGGACGGAACCTGGCTGGACACCGGTCTCGGAACGACCGTCGCCTACCAATGGGATCGCTGTGACGCGCACAGCTGCTCGAAGATCGCCGGCGCCACGAGCAACACCTACGTCGTCCAGGCCGAGGATGTCGGGTCGGCGCTCCGACTCGAAGTAGCCGAGACATACGGCGGCGTCACCGGCTTCAACCAGTCGGCTCCCACCAGCGTTGTCCGTCAGCTGCCGACGGGCGGCGGCGGCGGGCACGGCGGCGGGACGTCGTCGTTCTTCATCTTGGTCGACGCTTCGCAGACGCAAGCCACTGAGGGAGACCTCGTCGACGTCGTCGCCACGATCAAGGACACGAGCGCGACCTCTGCGCAGTCGGTGCACGCGTTCGTGACGACCCCGGCCGGGACGCTGCTCCAAGGGCCGCCGACGTACGAGAGCGGGCACGGATGTGTCGCCGCCGTCAATTCTCTGGGCATCCCTGGGCAGGACTGCGATGTCGACTACATCCCGGGCGGTGGCACCACCCATCTGCGGTACGAACTGAAGATGACGACCGCGGGCAGCTTCGACCTGAGCGTGAGCGTGACCGCTCAGAACCAGAACCCGTCGAACACCACGGGGTACATCGGTCACATCGTCGTGCTCGTCGCTGAGGGCTCGGGGTCACCGCCGCCGCCGCCGCCCCCGCCGCCGCCGCCGCGCCTGCCGTCGAAGCCGAAGTCGACGAAAGGCGTGACGAAGACCGGCAACGGCCGCGCCAACACGCTCCTCGGCACCGCGCGCAACGACATGCTGCGCGGCCTCGGCGGCAACGACGTGCTTCGCGGCCTCGGCGGCAACGACGTTCTGCTCGGAGGCGCCGGCAACGACAAGCTCTACGGCGGTGCCGGCAACGACCAGCTTCTCGGCGGCGCCGGGAAGGACGTCATGTACGGCGGTCCCGGGAACGACACGATCTCGGCGCGCGACGGCCGCCGCGACACCATTTTCTGCGGCACGGGGCGCGACACCGTCTACGCCGACAGATTCGACAAGGTCAGCCGCGACTGCGAGATCGTCCGCAGGAAATAGATCTACGCAGCGATCGGCGGGTTGTTCTCGTGGCTCGCCTTGATCTCCGGCTCTGCCGCGACGAGCGCGTCGACGACGTCGGGATCGAACTGCGTCTCGCGCAGCCGGACGATCTCGTCGACCGCATCGGCCCACCGCATCGCGTCACGGTAGGGGCGCTTGTCGGTCATCGCGTCGAGCGCGTCCGCGACATGGAAGATGCGCGCGGCCGGAGGAATGCGGTCGCCCTTCAGGCCGTCGGGATACCCGAGCCCATCCCAGCGCTCGTGATGCGAGCGGATGACCTCGACCCCGCGGCCCTGGACGAACGGAATGTCGCCGACGAGGCGGTACCCGATCAACGGATGCTTCTCGATGATGCGCCGCTCGGCGCTGTCGAGCGGGCCTGGCTTCAAGAGGATGCTGTCGGGGATGCCGATCTTCCCGATGTCGTGGAGGAGGAACCCCCATTCGATCGTCGGGTCGTCGACCAGCGACGGATCGAGCTCCAGCGTCAGCCTCGTCGCGTAGGCGCTCACCCGGCGCGAATGCGCGTTGGTCTCCGCGTCGCGCGACTCGAGCGCGTCGAGCAGCGACTCGAGGATCAGCCGGTACGAGTCGGTCAGCAGCTCGTGCTGGCGCTGGCCGATCTCGATCAGTCGCATGATGTCGGGGTGCGAGGTCTCGATCTTCGAGTCTGCGGACGAGACGGCGCAAAGCTTGTTGACGGTCGCGAGCAGGTGGAGCGGCTCGAGCGGCTTGATCAACACCGCGTTCGCTCCCGCGAGGCGCGCGCGACGACCCGCTTCCTCGGAACCGCTGATCGCGATGATCGGCAACCGGCGCGTCCGGAGGCTCTCGCGCAGCCGCTCGCAATAGAAGACGCCGTCGATGCCGGGCAGGCCGATGTCGAGAACGATCACATCGGGCACCTGCTCGCTCAGACGCTTCTCCGCCTCGATCACATGGTTGGCGGTGACCACCTCGAGCCCCTCCAGCTCGAGGACGAGGCGCAGCATCTCGCAGAGCCCGCGATCGTCATCGACGACCAGGACTCGAAGCGGTTGTTCCGACACCAGGTTTTCCCCCTTCGAAAGTGCAACAACTGACTGATGCATATGTCGGCACTTCGCGCGAAGCCTTGAATGGGGTACCCCTCAGGATTGGAGAGGTTCGAGCCGGAAGTCTGGTGTCACCTTGTGCGCGGGGCGCATCGAAACACTCGGCCGAGGGACGCTCATGCGGGCGGAGGGATTCGAACCCCCATGCTCTCTCGAGCACCGGCACCTAAAGCCGGCGTGTCTGACCAATTTCACCACGCCCGCGTGCGAGTCCAGTCTACGGCTGCACGCTGAAGACATCCTCGACCGGAGCGCGATCCTTCGCAGGCGGATCGGTCACCGGCGGCCCGAGGTGCACGAGTGCGAC
>DATINO010000056.1:0-25195 GCA_035474195.1 Gaiellaceae bacterium
CGACCACGAGGCCGGACGCATCGACCACAGCCTCGTTCTCGTCGGCGTTCAGCGTGCAGACGGAGTACACGACAGTGCCGCCGGGCTTCGTCCGCACCGCCGCCGCGCGCAGCAGCTCGAGCTGCAGCTCCGGGAGCGGTCGCGCCCGCCACCGCAGGTCGGGGCGGCGGGCGAGAACCCCGAGGCCGGAGCAGGGTGCGTCGACGATCGCGCGGTCGAAGCCGCTCTCGTCGAGCTCGCGCGCGTCGACATTGACGACGCGCACATTGGGACCGACGTTCTTCGCGAGCGCCTGCGCACGGCCGGGGTGAACCTCGACCGCAGTCACGTCGCCGCGCAGCATCGTCGTCTTGCCGCCCGGTGCCGCGCACGAGTCGAGGATCCTCTCGCCGTCCTGCGAGCCGACGAGGAGTGCGGCGAGCTGCGACGAGCGGCTCATCGGCCGCATGCGCGCCGGGTCGACGCGCTCGACGACGAACGCACCCGGAACGTCGGTCGCCTCCCCCACCGGCGTCTCGGCGCGCACCTCGAGCGCGGGCGGTTCGTTCTGCGCGCGCATCAGCGAGAGCGCAGCGTCGTCGCCGAAGTCGCGCGCCCACGTCTCGGCGATCCAGTCCGGATACGACTCCTTGACCGGACCTTCCGGGAGCGATGCGACGAGCCCGCGGAGCCCTTGCGCGAGCCGGCGCATGACCGCGTTCGTGAACGGCACCGCCCGCTCGCGGCGCGCCTCGCGAACGAGCTCGACCGCGTCGTCGACGACCGCGTGCTCTGCCTGATCCATGAACGCCAGCTGATATGCGCCGAGGCGAAGCGACGCGCGCACCGGCGGGTCGAGCTTGCGCACCGGCCGCTTGCCCAGGTGCTCGATCCCGAAGTCGAGCGTGCGCATGCGCTGCACCGTGCCGTAGGCCAGCCGCTGCGCCAGCGCGCGGTCGCGCTCGTCGAGCCCTTCCACCGCGCTCGCGAGCGCGCGGTCGGCGTACGCCTCCTGCTCGAAGACCCGGAGGACGACGTCGAACGCTGCGCGACGTGCGGGCGCTATCACCGGAGGCCGCGAGCGAACTCGTCGTAGCTCATACGGTTGCGTCCGGCCGGCTGCACGATCTCCGGCACGAGCTTGCCCTCGTCGAGGCGGGCGCTCCAGATCGTCACCTGGCGCCCGTGCAACTCGGCGCGCGCGCCGATGTGCGGCGAGAGCGCGCGGATGCGCCGCCAGGCGTCGAGCGGATCGGTCAGGTCGAGCTCCCGATCCGCGGGCGTGATCTTCTCGGCATACGTCGACTCGCCCTCCTGCGGCTCGAACCGCGGCGTCTCGATCACCTCGTTCAGCAGCCGCGCTGCGACCTCGCCCGCGCGAAGAAAGACCTGGCCTGCGTCGTCGTCGCCGATCGCGAACCGCTCCTGGGCGGCGATCGGTCCCGCGTCGAGCTCCGCGACAGTCTCGTGGATCGTCACGCCCGTCTCGTCGTCGCCGGCAAGGATCGCCCGCTCCACCGGCGCCGCGCCGCGCCAGCGCGGGAGAAGCGACGGGTGGACGTTCAGGAACACGGACTGCTCGAGCAGCCGCGGCGGGATGTAGAGGCCGTACGCGCAGACGACGACGCGATCGACGCCGTCGGGCAGCTCCGGCTTCGCCGGCTGGTGCACCGGGATGCCGAGCCGTTCGGCCGACTCCTTGGCGGCCGGCGCTGCGACCTTGCGGCCGCGCCCCTGCGGCGCGTCAGGCCGTGTGAGCACGAACGCGATGTCGTGCGTGGCGGCGAGGCGCTCGAGCACGTCGGCTCCGAGCGGCGCGGTCGCGGCGACGCCGATTCTCACCGAAGGACGGCGCGCGGCCGCAGCGTCGCGAGCGCGTCCTTGCGGTGCTCGTCGTCGGTGCGGTCGATGATCAGCACGCCGTCGAGGTGGTCGAGCTCGTGTTGCACCACGCGGGCGGCGTACTCGTCGAGCTCGACGCGAACGTCGGCACCGTGCTCGTCCTTGCCTTCGAGCACGACACGCGTCGACCGGTCGACCGGCACACGCACGCCCTGCAGCGAGAGACAGCCTTCCTCGTCCGTCGACGCCTCCTCCCCGCGCTCGGCGACGACCGGGTTGACGAGAGCGCGCGGCCCCTCCTCGTCCGGCTCGTAGACGAACAGGCGCCTGAGCACCCCGACCTGCGTCGCCGCGAGGCCGACGCCCTGCGCGTCGTGCATCAGCCCGATCATCCGCTCGACGAGCCGGCGAAGGTCGTCGTCGAAGTCCTCGACCTCGTGCGCCTTCAGGCGGAGCGCCGGATCGCCGTACTGGCGGATCTGTGCGAGCGCGAGCTGCTTGCGAGCCTCGGCCTCGGCGCGCTCCTCCGCATCCTCGTCCGGCTCGACGTCGTGCTCGTGGTCGTCGTGGTCGTGCTCGTGGTCGTGGTCGTGTGCCACAGCGGCGCCAGTGTAGTGAGGCTAGGCGGGGAAGCGCGCGAGGATCCAGTCGGCGTCGAGCAACTCCCGCCGGTAGGAGCGTCCGGCGATCTTCACGTAGTCCCGCGTGCGCGGGTCCATCGGCAGCCGTGCCTCGACCGGGTACCAGCGGTTGTGCCGCTCGATCAGGTCGTTCACCTCGCCGAAGTCCCACCGCTCGGCCGTGCGGCACCATGCGTCGGCGTTCTTCCGCTCGGCGTAGGCGTCCGCGAGCCGGATCGTCAGCGTCTCGATCTCGTCGTCGATCTGCCGCAGCCGGCGCATGAACGGCAGCGGCCCGCCGAGCGAAGCCAGGTAGCGGTCCGGCTCGGCGCGGAAACGGCGGATGCGCCGTTTGAGCGGCTGTTTCGCCAGCGGGTTGAGCTCGACCTCGTCGAGCAGCTTCTCCCGCTCGACGGCGGAGGCAGGCGTGACGTCGCGGATCCCCCATTCGCCGATCACGTCTTCGGGACGCCGCTTTGCCATCCCTACAAGCTTTGCGGATCGACATCGACCACCGCAGTGAGTCCTGCCCGCCGCATCGCCGGCGCCGCCGCGGACAGCAGGTGCGCGGCTTGCGAGGCGATGCGCCGCGGTTGCGTCGTCTTGGCGACGAGCTGCGCGCGATGCTTGCCGCGGAGCCGTAGGAGCGCCGCCGGGCCGAGCAGCTCGGCACCCTTCACACCCGCCTTGAGCTCGTCGAGCGCCTTCACGACGAGCTCGATCGACGGGCCGGTGACGACGATCCGCACGAGGTGCGCGAACGGCGGGTACTCGAGCGCACGCCGCCGCTCGAGCTCCTCTGTCAGGAATCGCGACACGTCGTGGCGCGCGGCGTACACGACGGGCCGCGCGTCCGGCTGGAAGGTCTGGACGAGCACGCGTCCCGGCGCGTCACGGCCACTCCGCCCGGCGAGCTGCGTGATCAGCTGGAACGTGCGCTCCTCGGCACGAAAGTCCGGCAGGCCGAGGCCGGTGTCGACGTCGACGACAGCCGCGAGCTCGACACCTTCGAAGTGGTGGCCCTTTGCCACCATCTGCGTGCCGAGCAGCACCGCACCTTTCGCCTCTGCGAAGCGCGCGAGCGATGCGGCGAGGTGCTCGGGTTTCGCGATCGCGTCCGCATCGAGACGGATCAGCTCGAGGTCGGGCAGCTCGCGCGCGAGATCGCGTTCGAGCTTCTGCGTCCCCGCGCCGAGACGCGCGAGATCGGGCGAACCGCACGTCGGACATAGCGCTGGAGCCTCACGCGTGAAACCGCAGTGATGGCACCGCATTGACGAGTCCCCGTGCAGGACGAGCGCGACGTCGCAGTTCGGGCAGCGGATCGTCGTCCCGCACGCGCGGCAGTGGAGAGCGGGTGCCACACCGCGGCGGTTCAGGAGCAGGATCGCCTTCGTCTGGTTCTCGGCGACGCGCCGCAGCGCGTCGAGCAGCGGAGCCGACAGCGGATAGCCGGCCTCGCGGCGCAGATCGACGACACGCACCGGTGGCAGCGACGCACCGAGGCGGCCGCCGAGCTCGATCCGCTCGAGCGCGGCCCACGACTCCGGTCGCGGCGTGGCCGACCCGTACACCGCGACCGCTCCTTCGAGCGCCGCACGCTTTGCGGCAACGGTGCGCGCGTCGTAGCGTGGATCGGAGTCCTGCTTGTACGACGGGTCATGTTCCTCGTCGACCACGATCAGCCCGACCCCGCGCATCGGCGCGAACACCGCGGAGCGAGCACCCACCACGATGCGCGCCTCGCCGCTCGCGATCCGCTCCCGCTCGTCGCGGCGCTCGGCATCGGTCAGCGCCGAGTGGAGAATCGCGACGCGATCGCCGAACCGCGCGCGGAAACGGCCGACGCTCTGCGGCGCGAGCGCGATCTCCGGGACGAGGATGATCGCGCCGAAGCCGCGCTCGAGCATCGCCGCGCTCGCCTGCAGGTAGACCTCTGTCTTGCCGGATCCGGTCGCGCCGTGGAGCAGGACGTTGCCGGGGCCGCCGTCGATGATGCGCGCGATCGCGATGCGCTGCGCCTCCGAGAGCTCTGCAGGCTCTTCCTCGCCGCCGAGGCCCTGCCGTTCCGCCGGCGGCGGCTGCTCCTTGCGCCGCTTCGGCGTCACGGGAGCAACGAGTGCGAGGGCTCGCGCGGGTGTCGACCCGTAGTAGTCGGCGAGCCAGAGGGCGAGCTCGACGAGCGTCTGCGGCAGCTCACCGACGACCGCTTCGATCGACCGCGCGTCGACGCCCTCAGGCGGCGCGTCGACAAGCGCGGTCACGATGCCGCGCGCCCGCGAGCGTCCGAACGGCACGCGGACGATCGCGCCGACTCCGACGTCCTCGGGCACCTCGTACGTGAACGCCCGCGCGACGGCCCGAGCGGTCACGAGCGGAAACACCTCCGCGAACGGCATCAGATGGTCGGTCGGTAAATGCGGTCGTCGCGGGGAGGGTCTGCACCAAGCAGTGGGGCCGGGTGCAGGCCCCCAGCCGCGGCGGCCAGTGTTTGCCGACTGACCATCAGGACTCGACGGTCTGTTCGTCGGCACGTGCCCGGCTGCGGAGCGTGCCGAACGAGAGCGTCCGCGCCATCAGAGCGAGCGCGATCACGCCCAGCACGAGGTTCGTGACCGTGATCGCGATGTTCATGCCGACACTGAACGCGAGCAAGAGCGTGCGCGAGATCGCAGAGCGGCGGAAGAGGTAGACGATCAAGCCTTGCTTCGTCCCCGCGCCGCCGGGCGTCGCAGGGAACAGTGTCGAGAGCGAGTCGACGACTTGTGCGAGCAGGGCGTTATGGACCGTCGCGTCGACGCGGAACGCGCGCAGGAAGAAGAAGAGCGTCGCGATCCGGAACACCCACGAGATCGCCTGAGGGACGAGCACGCCGAGCACGAACGTGCGGCGGTTGCCGAGGATCGCGAAGCCGAGCCGTACCCGGCCCCAGAAGTCCTCGACGCGGCGCCGCGCAGCGAGGGCGAGCAGCAAGAGCACGAGGGCGATCACTGCCAGCCCGATGCCGGTCGCCGTCTCGTGCTTCAGGAAGAACTTCCAGTCGACGGTCGGGATGCGCGAGTAGACCTGGTGCGTCGGGAGCACGCCGATCGACAGCGCCCAGATCATCAAGCAGCCGGCGACGACGAAGTCGAACATCGTCTCGACGATCAGCGTCGAAGTGAGCGTCGGGTACGTCGCCTCCTTCATGCGGTGCTTGACGAGGTAGAGCTTGATCAGGTCGCCGCCGCGGGCCGGCGCGATCGAGTTGACGCCGACGCCGGCGGTGTACGCGCCGAGCGCGGAGCGGTACCTCAGTTTCAGATTCGGGTACGCGGCCCGGATGATGTTCTGCCAGGCGCGCGCGCGGAACAGCAGCTTCGTGACGTGGCAGGCGAGCGCAAGCCCGAGCGGAGTCCACTCCACCTGGCGCAGGTGGTGGATGAAGATCCCGACCGCGTGGAAGAAGGCGCCCACTCGCGCCTAAGGTAGATCAGGCTCCGGCGGCGACCAGGACCCAGTCCGTGCCGAATCCGAGCAGCAGCCCGAGCAGCAGCGACCAGGCGACGAGCGTCGGCATCGAGAAGCGCCGGCAGACCTCGAACAGCTGGATGACCACGTAGAGGATCGAGCCGCCGGCGATCGCGAAGAACACGACCTCGAGCGCCGTGCTGACCCAGGCCTGCCCGATCAGCGTGCCGAGGAAGGTCGGGCCGCCGCCGATCAGGCCCATGGAGGCCAGGAAGCCCCAGCTCGGGCGCTCCGCCTCACCGGACATCGGGCCGACGATCCCGAAGCCCTCGGTCGTGTTGTGGAGGCCGAACCCGATGATCAGGACGAGCGCGAGGCTCAACTCGCCGGCCGCGGCCGACTGGCCGATCGCGAGGCCCTCGCCGAAGTTGTGGAGGCCGATCCCAGTCGCGATCAGGAGCGCGAGGCGGCGGCCAGGTGTCAGGCTCTCGATCCAGCCGTGATGCTCGAACTCGTCGATTGCGGCGGCGCCGGGGCCGACGAGCGGCGTCGAGCGCTTGTTCTTCAGCCAGTTGTCGTAGTAGACGAGGCTCATCAATCCGGCGGCGAAGCCGAGGCCGAGCAAGGTCGCGTAACCCGCGAACGCCGCCCACTTGTGGCCTTCGAGGTGGGACTCGACGGGCTCGACGCCGTGGGAGACGACATCCCAGAACAGGAACACGAGAATCCCGGTTGCGATCGCCGAGAGGGCGGCGCGCATCTTCGGCGAGACGTTGTTCAGTCGGCCGATCGGGAGGCCGACGTAGATCGTGAGACCGGCGATCGCGCCGAGGATGAGGGTCTGCGTCGTGCTCATGTAAGGGTGACCTTACAATGAAGGTAGCGGAAGCTAGGATCCGGCGCTATGGCCAGCCACGGCGTCGACGACTACCTCGAGACGATCTACTTCCTCGCGTTCCCGATCGGCGAATACCGGCCGGCGGGGTCGAGCACGACGCAGGCGATCGCATCGCGGGTCGCCGAGATGCTCGGCGTCTCGCGGGCGTCGGCAGGCGAGATGCTGAAGCGGCTCGAAGCCGACGGGCTCGTCGAGCGGGGCGAGCGCAAGGAGGCGCTCCTGACGGAGGCCGGCGCCGAGCGCGCCCGCCGGGTGGTGCGGAAGCACCGCGTGATCGAGCGGCTCCTCACCGACTTCATGGGCTACACCGCGGCCGAGGCGCATGTCCACGCGGATGAGCTCGGCGGCACGTTCACCGACGAGATGATCGAGCGGATCGACGAGAAGCTCGGCCATCCCGAGCGGTGCCCGCACGGCTGGCCCGTCGACCCCGACTTCGAGCAGGCGGAGAACCGCGAGCTCGAGGCGCTGTCGGACGTGCCCCCGGGTGCGTCGGTGACGATCGTGCGGCTCGCCGAGCACGACGGCGAGCTGCTGCACTGGTTCTACGACGAGGGGCTCGTCCCGGGCGAGGTGGTCGAGCTGAGAGCGGCGGAGCCGGCGGCGGGGCAGTTCCGTGTCGTGGTCGGGGGCGTCGAGAAGGCGATCGGCGAGAAAGCCGCCGGCGGCCTCTTCGTCAGACGCTGACGCCGTGTCTCGACGCGCCGTTCGGGACGCGTCTCACCTGCAACAGATCCTCCCCAGCTCCTCGGCCGAGCCGGCCATGCCCGGCACCCGTGGAGTGCGGGTACTGCGCCCGCACACTTGTGGACGCACTTTCACGGTGCCTGGCACCAGACGAGGCCCATGCAGCCATGTCCCAGCTGAGGCCGGGGAGCCGCTGGCTGCGCTAGTCGACGACGGTCGGCTCGCGGTCGCCGAGGCCCGCGGCTGCGCGGAGGGCGGATGCCTTGTCCGTCCGCTCCCACGTGAAGTCGTGCTCCTCGCGGCCGAAGTGGCCGTAGGCGGCCGTCTTCGCATAGATCGGCCGCTTCAGGTCGAGGTCGCGCAGGATCGCCGCCGGACGCAAATCGAAGTGCTCGCCGACGAGCGACTCGATCGTCGAGACCGGCACGTTCTCCGTGCCGAACGTCTCGACGAGGATCGAGAACGGCTTGGCGACGCCGATCGCGTACGCAACCTGGATCTGGCAGCGGTCGGCAAGCCCGGCCGCGACGACGTTCTTCGCGACGTACCGCGCGGCGTACGCCGCCGACCGGTCGACCTTCGTCGGATCCTTGCCCGAGAACGCACCGCCGCCGTGCGGCGCGGCGCCCCCGTACGTGTCGACGATGATCTTCCGCCCGGTCAAGCCGGTGTCGCCCATCGGGCCGCCGATCACGAACTTGCCGGTCGGGTTCACGTAGACGAAGCCCGGCTGCTCCCAGCGGCTCTCGTCGTAGAGATCGCGCGGCAGGATCGGCCTGAGCACGTGCTCGATCAAATCGGGCTTGATCATGCTCTCCGCGTCGAGGCCTTCACGGTGCTGTGTGGAGACGAGGACGCGCTCGATCTCGACAGGTGTCTGCCGCCCGTCCGCGTCCACCTCGTAGCGCACCGACACCTGCGCCTTGCCGTCCGGCCGCAGATACGGAAGCACGTCCGCCTTGCGGACCTCCGACAGTCGCTTCGCGATGCGGTGCGCGAGCATGATCGGCAGCGGCATCAGCTCGCGCGTCTCGTTCGACGCGTACCCGAACATCATGCCCTGGTCACCCGCACCGATCCGGTCGAGCGGATCGTCGTCGCCGGGATCGTGCTGCAGCTCGTATGCCGTGTCGACCCCCTGCGCGATGTCGGGCGACTGCTCGTCCAGCGTGACGATCACGCCGCACGTCTCCGCGTCGAACCCGTACTTGGCGCGCGTGTAGCCGATGCCGCGCACGGTCTCGCGCGCAATGCGCGGGATGTCGATGTACTCGGACGTCGTCAGCTCACCGGCGACGACGATCAGGCCCGTCGTGATGAGCGTCTCGCAGGCGACGCGGCTGTCCGGGTCGTTCGCGAGTGCTGCGTCGAGGACAGCGTCCGAGATCTGGTCGGAGATCTTGTCAGGGTGACCTTCGGTCACCGACTCGGACGTGAAGAGGAAGGTCCGCGCGGCCACTGACGCGTCAGGGTATCGAAGCGCTACGACGTCTTGACGTACGCCACGAACGACCCGATCTTGTCGTGGCTCGAGCCGAACAGCAGCACCGAGCGCAGCGGACGCAGGTTGGTCTCGACCTCGGGCGGCAGGTTCTGGTTGGCGAGCTGGGCGAACCCGGACAGCGCCGGCAGCGCATCCTTCATGTCGAG
This sequence comes from Gaiellaceae bacterium, assembly GCA_035474195.1. Lineage (GTDB taxonomy): Bacteria > Actinomycetota > Thermoleophilia > Gaiellales > Gaiellaceae > PALSA-600. Next base: position 9,127 of record DATINO010000056.1, read on the forward strand.
GTAGACGAACGTCTGGGTGTCGTCGGCCATCCCGGCGCCGTCCTTCGCCTCCTTGAAGACCGCGTCGCCGCTCAGGCGACCGACGCTCCCGTTCAGCTCGACGAGCGCGGTGCTGCTGTCGGTGACGACGAGTTGCCCGTCGTTCACGCCGTAGTAGAGGGCCACCGGGCCGAGATCCAGCTTGTTCAGCGTGCCGCCGTCGACCTTGGTCGGCACCGCCGTGGCGTGGGTCGCAAACCGCGCGATCAGGCTCCCGACCGCCCTGGCCGCGCTCTGTGGGTTCGCGGGCCGAGCGGCGATCGTCACCTCCGGCAACGGGATGCCGGGGCGGACGTAGGCGATCACCGGCCCGTTGAGCACGGAGATGAGCGCGGGCAGGTCGACGCCGATCTGCTGTCCGATGACCGACAGCTGCTCCTGCGTGGCGGCCGGCAGCGACTTCGTCGCTCCGCCACCGTTGAGCGCGAGCGCGACGATCGAGCCGGACGGGATCTTGCTCGTCAGCGGATTGCTCTTCGTCAGGGCCTGCGCGCTCGCGGCCTTCGTGTGGACTTCGAGCTTGAAGGCTCCGTCCTGGGACGTCAGAGCTCCGGCGAACCACTGCGCGGATGCGAGGGGGCCGAGCGACGTGGACGGGAGGTTCTGCTTCGCGGCCTTGAGCACCGCCCCTTCGGCGGCCGGCGAGGCGTAGAAGCGCGCGATCGCGTCGGACGGCAGCGACTTGACGGCTGCCTGGTACGTCGCGTCGTCGCTGATGTTACTGCCGTTCGACTGCTTCTTGAACGCATCGAGCGTCGCCTGCGCGTCCGCAAAGGCCGTCCAGCCGTCCATCGTCGTGTGCTTCGTCTCGCTCTTGTCGAGCTGCGCGTCGAACGCCTTCTCGTCGCTCGGCTTCGCGAGACCGACGGGGAGCTGCTTCCCGTTCACGTTGATGACCGCGACGTCGACCTCGGATCCCGCGGACGACGTCAGCGCACCGAAGTCGACGCCGCTGTTCTTGATCGACGCACGCAGCTGCTGCTCCGCGCGCGGCTCGATCGGGAACTTGTCGAGGATCTTGAGCGCGCTCGAGACCTGCGCCGACGACTTGTCGGTGTCGATCGTCGCGAATGCGAGCGCGTTGGCAGGCACGATCGACGCGGCGTCACTCGACGAGTTGCCTCCTCCTCCTCCGCCGCAGCCCGCGGCGAGCACAGCGAGGACGGCGACCCCGGCCAGACGAACCCTCATACGCGTCTGATCCTACTCTTCGGTCGGACGGCGGCCCATGAGGCTGGCCGCGAGCTCGTGCAGCGGCTGCCCTTCGATGACGGCGCACACGCCTTCGGTGATCGGGAGCTCGACGCCGATGCGGCGCGAGACATCCCGGAGCACCGGCGCGGTCGTCAGGCCCTCGACGGCCTGCCCGATCTCTGCGCGGGCAGCTTCGGGCGTGGCGCCGCGGGCGATCAACTCGCCCGCGCGGCGGTTTCGGCCGCTCGGGTGGAAGCAGCTCACCATCAGGTCGCCCATCCCGGCGAGGCCGGAGAACGTCTCCTGCCCTGCGCCGAACGCGTCGCCGAGCCGCGCCATCTCGACGAGCCCGCGCGTGATGAGGGCAGCCTTCGCGTTGTCGCCGAGCCCGAGGCCGTCGACGCCGCCCGCCGCCAGCGCGATCACGTTCTTCGCGGCACCGCAGAGCTCGACGCCGACGACGTCGTCGTTCACGTAGACGCGGAACGCGCGAGAGTTGAAGGCGTCCTGCAACGTGAGTGCGAGCTGCTCGTCGTCCGACGCGATCACCGTCGCGCTCGGCAGGCCCGCGAGCACCTCCTCCGCCATGTTCGGCCCGGAGAGCACGGCGACCGGCCGATCGTGCACGAGTGTCGAGAGCCGTTCCCCGGTTGACGGGTCGAGGCCCTTCGCAAGCGAGAGGATCGGCGCGTCGCCGCCCACGTGTGAGAGCACCTCGCGAAATGCGTGACTCGGCACCGCGACCACGACCAGATCGGCTTCCGCGTACGGCGCGTCGTCGAGCGTGTCGCGCCGCGCGACGAAGACGTCGTGGCCGCGCTCGCGCAGGAGATGTGCCACCGCCGTCCCCCACGCGCCTGCGCCGACGACGACCGCGCGCACTACGACCGGCGGCGGAAGTCGACGACGACCGGCACGCCCTCGAGCCCGAGCCGGTCGCGCAGCTGGTTCTCGACCCAGTAGCCGTAGTCGCGCGTCACGAGTCCCGGGTCGTTGACGGTGAAGCGGAAGCGCGGGGGGCGTGTCTGGACCTGCGCCCCGTAGAGCAGGTTGAGGCGCCGCTTGCCCTTCGACGGCGGCTGGCGCTCCGCCTTCAGCTCGGCGAGCAGCCGGTTGAGCTCACCCGTCGAGATGCGCTGGACGTAGCGGTCGTAGAGCTCCGCCACCTTGTCGAGGAGGCGCGTCACGCCGCGGCCACTGATCGACGAGACCGTGATGAAGTCCGGCCGCTGGCGCAGGCGGCGCTGGAGCTCCGGGCGCACCTCCTCGATCGTGATCTCGCTGACGTCCCACTTCGCGAGCACGATCAGCGTTGCGCAGTGCGCCTTGCGCGCCACCTCGACGGCGGTGATGTCGCCCTCGACGATCCCCTGGCCCGCGTCGATCAGGACGAGCGCGACGTCCGCTCGCCTCGCCGCGTCGAGTGCACGCAGCTCCGAGTAGTACTCGATTCCTTGCCGCTGGCTGCGCTTGCGCCGAAGGCCGGCGGTGTCGACGAGCTGGAACGTCCGCTCGCCGCGGTGGATGATCGTGTCGATCGTGTCTCGCGTGGTGCCCGGCACCTCGGAGACGATCGTGCGTTCCTCGCCGACGAGGCGGTTGTAGAGCGACGACTTGCCGACGTTCGGGCGTCCCAGGATCGCGACGCGGATCGCGTCGTCGCCGGGGACGGCTCGCGTCGACTCGCCGGGCAGCAACGCGAGGATCTCGTCGAGCAGGTCGCCGGTGTTCGAGCCGTGGAGAGCGGAGACCGGGAACGGCTCGCCGAACCCGAGGCGGTGGAACTCGAGCGCGAGCGCTTCCTGCGACGGGTCGTCGATCTTGTTCGCCAGCACGAGCACCGGCTTCTTCGCCTCGCGCAAGATCTGCGCGAGCTCCTCGTCCCCTGGCGTCACGCCGATGCGCGCGTCGACGACGAAGAGCACGAGGTCGGCCTCGCGGATCGCCATGCGGGCCTGCGCCGCGATCTGCCGTGTGATCGGGCTCGAGTCGGCGATGTCGACACCGCCGGTGTCGATCAACAGGAACTGCTGCCCGTTCCATTCGCACAGCAGCTCCTTGCGATCGCGCGTGGTGCCGTGCGTTTCGTGGACGACCGCCTGGCGCGTCGCCGTGAGCCGGTTCACGAGCGTCGACTTGCCGACGTTCGGGAAGCCGACGATCGCGACGGTTCCCGCGAGCTTCATCGCTCGGTCCGTTCCAGCTCGTCGAAGAGCTCGTGGATCCGTTGCTCGATCACGGCGGTCGCCTCGCGGTAGCCCTTGCCGTTCTTCGGCAGGTCGTCGAAGCGGAGGGGCTCGCCGAAGGCAACCGTGCAGCGGCGGAAGTTGCCGGGCTTCCAGAACTGCGTCCCGTAGATCGCGACGGGGATGACCGGCACGTCTTCCTGCAGGCCGACCATCGCAGCGCCCGGCTGCGCAACGCCTGGTCGTCCGCTCTTCTGCCGCGTGCCCTCGACGAACAGGCCGACGACGTGGCCGGCCCGCGCTTCGTCGCGCATGCGGCGCACGGCTTCCCGGTCCGACTCGCCGCGGCGGATCGCGATCGCGCCGTGCAGGCGCAGGAACGCCCCCGCGACGGGGTAGTTCGCCGCCTCGGCCTTCGCGACGAACCAGACGGTGCGCGGCGACAACAGGCCGAGGAGCGGGATGTCGATCCAGTGGAGGTGGTTGACCGCGTAGACGGCGCCGCCGGTCTTCGGGACGTTCTCGACGCCCCGCGCGCGTGCCCGCGTGAACAGGCGAACGGGCCAGCCCATGTAGATGCGGCCGATCGCCCAGGCGACGTCGGCGGAGTTCACGGCGTCGTGAGCGCGCGCTCGCGGACCAGCGCTTCGATCCGGGTGACGACGTCGTCGACCTCGAGATCGGTGGTGTCGATCAGCACGGCGTCCTCGGCCGGTTGCATGCGCTCGCGGTCCAGCTTGTCGCGCGCGCGCAGGTCGGTCGCGAGCGCGTCCGCACCGATGTCGGGGCGCTCCGCCTGACGTCGCCGCGCACGGATGTCGGGATCGGCCTGGAGATAGATCTTCACCTCGGCGTCGGGCGCGACCACGGTGCCGATGTCCCGCCCCTCGATCACGACGTTGCCCTGGTGGCCGAGATCGCGCTGCCGTTCGCGCATCACCTCACGCACGTCGTGATGGCGCGCGACGACGGAGACCATGCGGTCGATGCGCGCCTGCCGGATCGCCGCGGTCACGTCGGCACCCGCGATCGAGACGCGACCCGCTTCGTCGAAGACGACGAGATTCCGGCGCGCGAGGTCTCCAAGTGCGTCCGGCTCGGCGAGCGGCAGCCCCTCTCGCATCGCGAGCCACGTCAGCGCGCGGTACATCGCGCCCGTATCGAGGTAGCGGAAGCCCAACCGGGCCGCGAGGTTGCGGGCGACGGTGCTCTTGCCGGCTCCGGCCGGTCCATCGATTGCGACGATCATCTGCGGGTCACGTGTTCCAGGAGGTCGTGGAAGCCGGGGAAGGATACTCCGACGCTCTCGAAGCCCTCGATCTCGACTCCTTCGCGGCTCGCGACGCCGGCGACGGCACCGAGCATCGCGATCCGGTGATCGCCGCGGGCGTCGATGCGGCCGCCCCTCGGTCGCCTGGGAACGCCGGTCACTTCGAACCCGTCCTCGTGGGCCCTCGCCCGGACGCCGATCGTCCTCAGCGCGTCGACCAGTGCGTCGATTCGATCGGACTCCTTGAGCCGCAGCTCCTCCGCGCCGCGGACACGGCTCGTGCCGCGCGCGTGCGCCGCGAGCAGTGCGAAGAGCGGCAGCTCGTCGATCAGGAGCGGCACCTCGCGGGCGTCGATCTCGGTCGCGGTCAGCTCGGCGGAGCGCACCTCGAGGTCGCCGCCCGGCTCTTGCCCGAAGCGCCGGCGGGTGAGGATGCCGACGCGGGCGCCCATGCGGTCGAGGACGTCGAGGAGCCCTGTCCTCCGCGGGTTGAGCCCCACATCGTGGATCGTGATGCGCGACTCCGGCACGATCGTGGCCGCGACGACGAACGGGGCGGCCGACGAGAAGTCGCCGGGGACGTCGACCGCGTCGAGCCTCAGGCTCTGCGGCGGGTCGACGCTGACCGAGTTCGGCCGGGTGGTGATGCGCACCCCGGCTTCGCGCAGCATCAGCTCGGTGTGGTCGCGCGTCGGGGTCGGCTCGAGCACGGTCGTCCGGCCTTCCGCACCGAGCGCGGCGAAGAGCACGGCGGACTTCACCTGTGCGCTCGCGACCGGCAGCTCGTAGTCGATCGCGCTGAGCTTCGCACCGGTGACGGTGAGCGGCAGGTGGCCGTCGTCGGTCTCGATCAGCGCACCCATGCTGCGCAGCGGGCCGGCGATCCTTTCCATCGGCCGCGACGACAGCGAGCCGTCCCCGGTCAGGGTGAACTCGCCCTCCTGGAAGGCGAGCAGGCCGGTGACGAGCCGCGCGAGCGTGCCGGCGTTGCCGCAGTCGACCTCGGCGCTCTGCAGGCCGCGCAGGCGCGCCCCGTGCACGGTGATCGACTCGGCGTCGTGCACTTCGGCGCCGAGCGCGCGGACGGCGGCGAGCGTCGACTCCGTGTCGGCGGAGCGGCCGAAGCCGCGGATGCGCGTCTCGCCGTCGGCGATCGCGCCGACGAGCAGCGCACGGTGGCTGATCGACTTGTCGCCGGGGACTGCGAAGTGGCCTTCGAGCGCGGCTGCGGGCTCAATCAGCATCGATCACCGCCGAGATGACGACGCTGTAGCCCTGGCTCTCGAGGAGAGCGGCTGCGCGCTCCGCCTCGGCCTCGCCGGCGACGAGCAGCGTGAGTGTGCCGCCGCGCTCGGGCGAGACGTGATGGAGCTCGAAGTCCTCGATGTTGATGCGTTCCGCGCCCAGCGCCTGGGTGATGCCTGCGAGCACGCCGGGGCGGTCGGGCACGTGCACACGGACGCGCTGGAGCGTGCCCGGATCGGGGTACTCGCGCTCGAGCATCCGGCGGCGGCTCTGCGACGCCTCGCCGATCCAGCGGGCGAGAAAGCCCGCGTCGCCCTGGTCGAGCGCGGTCTCGACCTGCTCGATCCGGCGGCGGTGCTCTTGCAGCGCGGCGCGGATCGCGGCGGCGTTGTCGAGGTAGATGTCGACCCAGATGCGCGGATTCGCGCCGGCGATACGCGTCATGTCCCTGAGCGAGCCGCCGGCGTGCGCGAGCGGCTCGTGGCCTTCGATGCGCGAGGCGCCGGTCTGGTTCGCGACGATGTTCGCGAGCACATGCGGCACGTGGCTCGTCATTGCGACGAGGCGGTCGTGCGCGTCGGCGTCGATCGCGACGGGCGTCGCGCCGAGCGCGGTCGCGAAGGCGTGCACCGTGCGGTGACGGGCGGGCTCGGTGTGCGCGACCGGTGTGAGGAACCAGGTGGCGCCTTCGAAGAGCGCCGCGCTCGCGTGGTCGGGGCCGCGCGCCTCGGAGCCGCAGATCGGGTGCCCGCCGACGAACCGCGGCGAGCCGTTCGCCGCGCGCACGACGGACGCCTTGGTGGAGCCGACATCCGTCACGGTCGCGTCGGTCGTCGAGGCAAGCACGGCGGCAACCGTGGACGGCAGCTGGCCGATCGGCGCGGCGACGATGACGAGCTCGGTTTCCTCGACCGCGCGCTCCAGGCTGTCCGCCGGTTCGAGCGCGTCGCGCGCGCCCGCACGTGCGAGCACGTCGGGGTCGGGGTCCCAGCCGGCGACATCGTCGCCGCGCTGCCGCGCGGCGAGCGCGACGGACGTCCCCATCAATCCGGTACCGATGACCGCGATCCGCATGGCCGCCCATTGAACCTGAGCCGGGTCGTCAACCCGGCGGCACGAGCGACGCGGGCGGCGTGATCGTGGCCACGCGGCGCACGAGGCGAGGCATGAGTCGGAAGACCTGGACCGGCGCGGTGGCCGGATCGCCCCAGCGGTCGAACCTGGTGGCCAGGTGCTCGACGACCGACCGGCGCGATCCGTCCGATGCAGCGATCGCGGCGATGAGTGCCCGCACGGCAGCCGCTGTCTGCCGGCCGGGGCCGAGCCCCGCGAGCAACCCGTAGAAGCGGGCCTGGTTCCCCGTGACGATCGCCGCCGGGTCGAACGCATCCGTGACGACGACCGGCCTCCCCGGCAGCACGACGCCCAGCGTGAGCGCGAGCGCGCGCGTGGTGCCGGGCCAGTTCGCCGCGTACGAGACGACGAACGCCGCATCGGCATGTGCGCGCTTCAACGCAGCTGCAAACCGTCCCCGGTCGGACGACCAGAGCACGGGCACGGCGGCAATGCCGAGGCGCCGCGCTGCGCGGACGAACCACTGTTCCTGGCGCACCTGCAGCATCCCGGAGCCGCTGTAGACCACGGCGACGCGAGTCGCTCCGAGCCGTTTCGCGAACACCGCCCCTGCCGTCACCTGGATGTGGTCGGCGCCGACCGTGCGGAAGAAGTTACGTGGCCCGGCCGCATAGAACGCAGCGAGCGTCTTGGCGGCGTCGCCGAGCGCAGAGCGGGTGAGGAACGGCCCGGTGGCGAAGGGGCTGATCAACGCGAGCGGCCCGTGCGGCGCGCGGTTCTCGAGCGGGATCTCGCGTTGCGCGCATTCCGAGTTCAGCGGCCCGACGACGCCGACGACCGACGAGTCGTCGGCAAATGCCGCTGCGTTGGCAACACACTGCCCGTCGTCGAAGCCGCCCGCCGAGTCGCTCGAGTCGTCGCATGACTGATAGCTGAGGCGAAAGCGGCCTGCGCGGTACCCGTCGCTCCGCAGCACCGAGCGGATCGTTGCGACGGACGCCGCGGCGAGGCCCGACCCGACCCCGTGGAGCGGCAGGTCCGAGACGAGCTCGATCTCTCCCGGACCGGCGCGCCGGCCACACGCGGCCGCCGTCAGAGCGCCGTGTCGGCCGCTCGGCACGCCGGCGGCGACGTAGACGCGGCCGCCGGCGACCTGAAGATCCTGCGGCGCGGGAACCGTCGCGACCCGCGTCACCTTCGACGTCTGCGGGTCGATACGGCTGATCGTGTCGTCGAAGCGGTTCCCGACCCAGACCGCACCGGCTCCGTATGCGATCGTCGACACGCCGTAGCCGACCGGGATGCTCGAAACGTGCTCGAGCGGGCCGGCACGGATCCGCCACACCAGCCCGTCGGAAAAGGACGTCGCCCAGGCTGCACCGCCGCCGGCTGCGATCCCTTCCACGTCGAAGATCGACGGCACGGCGAACTCCGTGAACCTGCCGCTGCGCGGGTCGATGCGGGCGACGCTTCGACCCGAGGCAGCCCACACCGTCCCGTCCGCGAAGGCGAGCGACGTGGCGAACACGTGCACGACGCGACGGACGCGGCCGGTGCGCGCGTCGAGCTCGACAGGCTCGAGCGTCGGACCGATCGCCCAGACGGTCGAGCCGGCGGCCACGAGGTAGCGCTCCTCTGCGGGGCGACCTCCCCCCGGGACGGGCGCGCCGGCAAGCGCGGTCGTGCCGGTGCGCGTATGCCGAACCGGGTCGAAGCGCGCGATCCTGGTCGCGCCCTGCCCCGCTCCGATCGGCGCGTCGCCGACCCACAGTGCGTTCGCAGTGGCGGCCAGATCACTCGGGACGAGCGAGGGGCCGAACGGCGCCGACACGCGATCGTCGGAGGTGTCGACCTCGGTGATCGTGCCGTCTCCGGCGTTCAGCGCCCAGAGGTGATGCCCGGCGACGGCGAGCCGGGACGGCCGGTTGCCAACTCCGATCTGCGCGATGACCCCGTTCGTGTGCGCGTCGATCACGGCCACCGAGCCCGGGGCGACCGAGCTCAGATGCCCGGTGCCGCGAGTTCCGAGGACGACGGCAGCCGCGATCGCCGCGACCAAGAGAAGCGTGCCTCCGACGACGACGAGCAGCGGCCGCCGGCCCTTCGCCCGTACGGCCCGAGCGGACGGCGCGGGCGTGCCGAGCTCGGGATCCTGGTTCAGAATCGCGCGCTCGAGACGTTGCAGCTCCGGGCCGGGATCGACCCCGAGCTCGTCGGCCAGCAGCTCCCGCGTCTCACGGTAGAGCGCGAGCGCGTCGGCCTGGCGCCCTGCGAGGTACAGCGCGCGCATCAGCTGGCCGCGAGGCCGCTCCCAGAGACGGTCCTGCTCGACGATCGCTTCGAGCTCGGCAACCGGCGCGTCTCCTGTGGCGAGGCGTGCGTCGAGCAGCTCTGCGATCGCCTCCTTCCGTCGCCCCTCCAACCGGCGCGCCTCGGCCTGCGCGAACGTTGCGTAGCGGAACTCGGCGAGAGGCTCACCGCGCCAGAGCGCGAGTGCGTCGGCGAAGCGACCGTCGTCGAGCGCCGTCTCGAACCGCTGCAGGTCGAGCTCGCCTGGTTTGACGACGATTCGATAGCCGGCCGGAGTCGTTTCGAGCCGCGCCGCTCCGAGCGCCTTCCGAAGCCGCGAGACGTAGACATGGACGCTCTTCGCCGCGTTCTCCGGGGCGGCGTCGCCCCAAAGCTCGTCGACGATCCGGTCGTTCGACAGGGCCGCGCCGGAATGAAGGAGGAGCAACGCGAGCAGTGCGCTCTCCCTTCCCGGGACGATGCGCACTGGGCCGTGCTCGTCCTCGACCTCGAGCAGGCCGAGCAGCCGGAACTCCATCTGAGGCGACCGTAACACCGCGGGTAAATCGCGCCCAAATGCAGGCGGATTTACCGGCGGTCAGGCTCGAGCAAGCGGCCGGCAACCGGCCGGGCCGAGCGTGTCGCCATCGACCGCGCCTTGCGGTCGCGAATCGAGGAGGCAGCCATGACCCGCTCGACGATCATCCGCACGACCGCCGTCGCCTTCGCCGCGGCGGCGACCTTCGCGCAGGCCGCAGTGGCCGGGGGCGAGCCGAAGAACGAGTGGCCGTTCACGCGGCCGGTGGCGCAGCGGACGCAGCAGGCGGCGCAACACACCGCGGCCCAGGCGGATCCGGTCATCCAGGGCGAGCCCAAGAACGACGTGCCGTTCACACGGCCCGCCACCGTGGTCGTCGTGTCCGGCGGCGGATTCAGCTGGACGGACGGCGCGATCGGTGGGGCAGCAGGTCTCGGCCTCGCGATCGCCGGCACAGGCGCCCTGCTCGTCGCGCGCAAGTCCCCGCAGACGGCCTAGCCGGACGCGGGTCTGGGGGAGCGGGGCGGCGTCAGCCGCCCCGCTCGACTTCGCGGCTCATGCCATCGCTCAGCGCCGCATGAGCTCGGCCAGGCGGAACGCCAGGTCGAGCGACTGGCGGGCGTTCAGACGCGGGTCGAGCAGCGTCTCGTAGCGCGTCGACAGCTGCGACTCGACCACGTCGTCGGCGCCGCCGAGGCACTCCGTCACGTTCTCGCCCGTGAACTCGAGGTGCACGCCTCCCGGCCACACGTTCTCCTGCCAGCACGCGGCGAAGAACCCCTCCAGCTCGCGCATGATCGTGTCGAAGCGGCGTGTCTTGACACCGTCCGCCGTGCGGATCGTGTTGGCGTGCATGGGATCCGACGCCCACAGCACCGGATGACCCTCGTCGCGCGTCGCGCGAAGGAGCGGCGGCAGGAGATCGAGGACGTGATCCGCGCCCATGCGCGCGTAGAACGTCAGCCGGCCCGGGACGCGCAGCGGGTTCAACCGCTCGCACAACCCGACGACGTCGTCCGGCGTTGCCGCGGGGCCGAGCTTCACGCCGATCGGGTTGTGCACGCCGGCGAAGAACTCGATGTGCGCGTCGTCGATCCCGCGCGTCCGCTCACCGACCCAGAGCAGGTGCGCGGAGCAGTCGTACCAGTCGCCCGTCAACGAGTCTTCCCGCGTGAGTCCCTCCTCGTAGTCGAGCAGCAACCCCTCATGCGACGTGAACACGTCGACCTCGTGCAACCGCCGCTCCGCCGCGAGATCGATGCCGCACGCGGCCATGAACGCCAGTGCCCGCTCGATGTCCATCGCGAGCGCCTCGTAACGCCGACCTTGCGGCGACGAGGCGACGAAGTCCTTGTTCCAGAGATGCACCTGCGTGAGGTCGGCGTAGCCGCCCTTGGTGAACGCGCGCAGCAGATTGAGCGTCGACGCCGACTGGTTGTAGCCCTCGATCATCCGCTGCGGATCGGGCACGCGCGCCTCCGCCGTCGGCTCGTCGCCGTTCACCATGTGCCCGCGGAACGACAGGATCTCGGCGCCGTCGACCACCTCGAACTCGTCCGACCGCGGCTTCGTGAACTGCCCGGCGATCCGCCCCACTTTCACGACCGGCAGCGTCGCGCCGTACGTGAGCACGGCGGACATCTGCAGCATGATCTTCAGCTTCTCGCGGATCCGCATCGTCGAGAGCTCGTTGAACGACTCGACGCAGTCGCCCGCCTGAAGCAGAAAGGCACGACGGTCGATCGTCTTCGCGAGCTGCTCACGCAGCGCCCGCGCCTCGCCGGCGAACACGAGCGGCGGCGACGACTTGAGCCGCGCCACGGCAGTCGCGGCCGCCGCAGGGTCGGGCCACGCAGGCTGCTGGAGCGCGCGCCGCTCCCGCCACGAATCCGGGCTCCAGGTCGCCGATGTGACTGCCATTTCCACTATCGTGCCAGTCGTGACTTCCGCCTCTCGTTTCCGTTGGTTCTGGCGCCGCGGGCGAGGCGGAGCCCTGCGCTAGAGGCCGCCTCGTCCGCTGACCCGACTCGGCGCGACAAACGACGACGAACGAGGTGACTCAGATGCGTGTCTTCTCCGGCATCCAACCGACGGGTGCCAAGCACATCGGCAACTACATCGGCGCGATGCGCCAGTACGTCACGACGCAGAACGAGAACGAAGGCGAGGCCTTCTTCTGCATCGTCGACCTGCACTCGATCACGGTCGACTACGACCCGCAGGACCTGCACGACCGGACGCTCGATCTCGCCGCGCTGCTCTACGCGGTCGGCCTGGACGCGGACCGCTGCGTCCTCTTCTGCCAGAGCCACGTCCCTGCGCACGGTGAGGCGGCTTGGCTGCTCTCGGCCGTCACCGGGTTCGGGCAACTCGGCCGCATGACCCAGTTCAAGGAGAAGGGCGACAGCAAGGAGTTCGTCTCCGCCGGACTCTTCACGTACCCCGTCCTGATGGCGGGCGACATCCTGCTCTACCAGACCGACATCGTCCCGATCGGGGACGACCAGCGCCAGCACCTCGAACTCGCGCGCGACGTCGCCGAGCGCTTCAACTCACGCTACGGCGAGACGTTCAAGGTGCCGCGCGCCGTCTACCCCGAGGTGGGTGCGCGGATCATGGACCTGCAGGAGCCGACGAAGAAGATGTCGACGACGGGCGGAACCCCGCAAGGAACGGTGCTCGTGCTCGACGACGCCGACACGATCCGCAAGAAGTTCAAGACCGCCGTCACCGACTCGGGCCGCGAGATCCGGTACGCGCCCGACGAGAAGCCGGGCGTATCGAACCTGATCGAGATCCACTCCGTCGCCACCGGACGGCCGATTCCGGACGTCGAAGCCGATTTCGACGGCAAGGGCTACGGCGACCTTAAGGCGGAGGTGGGCGAGGCGATCGTCGAACTGTTCAGGCCGATGAAGGAGCGGTACGAGGAGCTCCGCGCGGACGAAGGCGAGCTGCGCCGGCTGCTGCTGATCGGCGCCGAAAAGGCGCGCGCAACCTCAGCTCCGACCCTTCACCAGATGTACGAACGCATGGGGTTCGTCGCCCGTTAATCTTCGACCCCGAAGTCGCCCAGAAAACGACTAAGGGGGAGATCGATGAGCAAGCCATCGCGCGCCGTTCTCGGTGCGATCGTCGTCGCGCTCTGCGCCGTCGCAGCGCTCGTAGCTGGTGTTGCGCACCGTGACGCAGCGACTGCCGCGCCGGCGTCTAACTGCCGGCTCGGGAACAAGGACGGGCAGATCAAGCACGTCATCTACCTGCAGTTCGACAACACGCACTACCGGCGAGACAACCCGCAGATCGCGTCGGATCTCGAGCAGATGCCGAATCTCTTGAACTTCCTCAAGAACAACGGCACGCTCGTCGCCAACGACCACACGATCCTCATCTCGCATACCGCGGGCGGGATCCTGTCGTCGCTGACCGGCCTCTATCCGGATCGGACCGGGCAGGCGGTGTCCAACTCGTACGACTACTACAAGCAGACCGGCGTCCCGCAGTTCACGAGCTCGTTCAAGTACTGGACGAACACGGCGGACGGGACGAACAACACGCTGCCGAACATGGTCGGCGACGGTGGCCAGACGACCCCGGCACCGTGGCTCACGTACACGCATGCCGGCTGCAACGTCGGCGGTGTCTCGGCCGCGAACATCGAGCTCGAGAACAACTCGGTCAATCCCGGCGGCGACGTCGCAACGGTTTACGGGCCCAACTCGCCCGAGGCGATGGAGCCTGCTGCCCAGCGGATGGCCGACTTCGTCGGCATCGCGATCCACTGCGCCAAAGGCGCCGCCCTCTGCGGGACGGGGTCGAACGCGAAGCCCGACCAGGCCACGACGGTCTCGGGCTCAGACGACGGCTACCTGGCACTGCTCGGCGCCAAGTACGTCAACCCGGCGATCAACCACGGCAACGGCTGTGTGAAGGCGACCGACGGGACCGACATCAAGGATCCGAACGGCACGTTCTGCGGGTTCCCGGGCTTCGACGGCGCACTCGCGAAGAACACGCTCGGCGAGGTCGCTCAGATGCAGGAGAACGGTGTGCCCGTGACGTTCGCGTACATCTCGGACGCACACGACAACCACGTGCTCGCGCGGGCGTCCGGCCCGGGTGAGGCCGACTACAAGCAGCAGCTGTCCGACTACAACGATGCGTTCGGCGTCTTCTTCGATCGCCTGAAGAAGGACGGCATCGACAAGAGCAACACGCTGTTCGTGATCACGGTCGACGAGGGCGACCACTTCGCAGGCGGGATGGTGACGCCGGATGCGAACGGTGTCGCGACCTACACGCACGCGACGTGCGCCCAGCCGAACCTCACCGCTGTCACGCCGTGCCCGGCGAATCAGATCGGCGAGGTCGACGCGAAGCTGAAGTCGCTCCTTCCCGCCAACGAGCCGACGTTCGACTATCACTTCGACGACGCCCCGACGATCTACGTCAACGGGCAGCCGGAGCGGACGAACGCAGCCCTGCGCCAGCTGGAGCAGGACACGTGGAGCGCGACGGTTCCGGATCCGTACAAGAACCTCGTCGTCCCGATCGCATCGCGCCTCGCCGACTCGGTCGAGGAGAACACGCTGCACATGGTCACGAGCGATCCGAAGCGAACGCCGTCCTTCACGATGTTCGGCGACCCGGACATCTTCTTCACGGAGCAGGCGTCCTCGTTCCCGACGAGCTGCGGGGCGGCAGTCGCCTGCGTCAATCCCGGGTTTGCATGGAACCACGGTGACGTGCAGGACGAGATCGGCAACACCTGGTTCGGCATGGTCGGGCCGGGGATCGACAAGCACGGCATCGACATGAAGACGTGGACCGATCACGTCGATCTGCGAGCCACGATGAACACGCTCCTCGGCGTACGTGACGACTACGTCGACGACGGTCGTGTCGTAACGCAGATCGTCGACAACAAGGCATTGCCGAACGAGCTTCGCGCCGGCAACGTCGCGCAGCAACTCGGCGACGAGTACAAGCAGATCAACGCACCGTTCGGTCAGTTCGCAACGGACACGCTCGTCGCGTCCACTGCAGCGCTGGCCACCACGGACGCGCTGAAGTACGACCAGATCGAAGCGTCGATCGCCAACCTGACGACACAACGGAACGCGCTCGCCGGCGCAATCCGGCAGGCGTTGAACGACGCCGCCGGCGGCGTCGCACGCCTCGACGAGAACCAGGCGAAGACCTGGATCACGCAGGCACAGAGCCTGCTCAGCGAGGCCCACGCCCTCGCGGTCGAGAACCCCGTGCCGGCGCATTCATAGAACGCAGACGCTCCACTTCGAAGGCCTCGAGCTCGCGCCACGCGCCGAGCTCGAGGCCCTCGAGCGTCAACGGGCCGTAACGGCTGCGGTGCAGCCGCTTCACGCGGTGACCGACGGCCTCGAGCATGCGCCGAACCTGGCGGTTGCGTCCTTCGTGGAGAATCAGCTCGATGTGCGCTCCCTCGAGGCGACGCACCGCGGCCGGGCTCGTGCGGCCATCGTCGAGCTCGACGCCTTCGCGCAGCCGCTGAAGGTCGGCGTCGGTCGGCTGCGACCAGCACTCGACCTCGTACACCTTGTCGACCTCGTAGCGCGGATGCGCGAGCCGGTGCGCAAGCTCGCCGTCGTTCGTGAGGAGCAACGCGCCGGTCGTCTCCGCGTCGAGCCGACCGACGGGCACGACCCGTGCCGGATGCGAGACCACGTCGATGACCGTGCGTCGACCTTGCGGGTCGCGGGCGGTCGTAACGACGCCTGCCGGCTTGTTGAGCAGCACGTACGCGACGTGCTGTTTCGCGAGCGGCTCGCCGTCGAGCCGGACGTCGTCGCCGGCAGAGACCCGCGTGCCAAGCTCGGCCACGGCGCCGTTCACCGTGACCCGCCCCTCCCGGATGTACGCCTCCGCGGCGCGGCGCGAGGCCAGCCCGGTCGAGGCCAGAAACCGGTTAAGCCGCTCCGGCACGCTGATCAGCCACCAGATGGAGCCTCGCCCGCAGCGCCTCGTGATCGGCGTCGGTGAGGTCGAAGTCGGCGAGGCTCGGGAGGCTGGCGGTACCCTCTTCGAGCCCGAACATGCGCGAGAACGCGGTGGTGACCCGGTACAGCACGGGCTGGCCGACGGTGTCGGCGCGGCCCGCCTCCTCGACGAGCCCGCGCTCGAGCAGCCCGGCGACGCCGGCGTCGGCCGACACGCCGCGGATCCGCGCGATGTCGGGGCGCGAGACCGGCCCGAGGT
>DATINO010000057.1:0-16653 GCA_035474195.1 Gaiellaceae bacterium
GGGCGTCACGGACGCGAAGCCTAGACCGCGAGCGAGGCGGACAGGCCGACCGTCAGCCAGAGCATCGCCTCGACGGACGTGCCGGGGAGAAGCCCGGTCCCCGTGAACACGGCCACGGCCACGATCACGCCGCCGACGGCGCCGCCCGCGGCGTGCGGCGACCGCTGCGACCGCGACAGCTGCGACCGCGACGCCGCCCACTGCGTCCAGCGCGGCTGCGAGCGACACACCGAGGCCGCCCGCGACGCCGCCGAGCCAACCGAGGCGCGACCGGCGGGCGACCACGATCGAGGCGTACGCGATCATGAGAGCGGCACCGGAGAACACGCCGAGCTCGTGGATGCCGATGTACGACGGCTCGCGCTGCAGCGGGCGCCGCCCGTCGAACTCGTCGACGATCCCCAGGAACTGAAGCGCCGCGACCACGGTCAGGAACGCAGACCAGGCGGCGATTGCGAGCAGCAGCGCGTTGCGGTCGGCTGCCTTCCGCAGCACGAGCGCGGCGGCCGGCGCGAGCATCGCGAACTCGACGTATTTGAACGCGCTGATGACGCGCGAGTGCAGCGGGTAGTTCGGGTCGTAGTGCGTCGCCCAGCCGATCGAAGCCACGAGCCAGATGAGGAACGCAGCGAACAGCAACCACAGCACGGGCTGTGCCGCGAGGGCCGCCGGGCCGTTCCGCCGGAGCGTCCAGAACGCCGCGACGACGACGGCTGCGAGCGCCAGGTCGCTGAGGTCGATCGCGACGGAGCCGTGCGTGACCGACGGCTGGTAGGACGGGTGGAGGAAGACGAACGGCACCGCGACAGCAAGCACGAGCGCGGAGCCTGAGGCGGCCCGGGCCTCGCGGACGAGTGCCCGGAGCATCGGAGCTGCCACCTGCCCGACTATACTCAGCGGCCGCGATGGGCTTCTCGGTGGTGTTCCGTCGTGCGGTCACCGCCGTCTCGATCTACGGGTCCGCGCTGCTCGGCATCCTCGCTTCGGTCGTCGCGGCGCGCGAGTTGTCGAAGGTCGACTTCTCACGGTTCGCGCTCGTGTTCGCGATCACCGGGCTCCTGCAGCTCTTCCTCGATGTGACGGTGGAGGAGGTCGTCGTCAAGTTCGGCAATCGCTACATCGCCCAGGCCGACTGGGGCCGCTTCCATCGGCTGTTGCGGCTCGCGCTGGTCGTGAAGACGGCCGGAGGCGCGATCGGCGCCGTCGCGGTCGTCGCAGCGGCGGCGCTCGCGCCGTGGATCTGGAACGTCGGCGGCCTGCGCGGAGCGTTGCTCGTCGCCGCGCTGATCCCGCTCCTGCAGGCGCCCGAAGGCATGGGCAGCGCAATCCTTCTGCTGCGCAACCGCTACGACGTCCGTGGGGCGCTGCTCGCCTGGTCGATGGCGCTGCGGCTGGCCGCGATCGCGATCGGGGCGTCGTTCGGCGTGGTGCAGGCGTTCGTCGGCATCGTCGTCGCGCAGGCGATCTCGACGGCCACCATGTCGCTGATCGGGCTGGCGGTGCTCCGGCGCTACCCGGCGGCGGCGGAGGGAGCGCACGGCGTGCTCGGTTCCGACCGTCCCGCGATCCGCTCGTTCGCGGTGCAGTCGACGATCGCGTCGGGACTCGCCTCGCTGCGCGGGCTGCTGCCCACGGTGCTCGTCGGCATCGTGGCCCGGCCCGTCGACGTCGGATACTTCCGGATCGCGCAGGCGCCGCAGACCGCCTTCGCCTCGCTGTCTGCACCCGTGCGCCTCGTGCTGCTCGCCGAGCAGACCCGCGACGTCGAGCATGGCCGCGCCCAGCGCGCGTTCGCGCTCCTGAATCGCTACATCGCCGGGACGATCGCGCTTGCCGTCGTCGGCGTCCCGCTGCTCTGGCTCGCGATGCCGACGCTCGTGCGCTGGGTGTACGGCGCGCGCTATGTAGGCGCGACGGATGCGGTGCGCTTGATGCTCGTGGGCGCCGCGATCCAACTCGTCTTCGGCTGGACGAAGTCGTTCCCGGTCTCGATCGGGAGGCCCGGCCTGCGCACGGCGGCCCAGCTCATCGAGATCGTCGCGCTCGTCCCGCTCGTGCTCGTCTTCGCGGCGTTGTACGGCGCGGTCGGTGCAGCGGCAGCACTGATCGGCTCGTCGGCGGTCTTCGCCGCGTTCTGGACCGTGCAACTCGGGCGGCTCCGTGAAACGGCCGGAGAAGTGCCGGCGTGAAGATATTGGTGGTATCCGGGATCTGGCCGCCGGACGTCGGAGGGCCTGCGACGCACGCCCCCGAGCTCGCGTCCTGGCTCGCGGCGCGCGGGCACCACGTCGAGGCGCTCACGACCGCCCTGGCGACACCCGCCGGCGCCGGCTATCGCGTCCATTGGGTCTCGCGCCGCCTGCCGCCCGGCGCACGCCACGCGGCGGTCGCAGCCGCCGTCGCCCGCGCAGCCAGGCGCGCCGACGTCGTGTACGCGACGTCGATGGTCGGGCGGACCGCGGCCGGCGCGGCGCTTGCCCGCCGCCCGTTCGTCGCGAAGCTGACCTCCGATCCCGCCTTCGAGCGCTCACGGCGCCGCGGCCTCGTCGACGGGGAGACGGTTGCGTTCCAGGGGGGTGGCGGCGGCCTGGGGGCGGGCGTGCTCCGCGCGGTCCGCGACCGCAGCGTGCGTCAGGCGAGGTTCGTCATCTGCCCGAGCGCGTACATCGCGGAGCTCGCTGCTCGCTGGCGCGGCTCGGGTGACGGCGTCGTCGTGCTGCCGAACCCGGCGCCGTCACCGGCCGAAGCCGCAGCCGTGGACTTCCCCGGCGAACGGCCGCACATCGCGTTCGTCGGGCGGCTGACGGCCGCGAAGAACCTCGGCGTCGCGATCGACGCGGTGCGCGGTCTGGACGCCGGGACGCTCGTCGTCGTCGGCGACGGCGAGGAGCGCAGCCGGCTGGAGAAGGACGCCGGCGAGCGAGTCAGGTTCCTCGGCGCCCGCTCACGAGCCGATGCGCTCGGCTTCCTCGCCGCCGCGGACGTCGCGGTGCTGCCGTCGGCGTGGGAGAACTTCCCGCACGCCGCTGTCGAGGCGCTCGCGCTCGGCACACCGCTCGTCGCGACGCGCGTCGGCGGGGTTCCCGAGATCGTGGTCGACGGCGAGAACGGCCTGCTCGTCGAGCCGAACGACGCGGCCGCGTTCGCCGCCGCCCTCGAGCGCGTGCTCGGTGACGACGCGCTGCGCGCGCGGCTCGCGGACGCTGCAGCTCCGTCCGTCGGCCGCTTCGCGATCGACACGGTCTACGGCGAGATCGAGCGGCTGCTCGCAGAGGCCGCCGCGTGAACGGCAAGCCGCGTGTCCTGTTCGTCGGCCGCGCTCGCTATGCGCTGCCGCTCTCGCCGACGATGCGTCTGAAATGGGACGCGGTCGCGAAGGAGCTCGACTATCGCGTGCTCGCCTCGTCGCCGGACGGCTCGAGCGGCGATGCCACATTTCTTCTGCGGCCCCGCACGGCACTCGACGGGCCGCGGTTCTGGTTGTCGCTGCCGGGCCGCGTGCGCCGCGAAGCTCGGCGGTTCGCGCCCGCGGCGATCGTCGCACAGAGCCCGTTCGAAGCGGCCGCTGCTCTCGTCGCGCGCAGCGGCGTTCCCGTGATTGTCGAGGTGCACGGTGACTGGCGAACGTTCGCGCGCCTCTACGGATCCTCGCTGCGCCGCGCGTTCGCGCGCGTCGCCGATGCCGTCGGCACGTGGGCCGTCCGCAGGTCGGCGAAGGTGCGGAGCGTGTCGCCGTACACGACGCGGCTCGCGCGCGAGGCGGGGCGCGAGCCCGCCGCCGAGTTCCCCGCGTTCATGGACCTGGGGCTCTTCGCGGCGCCGCCGACGCCGCTGCCGAGCGCGCCCGCCGCGGTGTTCGTCGGCGTCCTCGAGCTGTACAAGAACATCGACGGGCTCGCCGAAGCGTGGCGGCTCGCGCAGCCGCAGGTACCGCAGGCTCGTCTCAGGATCGTCGGCACCGGCACGCGCGCCGACGTCGCGCGTGCGCTCGTTGCGGACGGGCTCGCGACGTGGGACGAGCGGCTTGACACGGCCGGTGTCGTGGCCGCGCTCGACGAGGCGAGCCTCCTCGTCCTGCCGTCACGGTCCGAAGGCATGGGCCGGGTGGTGATCGAGGCGTTCCTGCGCGGCCGGCCGGTGATCGGGTCCGCGGTCGGCGGCATCCGCGACCTCGTCGTCGACGGCGCGAACGGCCTCCTCGTCGAGCCGCAGCCGGAGGCGATCGCCGCGGCGCTCGCCCGCCTGCTCGGCGACCGTGGGGAGCTCGAGCGGCTCGCGGCCGGTGCGCGCCGGTCCGGCGAGGCGTGGCTCGTCGCTCCCGAGGAGTACGCGCGCCGGATGCGGGAGCTCGTCTCCTCGTGAGGCTCGTCTTCATCACGCAGCGTGTCGACGAGGACGATCCGGCGCTCGGGGCGACCGTGCCCAAGCTGCGCGCGCTCGCCGAGCGGGTCGACGAGCTGGTCGTGCTCGCGCTCTGCGCCGTCCCGACGGACCTGCCGGCGAACGTGCGCGTGGAGACGTTCGGAGCGGGGGCGAGCCCGCTGGCCGGCGCGCGGCTGGTCGCACGGCTCGCCCCGGAGCTCCGTAGCCGCCCGGCCGCGGTGATCGCCCACATGTCGCCGGTCTACGCGATCGCCGCCGCGCCCCTTGCGCGGCCGCTCCGCGTGCCGCTGCTCCTCTGGTTCACGCACTGGCGCGACTCGCGGACGTTGCGCATCGCCGAGCGGCTCGCGACACGCGTCGTCTCCGTGGACGACCGTTCCTTCCCGTTCCCGTCGCGGAAGCTTGTCGCCGTCGGCCACGGCATCGAGGTCGGCGAGGCGCCCGTCCCGCGGCCGGCCGACGGCGTCCTGCGAGTGCTCGCGCTCGGGCGGACGTCGCCGGCAAAGGGGCTCATGACGATCGTCGACGCCGTTGCGGGGCTCGACGGTGTGGAGCTGGAGATCCGCGGCCCGTCGCTGACCGACGAGGAGCGCCGGCACCGCGCCGACCTTGTCGCGCGCGGCGCGCGGGTCGAGGAGGCGCTGCCGCGCTCCCGGGTCGACGAGGCGTACGCGCAAGCCGACGTGCTCGTCAGCAACATGCGCGCCGGCGCGCTCGACAAGGTGGTCTACGAAGCGGCCGCCGCCGGGCTGCCGGTGCTCGTCGCGAGCCATGGCTTCGCGGCGCTGACCGACGGCATCGAGCCGCCGCTGCGGTTCGTCCAGGACGACGCCCCGTCACTCGCCGAGCACATCCGCGGACTCGTCGACGCCGGGCCTGGAGGCCGGGCTGCGGCCGGCGACGAGCTGCGCCGCCGCGTAGCGCACGACCACTCGGTCGACCACTGGGCCGACGCGATCGTGGCGGCGCTGTGATGACGCGCGTGCTCCATGTTCAGAAGGTGAAAGGGATCTCGGGCTCCGAGGCCCACCTCCTCTCGCTCCTGCCGCGCCTGCGCGCACGCGGGCTCGATGCATCCATGGTGGTCCTCCACGAGCGCGAGCCCGAGGCAGCGGAGTTCATCGAGCGCATGCGAGAGGCCGGCGTCCCGACCGAGGCCTGGCGCATGCGCATCGACCTGGATCCGAGTGTTCCCGCACGCTTGCTCGCCCGGCGGCCGGACGTCCTCCACACGCATCTCGTCCACGCCGATCTGCTCGCGCTTCCCGCAGGTGCGGCTGCGCGGGTACCGGTCCGTATCTCCACGAAGCACGGCTTCAACGAGTTTCGCGGCAACCACCTCGTCGCCCGCGCCGACCGAGCGGTCGCGCGTTTCGCGCACGCACAGATCGCGATCTCGGCGGGACTCGCGGACTACCTCGCGGCAACGGAGGGATTCGACCGCGCGGCATTCACCGTCGTGCACTACGGCATCGAGCCGGGTCCGCCGCCGCTGCCGCCGCCGGCCGCGCCGAAGCTCGTCGCCGTCGGGCGCTTGATCCCGATCAAGGGCCTCGACGTCCTGCTCGCCGCGTTCGCGCAGGCGCGTCGCGACCTGCCGGAGCTGACGCTGGAGATCGCGGGATCGGGCCCTCTCGAGGCAGAGCTGCGCGCCGCGGCTCCCGATGGCGTGTCGTTCCTCGGGCGTATCTCGCCCGTCGCCCCCGTCTACGAGCGGAATGCCATCGTCGTCGTTCCGTCGCGCGGCGAGGGGTTCGGGATGGTCGCGCTCGAAGCGGCGGAACGCGGCCGCGCCGCGATCGTCTCGGACGTCGGCGGCCTGCCGGAGGTGGTCGCGCGCGGAGAGACGGGGCTCGTCGTGCCCGTCGGCGACGCCGACGCGCTCGCGGCGGCGATCGTCGAGCTCGCGCGAGATCCGGGCCAGGCCCGCGCGTTCGGTGCGGCCGCGCGTCAGCGGGCGCTGGCATCGTTCTCGGCCGACCAGAACGCCGACGGCATCGTCGACCTGTACCGGCGCCTGCTCATCGCACGCTCGAAGACGGCCGACGCGAGCAGCACGAGCAGGAAGTCGAACGGCACTCGGTAGCGCGTCGTTCCTGCGAAGAGCATCGCCGCGGCGGTGTTGTAGGCGAGCAACAGCGTCGCGAGAACCGCGAAGCCGAACGGTGCGAAGTAGAGACCGGCCAGCGCGAGCAGGTAGATCGGGACCAGGTACACCGGCTCGCCGACGCGGCGCGCCGTGTCCCGCCACGTGCCCTTCCCGGAGCGCCCTTGTGTCTCGTGGCTTCGCGGGTCCCACAGGAGCTCCACCGCCTGTCCCATCAGCTTCGCCTTCTCGCCGGGGTGCTTCTTCCAGAAGACGAACGTCAGGTGCTCGAACTTCCGCATCTGGGCGCACTCGTCGACCGGGATCAGCTTGTGCGTCGTCGCGTACTCCTCGGCGGCGGTCTCGGCGGACGGCGGGAAGCTCGCGGGTTGCGGGACGTCGTCGATCCACTTGCCTGCGGCGAGCGTGTCGTACGTGTTCGCGTTGTTCGCTTTCCAAAGAGCCCGGCCGTCGGTCGTGATCGCGAAGCAGCCGACCTGCACTCGGTTCCGGACGACCCACGGCGAGACGACCAGCGCGCTCGCGACGATGACGAGTGCGGCGGCCGCGACGCGCCCACGCGGGAGACGCCAGGCGAGAAAGGCACCGATCACGAGCGGAAGCGCGGTGAGGCGGCTGTTGCCGAGGATCGCCACTCCGATCAGTGCACCGTCGAAGGTGGCCCAGCCGACCGAGCGGCGCTCGATCGCGATCAGCGTCGCGAGCACGATTCCGGCGAGGACGAGCTGGTCGATGATCTCCCGGTTGACGTGCACGTCGTGCCAGATCAGATACGGGTTCAGGGTCGCCACGATCGCCGCCGCCGCGGCGAGCCGCGGCGCCACCCGCCGCCCGATCTCATGGACGACGAGGGCCGTCGCGACCGCCACCGTGGTCTGCGCGAGCCCCAGGACGAGCCAGTGCCTGCCGAAGATCCAGTAGAGCGGGATCAAGAAGTAGGCGTACAGCGGCTGCGTGTACGCGGAAGGGTGCCCTGCGACGAAGCCGAACGTTCCGTTGGTGACGAACGTCTGCGCGAACGTGTCGCTCTTCTCCGTATACGCGGCGAGAATGTCGCCGCGCTCCACGACGAGCACCACGAGCCGCGGCAGCGCCGCGGCGAGCACAACGGCCAACGTGGCCTTTCCCGGTCTCGCTGCGAAGATGCGCACGTGAACGAAGTCGAACGGTACGCGGTCGTGTCGTGCCATGTCGAACGACCTCTCGACGACGCCACGTGGGCCGCATTCGAGCGGCTGCTGCGCAGGCGCCCGGGTGGGTTTGTCCTCACGCCCATGTTGCGGCCGCCTGCAGACGGCGAGGACCAGGCGCTGTGGCTCGATCGTGCGCGCGTCGCCGAGCAGCTCGCGCCGCTCGGGCATCACACGCACTGGGGCGGCGAGACGCAGGCGCGTCCGGCCGGCACGATCAACGCGGCGGTTCGCGTTCGCGACGAAGCTGCGTGGCTTCGCGAGCACGGACTCGCGCCGCGCTATTTCTGCGGGGGCGGCTGGTACCTCGACACCGGCCTCGCCGAGGTGCTCGCCGAGCTCGGCTACGTCGACTGCACGGCGACGACCTTCCGGCAGACGTACCTGGCCGACGACGCTCCGAGGCTGCAGCTCGCAGCGCCGGCGCGGCTCCGACTTCCCTCTGGTGCCATGCTGCTCGAGCTGCCGGCGACGCACTCCGTCGGGATGCTCGGGCGCGGGCTGCTCAGGCTGCCGCGGCGCGTCCATCTGCACTTCCACGACTGGGAGCTCGTCGACCGGCGGCGCGCGGCGGCGATCGAGGCGCTTTTGCGCCTCCTCGGCCACCTGCGGCGCCCCGCGACCGTCGCCGAGCTCGCCGACCGTGCCGCCGGCGCACCGGAGCTCGAGTGGCGGACTACCATCGCGCGATGACGACAGAGCCGGTCCAGCGGCGCGCCGAGGACGTTCGCTCCGTCAAGCCCTACCTCCTCTCGCGCACGCCGGTGAAGACGTTCCTCCGCCGGACGTCGAGCATCGTCGTGCTCGTTGCGATCGACATCGTCGGTCTCGTGCTCGGGCTCTACCTAGCCCTCGCGTTGCGCGCGTTCGTGCGCGACCCGAAGCCGGTGCTGTGGGGGCTGCTCTGGGACCAGGAGACGAACTGGCTCGCATTCCTGATCCTGATGATGCTGCTCGTCTTCTGGCGCGCCGGCCTGTACGCGCATCGCGGTTTGCGCGAAGGCGCCGGTCGCGTCGTGCCGAGCGTGTTTCTCATCGCGTTGCTGGCGCTCGTGTTCGCGATCGGCACCAACCAGCACTTCACGACATTCGGCCTCTACATCGTCGGAGCGCTCTTCGTCGCAGGACTGATCGGCTCGTTCCGTGCGAGCTACGAGAGCATCACCGGGATCATGCTTCGGGCGATCGGTGTGAGCCGGCGGGTGGTTCTCGTCGGCGAAGCCGCATCGCGCAAGCACCTGCGCGACTCGATCGGTGCGACCCGCGCCGGCATCAACTACGAGTTCATCGGTGAGATCGATCCCGGCGCCGACGTCGAGCAGGTTCTCGCCGGCGAGCAGCTCGACGAGCTCCTGGTCGCGGACAGCGGCCTCGTCGAACAGCGGCTGCTCGAGATCGTCGAGGCCGCGCACCGGCGCGGCGTGAAAGTGCGGGTCGCGCCGCGGACGACCGAGCTGCTGATCGAGCGCGGCGAGTACGTGGCCGGGCAGGGCGTGCCGCTCTTCGAGCTGCGCCCGCCGATCTTCGCCGGCGGGCAATGGATCACGAAGCGCATCTTCGACGTCGCCGTCGGCGTCTTGATCGTGATCGTCGCGCTGCCGTTCTGGGCATTGATCGCTCTCGCGGTGAAGCTCTCGTCGCCCGGGCCGGTCCTCTATGCGGACCGACGCGTCGGCCTGGGCGAGCAGGAGTTCGAGATGCTCAAGTTCCGCACCATGGTCGAGGGAGCAGACCGCCAGAAGGAAGCGCTCGAGCACACGAACGAAGCAGGCGGCGCGCTGTTCAAGATCCGCGACGACCCGCGCGTGACGCCGGTCGGGCGCTTCCTACGCCGCTTCTCCCTCGACGAGATCCCGAACGTGATCAACGTGCTGCGCGGCGAGATGTCGCTGGTCGGCCCGCGACCGCTCCCGACCCGGGACTTCCGGTTGCTCGAGGCGTGGCACCGCCGCCGCTACAACGTGCTGCCGGGCATGACCGGGCTCTGGCAGGTGTCGGGGCGCTCCGACCTGTCGTTCGACGATCTGGTCCGGCTCGACTTCTACTACCTCGAGAACTGGTCGATCTGGCTCGACATCACGATCATGTTCAAGACGCCGTTCGTCGTGATTGCCAGACGAGGCGCGTATTAGCCGGTGGGACGCGCAGTGAAGGTGGCGGCGGCTCTCGCGGTGATCGCCGCCGTGGTCGCGGCAGTCGAGCACAGGTTCGGCTCCTCCAAGGCGGAGGCCTTCGGGTGGAGCGTGTCGAAGCAGCCGTTCGCGCTGAGCTTCACCGCGCACGGCAAGCCCCTGACGCGGGAGACGACGGCCGGCGGGGCGCCGGGACGCCGCCTCGGCTACGTGACGACCGACGGGACGAGCCACGCAGTCACGAATCTCCTCTCGAGCGCAAGCGTGCCGAACGGCACCCGGTATGTAGTCGCAACCGATGAGGGCAACCGGCGCGCGACGGTGACGGTCACACGACGCACGAACCGGCGCGGGCTGGACGTCCGGGTCACTCTCGATCCCGCGACCGGGGTCGCGTCCGTCGCGGAGAGCTTCGCGGCGTCGCCGGCCGAGCATTTCCTCGGGGGCGGCGAGGACGGCGACTTCGTCGATCTGCGCAATCACGTCGCACCTCAGCGGACGAGCTACACGTGCGGCAGCGAGTTCCCGATGCCGTACTTCGTCTCGAGCGCGGGCTACGCGATCTTCGCGCGCGCGTTGAGCGTCGGGCAGATCGCGTTCCCGGGGACCGAGGGCGTGCGGAGCTGCGACGGCGTGACGCCGCAATGCCCGCTCACACCGACGACCGACCGGATCGAGCTGTGCTTCAAGGAGCCGTCGCTTCGGTACGAGGTGTACGCGGGAACGCCGGCGCAGGTGATGCGCACGTTTTCCGCCGATGCGGGACGAGCGCCGCTCGCGCCGGTCGAGCAATTCGGCGCGCAGAAGTGGCGTGGCGTGTGGGACGAGAACCGCGAGTCGACCCTGAAGGCCGACGCAGCGAAGTACCGGCAGCTGGGCATCCCGCTGACGTGGATGCACATCAACGACCCCTGGGAGGTCGACCGCTGCTGGGGCACCCACACGTTCGACCCGAAGCGGTTTCCGAACCCGGGCCGGTTGGTGCGCGAGCTCAAGGCGCAAGGGCTGCACACGATGATCTGGATCTCGCCGCTCGTCCGCCCCGCAGCAGGGTGCCCGGCGACGCCGTACAAGCATCTGCTCGGCGACCTGCCCGCTCCGATGATCGACTTGACCGATCCGGCCGAGGTGGCGACGTTCCGCAACCAGCTGGAGAAGGTGTTCGCGCTCGGGATCGACGGGATCAAGGGCGACCGCGGCGACGAGTTCGATCTCGAGCGGGCGAAGCTCGTGCACGGCGTGGGAACGACCGTGCAGAACCGCTACCCGGTCATCTATGCGAAGGCGGTCACCGACGCGCTGCGGACTGCGACGCACGGCCGGTTCTCGACGATCTTCCGCGCCGGTGCCGTCGGGTCCCAGGCACTTCTCCCAGGCATCGATGTCGGAGACGAGCCGGGGACGTACGGCGGGTTGGTCACGGCACTCCGTGCCGGGCTCACGGCGAGCGTCAGCGGCGTGCCGGTGTGGGGGTCGGACATCGGCGGCTACGCCAACGCGACGCCCGACCTGACCGCCGAGCTCTTCACGCGCTGGGCGCAGTTCGCGGCCGTGACGCCGATCTTCGAGGTCGGCGGCCTGGGCACGAGCGCGCACTTCTGGGACTTCGGCAAGCCGGCGACGGACGCGTTCCGCGCCGCGTCGGTGCTCCACTACGAGCTCGTCCCGCTCTTTCTCGACCTCTCACGCGCTGCGTCGGCGGGCGGGCTGCCGATCACGCGCCCGCTCGGCTTCACGTACCCGACCGACGGCGCGGCCTGGAGCAGCGAGCTCGAGTTCACCGTCGGCCGGTCGCTGCTCGCCGCACCGGTGACAGGGCCCGGCACGACGCCGCGCGTGTATCTGCCGCAGGGCTCGTGGGTCGACCTGTACACCGGCCGGGTGTTTGCGGGCGGTGTGGCCCTCACACGCACCACACCGCTGACGGAGCTGCCGCTGTACCTGCACGCCGGCTCGGCGATTCCGTTCAATCTGCGAGACCCGGATATCTGGGCGAAGCCTTGGGGGCTGAGCGACCTCGTGCGCGCGGACCGGGCTGGCTGGTTGATCGCGCCCGGCACAGGCAGTGCGACGTCGACGACTGCCGGAAGCCTGAGGCTCGCCGTCAAGGGAGCGACCGTCGCGGTCGACGTGAGCCGCGCGCCACGCGATGTCCAGCTGCTCGTCCTCGGGTCGAATGCGCCGCGCTCGGTTGTCGTCGACGGCCGGTCGTATCAACGTTCGACCGCGACTGCGCTCAAGCGGGTGCCCGTGGGATGGACCTTCCGTGGCCAGCCGTTCGGCGGTGTCGTCGTGAAGCTGCGCGTGCGCGGCGGCGCAGCGCATGTCGAGCTTCGCTTCTAGCGTGTCGGCCGACCTGAGAGTCACCACGCCCGGTGACCGGCGACCGAGGCGGATCCTGAGGGATGCGATCCTGTTGCGCCTTCCGGTCTCCCGGGCCGTGGTGATGTGGCTCGCGTTGGGATCGGTTCTCGCCGAGTTCGCGAGGCGCGTCACCGACTACCTGGATTTCGACGCGGGTCGGTACGAGCGACTTGCGATCTCGGTCGCCGAGACCCATTCGATCGTGCCGCGGATCAACGGCGTGAACATCCACTACGTGTCGATGCTGTACCCGTTGCTGATCGCGCCGTTCTTCACGGGTGCGGCGCTCTGGAAGGACCTGCAAAACGCACAGATCGCGAGCGCGTATGTCATGGCGTCCGCCTGCGTGCCTGCGTTCCTGCTGACTCAACGGTTGACGCGCCTGTGGTGGGCGCCGTATTTCGTCGGTGCCTTCTCCGTCTGCATGCCCTGGATCGTGACCTCGCTGGGCCTGATGACGGAGGTGGCGTCATATCCGGCCTCGATCTGGGCGGTGTACGCGATCGTCGTTGCGGTATCGGCGCCGTCCAAGCTGCACGACCTGCTCGCACTCGTCGCGATCGGGCTCGGGTTCCTCGCCCGCGGCGAGTTGATCACCCTCCTCTTCGTGTTTCCGGTCGCAGCGCTGGTGTTCGAGCTGGGTCGCGTTCCGACGGGAGGCATCGGCCGGCGAACATCGGTGGCTGTGCGCTCGCTCGCGAGGAGCCATCCGCTCCTCGTCGTCGTGTGCGGGCTCCTCGGCTGTGTTGCTCTCGGGCTGGAGGCGATCGGTCGTCTCTCCTCGACGATCGGGATCTACTCGGTGTACTCGTCCGCGGGTCACATCGTCTGGGGACAGTTGCCGCGGGCGCTTGCGGAGCACGTTGCGACGTTCTCGCTCGGAGTCGGCGTGGTGCCGTGCGTGATCGCACTGGCATGGATCGGACGCGAGGTCGTGCGTCCCAGAGCCTGTCGCGACAGTCACGCCTTCGCGTGCGTGAGTGCGGTCATGCTCGTCGTCATCTTCGTGCAAGCGACGAACTTCGATCTGGTCGTGAACGCGTACATCCACGACCGTTTCATCATGTACTTCGTCCCGGTGATGCTGCTGGGCGCAGTGCTCGGGTTGACCGACACTCGCCCGCTCCGCTGGTCGCTCCTCGGGCCAGTCTGTGTGGTCGGCTCGGGTTTCGCGTTCGGGGCGATCCCTGCAGTGACCTTCAGCCAGTTCCCGTGGCTCGACCTCGACACGCCGGTCTCGACGGTCTATCGCGTCCTCGCGTCACACCTGGGCGGCCTCACGCCCACGCGGGCTGTGTTGATCTTGATCACGATCGCCGGAACCGGCCTCGTGTTTGCGGCGCGGGAGTTGAAGCTGCGACCAGGGCAGCTCGCAATCGTCGTGTTGGGTTGGTGCGCAGTCGCGATGGTGTTCTCCACCGAATGGACGTTCGTACGCGCCTTCGACGCCGGCGACCGCAACAGCCGTACGCTGACCGCGCAGCTTCACGGGACCCTCGACTGGATCGACGCAGCCGTTGGATCCGGCGCCAGAGTGACCGCGATCCAGTATCCGGTCTCGAGCGACTGGTTCGTGAACGAGAAGGCGTGGGTGGACTACGAGTACTTCAACAAGTCGCTCGTGCGTGACGCCAGGATCGTCGGAACCGATCCGTTCGACTACACCGGTTTCTGGTTCCCGAAACTCGACTTGCATTTCGACGCGGCGACCGGAAACGTCGCCGAGTCACCGACGCGGTGGGTCGCTGCGAGCGTCAGCGAGACACGCTTTCGCCTTGTCGGAGTCTCGAAGTTCAACGAGCAGAACGTCGAATTGATCGACGTGAGGACACCGTGGCGGCTCGAGTGGCTGACATCCGGCCTGTACGACGACGGCTGGACGAAACCGGGCATCCCGGTGACGATGCGCCTCTACCCCGCGCCCGGGCAGCGGACCCCCCGCGTCCGCGCGGTGACATTCATCATGCGCGCGCCCACGGAGACCCCCCAACGGCCGGTCGTGATCAGCGCGCAAGGGCATTCGGTCCCGGCAGCGGTGACGCCGTCCTCGACGAGCGCTTCGATGAATGTATGCGTGCCGGCCCACGGGTACGCCGAGATTCGTATGCGCGTTTCCGGCGCATCGAGCATTCCGGGCGATCAAGCGACGCTGGCCGACTCGGAGGCTCCTCGGGACGGAGGCGTGTACCTCGCTTCGATCGGCGAGGCAGACGAGATCGGGCCGGCCTGCTCCGTCCGCTAACGGCTCCTTCACGTGCCCATGCGACACTTGGCGGATGCGTGGGCCCCGGATTCTCGCTCTCGTCTCGTCGATCGACCTGAGCTTCCGCTACGGGTGCACGCCCGCCTGGTGGCAGCTCTGGAAGGGCCTCCACGAAGAAGGCGTCGACCTCGTGCTCGCGCCGTATCGCGGGCGGCCGATCGAGTCGCCGTGGTGGCGCGTCGCCGACAACCCGACCTACCGCGAAGGCGAGTCGTTCGCGCTCGCCCGCGACACGCTGGCGCGGTTCAAGGGCGACACGCATCTTCGCCGCGCCGAGGAGAACCCCGCGGACGGGCTTGGCGACCGGCTCACGCGCGAGGTGATCTGGCGCTGGGTGACGCCGCGCTGGCGCAAGCACCTCGAGCGGCTCGTCGAAGCCGAGCGGCCCGACGCCGTCGTCGTCTTCACCGTGCCGATGGCGCACATCCGTGGCATCCCGTCGGCGCTGCGCGAGCGCTTCGGCGTCCCGGTCGTGTTCTACGACGGCGACCTGCCGATGAGCTTGCCCGAGTTCGGCGGCATGGACACCGGCTTCAACTGGTACCACGACGCCGATCCCGGCGAGTACGACCTGATCGTCGCCAACTCGGAGGGCGGGCTCGACCGGTTGCGCGAGCTGGGCGCGAAGCGAACCGAGGCGGTCTTTTGGGGCGCCGACCCCGACTTCTTCCGTCCGTACGACGTCGAGAAGGAGACCGACGTCTACTTCTACGGATACGGCGACAAGTTCCGGCGCGAGTGGATGCAGGCGCTCGTCGGCGAGCCGTCGCGTCTCCTCCCCGATGTCGACTTCTCGCTCGGCGGGCGCGACTTCCGCGGTGACATCGGTTCGGCGCGTCTCTCCGGCGAGGTGCCGACGAGCCAGTTCGCGCGCGCGATCTCCGCGGCGCGCATCAACCTGTGCATCACGCGCCGCGCGCACGCATCCGTCTACGCCTCGTCGTCCTGCCGCCCGTTCGAGCTGGCGTCGACCGGCGCGGCGATCGTCGCCAACCCGTACGAGGGGATCGAGCGGTGGTTCGAACCGGGCTCGGAGCTCGTCGTCGTCTCGACGACCGAGCAGGCGATCGACGTCTACCGCCAGTTGCTCGACGATCCTGCGCAGGCGGCCGAGCTCGGCCGCCGCGCGCGCGAGCGGGTCCTCGACGAGCACACCTACCGCCACCGCGCGCGGCAGCTCCTCGACCTGATCGGCCTCCGCGAGGAAGCTCGTGTCGGCTGACACGCTCCGCCGTATCGCGGTCGTTCCGGCCTACAACGAGGAGCGCAACATCGCACGCGTCGTCGCCGAGCTGAAGGAACACGACCCCGGCCTCGACGTCGTCGTGGTCTCGGACGGCTCCGTCGACCGCACGCAGGACGTCGCGCGCGAGGCCGGTGCGAAGGTGCTGCAGCTGCCGTTCAATCTCGGGATCGGCGGGGCGGTGCAGACAGGCTTCCGGTACGCCTGGGAGAACGGCTACGACCTCGCCGTGCGCTGCGACGGCGACGGCCAGCACATTCCCGCCGAGCTGCCGAAGGTGATCGCACCGGTCGTCGCCGGTGATGCCGACATCGCGATCGGCTCGCGCTTCGTCACGAACGGCGGCTACCGGTCGTCTGCGACACGGCGCATCGGCATTCGCCTGCTCGCGCTCGTCGTCTCGGCGATCGCGCGCCAGCGTGTCACGGACGCAACCTCCGGCTTCCAGGCGCTGAACCGGCGCGCGCTCGAGCTGTTCGCCGCCGAGTACCCGCACGACTATCCCGAGGTCGAGGGCATGGTGATGACGATCAAGCACCGCTTGCGGCTCGTGGAGGTCCCGGTCGAGATGCGTGAGCGTGAGCACGGGAGGTCGTCGATCACGGCGCTCCGGTCGATCTACTACATGGTGAAGGTGCTGACGGCGCTCTTCGTCGGGCTCTTCCGGCGCAGCGTCGTGCCGGAGCGGGGGTCGGTGTGATCTTCGACTCGCAGACGCCGCTCAAGGTGTCGATCGCAGCGACCTTGGCGTCGCTCGTGCTCGTCCTCGTCGTGTTCGAGCTGATCCGCTCCCGCAGGTTGCGTGAGCGCTACGCGCTCTTGTGGCTGCTCACCGGGCTCGTCCTCGTCGTGCTATCGGCATGGCGCGGCGGCCTGAACACGATCGCCGCGTGGCTTGGTGTCCGCGGCTACCCACCGGCCGTGCTCTTCGCGGTCGGCCTGCTGTTCGTGATCCTCGTCCTCCTCCACTA
>DATINO010000058.1:0-2472 GCA_035474195.1 Gaiellaceae bacterium
CATGTTCCCGAACGCCGCCGCCATCACGATCAGCCAGACCCACGTTCGCGCCACGAACTCGCGCCAGCCGTCATGCAGGTCTCTGAGGAACGACTGCGGCGGCAGCGGAATGTGCGTGGGCAGCCGCAGCTGTGCGAGGAAGTACGCGCTCACCCCGTAGCTGACCGCGTCCACCGCGAGTGCCCAGCCGGGGCCGGCGAGCGTGACGACCACACCGCCGAGCGCAAGTCCCACCAAGCCGGTCGACGACATCGACAGCCCACGCAAGGCGTTCGCCTGCTGCAGGCGCTCTTCGCTGACCGTCATCGGAGTGAGGCCGGTCGACGCCGGGTTGAAGAACGCCGTCGCGGTGCCGGCCACTGCCTGGATCGCTGCGACCTGCCAGACATGCGCCGAGTGGGTGAGGAAGAGCGCGGCCGTTCCGCCCTGCGTTCCCAGACGCACGACGTCTGCTGTGAGCATCACCGCACGGCGCGACAGGCGGTCCGCGAACACCCCGCCGACGAGCAGGAACGTCACGAGCGGAATCGACTTCGCCGCGAAGACGTAGCCGAGGTCGCTGGCCGAGCCGATCGACAACACGGCGAACGCGAGCGCGATCGACGTGAACGAGTCGCCGAGCAGCGAGATCAACTGGCCGGTGAAGAGCAGCCGGAACTCGCGCTCGCGGAGCGCCGCGAACGATTCGCGCACTACCGCTTCTTGCCGGGGTTCAGCAGGTTCTTCGGGTCGAATGCCTGCTTCACGCGAAGGTGCAGGTCGTAGCCGGTCGGCCCGAGCTGGTGCTCGAGCTGGCCGCGCTTCAACCAGCCGATGCCGTGCTCGCCGGTGACCGTGCCGCCGAGGCGCAGCGCGAGCTCGAACAGCTCGTGACACGCGTCGTCGGCGCGCTGCTCTTCGTCGAGGTTCTCCGGCGAGAAGAGGAACGTCGAGTGGATGTTGCCGTCGCCCGCGTGCCCGAACGAGAGCGCCGGGACGTCGTGACGCTCTCCGATCTCGAGCGTCTCGCGCGCCACGTCGCGCAGCCGGTCGAGCGGCACGGCGATGTCCTCGCTGTACGCGCCGCCGCGTTGCGCGAGGATCGCGAACGCTGCACCGCCGCGCCACCGCCAGAGCTCCGACACCTCGCCGGGCTCGGTCGGCGCGTGCACGGCGACCGCGTCGTCTGCGAGCGCCTCGCGAAGCTCGCCCGCGACACGGCGCGCCTCGGCTTCGGCGCCGTCGGCCTCCGTGATCACCATGAACGCGGCCTCGGGAGGCAGCCCGAACGGATACGCATCGCCGGAGTACGACAGCGTGATGCCGTCGAGATACTCGACCGCGGCGGGGACGACGCCCGACGCGAGCACGCGCTCGATCGCGGAGATGCCGGCGTCGGCGTCGCGATAGAGACCGATCACCGGCAGCTCGAGCTCCGGCGCGGGCACGAGTCGCAGCCACGCCGCGGTGACGAGGCCGAGCGTGCCCTCGGAGCCGACGAGCAGGCTCTTCAGGTCGTATCCCGCGACGTCCTTCCGGATCGGGCCGCCGAACGTGACGATCTCGCCGGGCGGGATCACCGCCTCGATCCCGGTCACCCAGTGGCCGGTGACGCCGTACTTGAACGCATGCGGGCCGCCGGCGTTGCACGCGATGTTGCCGCCGATCTGGCTGATCTCGGCGGCGCCGGGATCGGGCGGGAACCGAAGGCCGTTCTCGCGCGCCAGCCGCTGGATGTCGCCGGTCGTGACACCTGCCTCGACGTGGATGCGCCAGAGCAGCGGATCGAACTGGCGGACGCGGTTCAGCCGCTCGAAGCCGATCACGACGCCGCCTGCCACGGGGATGGCGCCGCCTGCGAGCCCCGTGCCGCCGCCGCGTGCGGTCAACGCCACGTCGTTCTCGTAGCACCAGCGCATCGCCGCGGCGACCTCGTCGGCCGTGGAGGGAAGCACGACCGCGTCGGCTGTTCCCTGGACGCCGCGGCCCATCAGATCGGCGAGATAGCGCCCCTTCGGCTCGACGATCGCCTCTGCCGGTAGTACGTCCGCCAGGCCCACCGTTCGAGCGTACCCTGTCCAACAGAGATCCCTAATCGATCAGAGGAGCACCATGAGACTCGTTGCACTCGCCGCGACCGTCGCGCTGCTCGGAGTGCTGGCCATCCCGGCCGCGCTCGCGGCGACGCCGACGCTGAACGGCACCGTCGGACCCGGCTTCACGATCACGCTGAAGAAGAGCGGCAAGAAGGTAACCAAGCTGAAGGCCGGCACCTACACCTTCAAGATCAGCGACAAGTCGAATATCCACAACTTCCACCTCACCGGCCCGGGCGTCGACAAGAAGACGTCGGTCGGCGCGAAGACGAACGTGACGTGGAAGCTGAAGCTGAAGAAGGGGACCTACAAGTACGTCTGCGATCCCCACAAGTCGTTCATGAAGGGCTCGTTCACGGTCTCGTAGCCGCACGCCACTGGGTGTCTGACACCCTTG